>JBMCFH010000031.1:0-24658 GCA_048620455.1 Chloroflexota bacterium | reverse complement strand
CCTCGGCGAGGAGACCATCGAGCAGTTCCGCGCCCTCAAAGCGCGCTGCGATCCGCAGGGCATGATTGAAACGAACTTGTGGCGGCGGCTGTTTGCCTGAGAGGTGCTCACATCCGTGAGAAATCGGATGTCTTTGAGACATCCGATTTCTTATGGCGTGTCAACGCACGCTACTCCTCTTCATCCAGCCGCGTGAAGAAATGGTGCTCCTGCGTCAGCGTATCGATGCGCAGGCGCAAGGGCCGCCCGTCGTCCACCTCAAAGGCCAGATAGACGCGCTTGCCGATTAGCTGGCCCACCATGGCCCAATACTCCCTGGACAGCGCCTCCTTGGGCCGCATCTCCCCGCGCTCGTCCTCCTGCCGCCCCGCCTTCAGCTCCGCCAGTCGCAGCAGGTAGCGGTCGAGCTGGTAATCGTGCGCCTCCACCTCCGCTTCGAAAATGGCGCGGATAAAATCGCCGTCCGGCAACTGCCACACAAACTGAATGGGAAATGATTCGCCTGGTTCATAATTAGCTACCGGCATGCCCTTCTCCACGGTCCTACATGCAACGTCGTGTTTCAGTCCGCCATTGTACCCTGCCGGGACAGCCGCCGCAGGCGCAGCCGCCCGTTGACGATCAGCACGCCAACGAGAATGAGCAGCCCGCCGCCCACCATGCGCCAATCCAGCCGCTCGCCGAGGAGGAGCACGCCCGCCGTCACGCCCACGACGGGCACCAGGTAGGTCACCAGCGTCGTGCGCGTCGCGCCCCACTCTTCCAACACGAAAAAGTAGAGAATATAAGCCATGCACGAGCCTAACAGCCCCAGCCACAGCAGGGACCCGATCGTGGTCCAGGTAAACGTCTGCTGGCTGAAATCCTCCAGCAGCAGGGCCAGGGTGAGCACCGCCACGTCGGCCAGAAACAGTTGGCCCGCAGCCAACGTGATGGGATTCAGCCCTCGCAGGGAACGGCGGGCGTAGATGGTGCCCAACGCATAGCACAACGCCGCGCCGACCACAGCGACCGAGGGCCATACGCTGCCCGTTTCCGCCGTCGCGCCGCGGCTCATGAGCAGCACCACCCCGGCAAAACCGACCACCAGCCCCAGCACGCGCGCCATGGAGACCGTTTCCATGCGCAACACCAGGCCGGCGACTACGATGCTGAACAGGGGCACCGTGCTGTTCAGAATCGAAGCCACGCCGCTGTCCAGGCCCTGGCTGCCCGACTCGGCCCAGGTGATGAGCACGAAGGGCAGCGCCACGTTGATCAGCCCGATGACCGCCAGGTGCCCCCACGTCTCGCGCCGCCGCGGCAGCGAAATGCCTCGCCAGCGCATGATGATCCCCAGCCCCACCCAGCCGATGAGCAGGCGCAGCGTGACCAGCGTCAGCGGCTGCAGCGTCTGCACGGCCAGTTTGATAAACATGAACGAGGTGCCCCAGGCCAGCGCCAGCAGCAAGAAAGCGCCCCATACTTTACGTTCGGTCATATCACACTCAGAAGATTGACAGGGTCTGGAAGCCCCGTCTGGAAGCCCCGTACACAGCGGCACAAAAAAAAGCCGCTGCTCCCGGGAGCAGCGGCTTCTGCGGAGCAGGTGAAGGCCTTAACGGATGGCCAGTTCGGTGTTCTTGTCGAAGAGGTGCATGCGATCCGTGTCCAGAACCAGATCAAGATCCTGGCCAACCGATGGGGCCAGGCGTGTATCGACGGTGGCCACAAAGCTGTTCTGGCCGCCGTCCATATAGAGGTGCAATTCGTGTCCCAGCAACTCCACAACCTCAACCTGCGCCTGGATGGGCGACGCCGTAATCTTGGGCGGCGCGAACTGGCGGGCGTGGATGTGCTCGGGCCGGATGCCAAAGATCACCTCTTTGCCCACGTAGCTATCAAACGGCGCCTTGCGGTGCTCAGGCACCTGGATGCGGAAGTCGCCGGTGTCTACGTACATATTGCCTTCCTCGCCCACCACGGTGGCGTCGAAGAAGTTCATGCTGGGGCTGCCGATGAAGCCCGCCACAAACAGGTTGCGCGGCTCCTCGTACAGGTTGCGCGGCGTGTCGATCTGCTGCAGGACGCCGTCCATCAACACCAGAATGCGGTCGCCCATGGTCATCGCTTCCACCTGGTCGTGGGTCACGTAAATAAACGTCGTGCCCAGCCGCTTGTGCAGCTTGGAAATCTCCGCGCGCGCCGTCACGCGCAGCTTGGCGTCCAGGTTGGACAGCGGCTCGTCCATGAGGAACACGGCCGGTTCGCGCACGATGGCGCGGCCCACAGCCACGCGCTGGCGCTGCCCGCCGGACAGCGCTTTGGGCTTGCGGTCCAGCAAATGGGCCAGGCCCAAAATCTCCGCCGCTTCCTTCACGCGGCGGTCGATTTCGTCCTTGGGCGTCTTGCGCAGCTTCAGGCCAAAGGCCATGTTGTCGTACACGGACATGTGCGGGTAAAGGGCGTACGATTGGAAGACCATGGCGATATCACGGTCTTTGGGCGGCACGTCATTCACCAGACGATCGCCGATGTAGATCTCGCCCTCGCTGATCTCCTCCAGACCGGCCAGCAGGCGCAACAGGGTTGACTTACCACAACCAGAAGGGCCGACGAAAACGACAAACTCTTTGTCGTTGATCTCGACGTTCATATCGGTGATGACTTCGACGTCCCCAAACCGTTTAAAAACGTTTTCATACGTTACACTTGCCATTGACGCTTCTCCTTAAGTTTTCGTGCACCCGTCCACTTGCATTATAACACGAGCCTGAAAATTCCCTTCCCAAAATATAGCGGTCTCTCCAGACGCTGTCAAGCGAGCAGGGGCTCAAAACAGCGTCAGGATCACCGCCAACAGGAACAGGGCCACCGCCGCCATGACCAGCAGGCCGTTTTCGCGCACGGCGTCGCTCATCGTGGGCTCCGTCTGTTCCCTGTGGCGCGGCGGGCGCGGCTCGTCGCCCAGCAGCGCGCCATAGAACTGGTGCAAATCGCGCGGGCGGTCGTCCGGATGCATCTCCATGGCCCACAACACCGTCTCCGACGTCTTGCGGCTCAACGCCGGGTTTAGCTCCCGCGGCTCGCGTAGTTTGCCCGGCGTCAGGAAGCGGCTCTTTGCCGCCGGCGGGGCCTGTCCCGTCAGTAGATGATAGAGCGTGGCTCCCAGCGCGTAAATGTCGGAGCGCACATCCGTGTGTCCGCCGTCGCCCCCATACTGCTCCAACGGCGTATACAGCGCCGTGCCCCGCCCCTGCACCACCGTGATGGTGCGCGCGTCGTCCTGGTCCATCAGCTTTACCAGACCAAAATCGACCAGCTTGATACGGTTGGACGGCGTCAGCTTGATGTTGGCCGGTTTGATGTCGCGGTGCACCACAGGCGGCTCGTGCTCGTGCAGGTAGATCAGCGCGTCCAGGATCTGCTCCGCCCACTTCAGGACCTCCGCCTCCTCCAGCGGCTCGCCCGCGCCCCAACTCTCCTGGCTCAACTGGCGCAAATCCTTGCCCGGCACGTAATCCATCACCAGGTAATCGCGCCCCTCGTGATGGAAGAAATCGGAAACTTTTGGTAGATTGGGATGATCCAGGCGGGCCAGGATGCTTGCTTCCTGCAAAAACTGTTCCTGCGCCTGCTTCTGAAGATCGGGCGACGCGCCGGGCTCCGGCTGCACCTCCTTGATGGCGCACAGCCGTCCCGGCAGCCGCAAATCTTCGGCCCGATAAATGCTGCCCATGCCACCCTGCCCCACAATGTTGGTTATCTGGTAGCGTTGGCGTAAAATAGTATTATTTGGTAATGGTGGTAGCATTTCTCTTCAGTCGCAAACCGCTGTTATTTTACATTCTGAGGCAATAGGAAGATGAACGAGAAGCCAGTGGTCGTTGCCAGCGAGGGAGAGCTTGCCGGGCAACAATGGACGGTCGATCATGATCCGTTTATCATTGGCCGGGGCAGTGACTGTCACATCGTCTTGCCCGAACGGCAGGTCTCGCGACATCACGTCAAGATCACTCGTGAAAACGGCCAGTATCTTTTACACGACCTCCAGAGCAAAAACGGCACCCATCTGAACGGTGTGCAGGTAACCGGGTCCGCACCGTTGCATGACGGCGACGAGATCCAGATTGCCCTTTGCGTCAAGCTGTTATTCGTGGGAACAGACGCCACATTGCCGTTGACCTTCGAACAACCAACCCCCACCGGAAATCTCGTCCTGGATTCCGATCAGCGTGCTGTCAACATCAACGGCGAGGAACTTGATCCGCCATTATCTCTGGCACAGTTTCGTCTCCTCCATACTCTCTATGAGGCTGAGGGAGCCGTGGTTGACCGTGACGCGATCGTCGAAGCTGTCTGGCCCGGCACAGAAGGCCTCGGCGTTTCAGAACAGGCAATCGATGCCCTGGTGCGCCGTCTGCGCGACCGGTTGGCGGAACTCGACGACTACGAATACGTGGTCACAGTCAGGGGCCACGGCTTTCGCCTCGACAACGACCCTCACTAAATCACTTTCTGACTACTCAAGACATCGGATGTCTTGGAGACATCCGATGTCTCTCTCCTCGGAAAGGCAGCAGCAACCGCCTACGGCGTGATGATACCGCCGGACGGGGACGACGGCGAAGATGCCGGCGACGCCGGCGACACTCTCGTTTCAACCATCGCCTTCAGCTTGCGAATCTCGCCTGCCATGGCTGCTGCCTCGCCGTCGGCGGCCACTTCGTTGGCCAGCGCGTCCAGCATCTGGACCAGCTCCGGCGTCACCAACTCGGCGTTTTCATCCAGAATACGGCGCTGCTCCTCGTCTGATTCTGCGCGCAACAGACGGTTGATGATGCGAATCTGCGGCGGCACCTGCTGCTCGGCCTCTTCCATAATCAGTTCCTGAACGCGCTTCATGGCCCGCACCTGCTCCGTCTGGCCCTCTTGCTCGGCCTGCGCCATCATCGCCGACAGCACGTACATAAAGGCGTCGTCGATGCGCGAGGCGTTCTCTTTAACCGCCGCCTTCTGATCCTCAGCCTGCAAAATCGACTGCAGCGTGTTCGTAGCCTCCTGCAACATGCGCTGAGACTGTTCCTGCAACTCGCGTTGCAACTCCAACAGCCGCTGGCGCAGGCGCGTCAGCCCTTTTGCTTTGTCCTTCTGCCCTTCCTTAGCCGCCTTCTCAATATTCTCGGTCAGGTGGCTGAAGAACTCGTAGTTGAATGCCGACTGGCCCATGGAAATCAGGGCGTCGACGGTGCTGTCATTCTCATAGTGGCGCGTCACGTGCCGCGCCAGCATCTCCGGCGTCAGCTGCTCTTCTTTCTGCACCTCTTTCTGGAAGGCGCGCAGGGCCGTCTGCTGCTTCTCCAGCCGTTGCCCCACGTCTGTCTCCGTATACAGCCGGGCCTGCAGATTGATCAGCTTGATCAGCACATCGTTGTTGTTCTGCTGCTGGGCGGCCTCAATGTTGCTGCGCAGCAGGGCGAAGAACGTCTCGTCTATCATCTCCACGTTCTCTTCAATCAGATCGCCTCTCGCCTCCTTGTCGGCCTCGATCATCTGCTGCAAGAGCCGTCCCTGCTCCCGCTGCCGCTCGATCATCTCCGGCGTGACCCCTTCCGTTTCCAGGATCTTTTCCATGAAGGTCTGGTAACGGATCACCTCTTCCGGCTGCAGCATGTAGCCGCGGCGTTCCTCGCTCGGGATCTGGCTCATCGCCTCCTGCACCATCTGCCCGATCACCTTTTGCTGCTCCTCGTGAGGCAGGTTCATCTCCATCGGCACGTGCACCATAAAGATCTCGTGCTCTGGATCGTGATAGAGCAAGGGCGTGGCCATCTGTCCCGACGTACCGCAGTTGGGACAGACAAAAACGTTGAGCGTCCCGTTGAGCAGCTCGTACTTCAGTTGGGGATTGCGACCGACGTCAATAACCTGGTGGATGTCGGCCGTAAACGGGGTCTGGCATCGGGGACAAGTAATTTGTGTCTGCATATGTAACTCTCTTTTAACAAGGCCAGAGCGGGGCTGCCGCCGCGCTCTGTGCCTCGCTGGTCGTTCTCTTCTCTCTTACTGCGATTGTTCGCGCCGGCGCACGCCTCTGGACGCGCCGCGCTCACCGGCGCCGTTCCCAGCAGCGCTGCCTTTACCTGCCTCATCTTGCGCCGCTTCACGGCCATCACGTGGCAGGCAAAAGGTGAACGTGGTGCCGCGAGCATCGCCGTCGCCGTCCGCGTCGCGATTATTGCTAAACCAGATGCGTCCATCGTGCGCTTCCACGATGGCCTTGGTCAGGAACAGGCCCAGGCCCGTTCCTTCTGTCTTGCGGCTGAGCGCATTGTCCAATCGCGAAAACTTCTCGAAAATGCGCTGTTCCTCGTGCTCCGGGATGCCGATCCCTTCGTCGCGCACGGAAACGAGCACGTATTCCGGATTGACGTCGCCGCTTACTTCAATCTGTCCACCCTCGGGCGAATATTTGATGGCGTTGCTCACCAGGTTGTTCAGAACCTGCGTCAAACGGCGCTCATCGCCGAAAATCACCGGGAAATCATCGGGGAAATCCACCTTCAGGCGATGTCTGGAAGTCTGGCTGCTGAATTTACGCGTCACACTTGTGGCGATCTTGGGCAACCACACCTCATCCAGTTCCAGCTTAAAGGTGCCCGCCTGCAACCGCGACGCTTCCAGCAAACGGTCGATCAGTTCTGTGAGCTGGTCGGCCTCTTCCTCGATGACGGAGAGATACTCGTCCAGCACTTCCGGCGGCCAATTGGCCTCCTGCTGGCGGCGCAACGTTCCCGCATAGCCCTTGATAATGGAAACCGGGGTCTTCAGCTCGTGGCTGACGACAGAAATGAAGGTCTTCTGCAGCTCCTGTTCCTCACGATAGCGGGTCAGGTCGCGCACGTTGGCGATGATGTCCGTCATGCGCCCGGTGTTGTCCAGCAGCGGCGCGTAGGTAATGCCCAGGCTGACGGTGGAGCCGTCGGGGCGTTCCATGTCGCCCTCCACGTAGAGGTGCGCGGCGTGGGGCAAAGGCCAGCCATTGGCCAGGGCCACTTCCAGGTCCATCTCCGTCTCCAGCGTCTGCCAGCGGATCACTTCGTCGTGCATGCGGCCGATGGCGTCCTCCGCGCTCCATCCCGTCATGCGGCTCAGCGCTTTGTTGAAGCCCGTAATCTCCAGGTGCGGGTCCAGAATCATTACGCCGTCCGCGCTCTGCTCCAGAATGGCGTCCAGCCGTTGCTTTTCGGCAATAACCGCTTCATAAAGGCGCGCGTTCTTGACGGCGATCGCCGCCTGGTCGGCAAAGCTGCGCAGCAGATTAGAGGCGTCGCTGCGAAAGCGATAGTTGCCGGTCTGGAACACGAAAATCATGCCCACGACGCTGTCGCCGCTGATCATCGGCAGGCGGATGACCTGACTCAAACCCAGATCGGCCTCACGCGCCAGTTCCTGCATGCGCCGCGTCAGATCGGGAATCGCTTCGTGCTCGTGCCCCTCGCGATAAGGCAGTCCCTGCAAGAGGGGATCGAAATGGTTGATGTGCTCCGGTGGGATGCCGTATACAGCCGCCACGCGGAACGTTTCGTCTGTAGGGTTGGCCAGAGCGATGATGCCCGCCCGCCCGGAAACCAGCTCCACAGCGGCGCGCACGATGATGCGCAACACGTCGCTGAGGTCCAGTTCCGCGGTCAGCGCGCGGCTGATGGCCAGCAAATATTCTCGCTCTAATACCCGATAGTCTAACAGCATGATCTTATCAATTTTAACATAGCGCCCGGAGGCCGACGAGACCATAATCCCACCGGGGTGTAAGAACCGCGTTGGAACTGCCCGGCCCATCCGGAGCGTTAGCGAATCTCAATCTCCGCCAGCGGCACCTGATCGCCCGGCAGGCGCTGCCCGTCCACCGTCACCGCCGCCCGCTCCTGGTCTTCCGCCGTGTACAGGCCAACCAGCAACGTCGCCGGCCCCGGCGCGGCGTCATCCGCCAGCGGAATGGCCCGCTCCTCCACAATGACCTCGTCCGGCAGCCACGTATTGGTCAGCCAGGCCTCGCCCACCGGCGGGCTGTCCAGCTGCCCCTGCATCTGCCCTGCCCCATCAACAATGTGGTTGAAGACGGTGTAATTCGCATCCACCCGTTCCAGCGCGCGCCACACCAGCGTCAGCCGGATCTCGCCGCCTGGGCGCGCCTCATTGGTATCCAGCTCATAGCCCAGCAACTCGATCGTCTCATCAAATTGGGCGTTGACACTGTGGTCCACAGGCGGCGCGTCGAAGATGCGCTGGCGTACGTCCGGTTCCAGGGAGCTCAGCGTCCCGTCGCCCTGCGTTACGGGCAACGGCTGCTGCGCTCCGTCCGCTGCCGGCAACAGGCGCAGGCGCAGTTCCGGCGCCATGTCGGTTTCCACCTCCAGCGGAATGTCCAGCGCGTGGAACGTCGTCACCGCTTCCTGCGCCTGCCAGGACGTGGGCGGATATTGCCCGGGCCACAGCTCGAACGTTTCCTGCAACAGCGGCTCATCGGAGCCGGGTCGCACCAGCTGCAACTGCACGCGATAATCCTGCGCCGGGCGTTCCAGGGCCACCCAATCCAGGGCCACGTTCAACGTCGTGCCCGGCGTCAGGTAAGGCCGGAACGTAGCCTGGCGCAGAACGAGCGCCTCGTCGAAAACGGTCATCTCCGGCGTTATGGAGAACGCCTCCAAGGGGCGCGCGCGCACCACCGCTGCCGGCTCCGTTTCCTCCTCGCGGGCCACGATGGCCAACGGTCGGCCCCGATCGTCACGCAGTTCGAACGCCAGCGAGGCCGGGCCGGGCAGAACACCCTCCGGCAGCGCCAGGCTCAGCTCCTGTACAAAACGGTCCCCGGCCTGCCAGCCCGCCTGGGGGTAGCCCAGCAGTATTTCCTCCCGGGCGCGAACGGCCCCCGCCGCATCCCGCAGGTGCACCTGGGCGTACGTCAGCCGGTTGGGTCGCGCCGCCTCGTCGCCCGGCGCCTGCCAGTGCAACGTCACCGGCGCCGCCTCCCCGGCGAGCATCGTCTCGGGCATATCGTAGCCCACCAGGTGCAGCCCGTTCTCGAACGTCCACTGCGCGGGCCGCCGCGGCTGCCAGGCCACCGCCTGGGGCGCAACACGGTACAGGGTGAACGCCGGCGCGCCATCTTCGTAGCGCCCGACCTCCTCCGTCGCCGCCGCCTGCAACTTCTCCAGGGCAGACGCCGGCAAGCGGCTGCGTGCAGGCAGCAGGTACCACGCCTCGCGCTCCCCGTCCGGCCACACGAACGTCTGCTCCCGCGAAAACCAGGAAATGTCGGCATCCGAAAAGAAGGAAAAGCCGATGGCCGTTGTGTTGTCGTAGGCGTAGCCGCTGGCGACGAACAGCCGCGCCTGCGCCGCGCGCGGCTCCTCCTGCAAAAAGCGACCGATCGCCGCCAGCTCGGCATTATACGCCTCGCGCACCTCGGGATGGTGCACCCACGTTCCGAAATAGCCCTGCCACGTCTGGCGCAGGGTATACGCCGCGAGCAGCACCACAACCAGCGGCATCAGCAGGCGCGCACCGCGCCGGCGTCGCCGCACAAAGCGGTGGGCGCCATCCAGGCCCAGGCCCAGCAGCAGATAGGTGGGCGTGATGGCCCCCGCCGCGCGCAGAAAGGAAGGGTTCTCGTTGAGCACAGCGTTGGGCGCCAGCATGGCCCCCAGCCACAAGAGCAACAGCAGATACGCCGGCTGCCGTCCTTCGCGCTTCGGACCACGCAGCACACCGGCGACCGCCAGCGCCAGCCCGCCATAGAAGAAAAGGCTGCTCAGCCGATCGAAGACCGGCTCGTCGGCCAGGTGGTAGCGCCACTCGTCATCGCCGCGAAAGCTGAACATTTTGAGCACGCCGCCGATAGAGCCCAGCAGCGCTTCAGGCTCGCCGCGCTGCGCCCGCTGCAGCGCGTTCTCCATGCTGTAAATGCGCTGGTTGACCTGGTGCGGCTGCTGCAGCATGTACAGGCCGAACGGGGCGAAAATCACCAGCGCAAACAGAAATGCCAGCAGCAGCGAGCGCCGGTTGGCGCGCCACTGTGGTCGCCGCCAGACCCAGAGCGACGCCGCCCAGCCGGCAATCACCGCGGGAAAGACGCGGCCGGGAATGTAGGTGTACATCGTCAGCCCCAGCGCGACGCCGCCCGCCAGCAACCAGGTCCGTTGCCCGCGCCGCACGCCGCGCGCCAACAACAGCACCGTCAGCGCCGTGAAAAACGTCAGGCTGATGGCCCGCAGGCCGATGCGCGACGGCATCACGGGCCACAGCGCGACAGCCACGAACAGCCCCGCCGCCAGGCCCACGCGGTGGTTGAAGAGTTCCTTGCCCGTCAGATAGGTCAGCGCGGCGCTGCCCGCGCCAAACAGAACCGAAGGCAAGCGCACCGCCAGCACACTATCACCCAACAGGCGCAGAGAAAGCGCCATCGGGTAGAAGTAAAGCGCTTCGCGCCCGTTGTTACCCGGCAAGAAGATGGGCCAGTTGCCCCACCCGATGCGCCGCGCATCGATGATATTGTAGATTTCGTCGCCGTTGAGGCCCGGAGGCGCCGACCCCAACTGGTACAGCCGGGGCAGAAGCGCCAGCGCAAACAGGCCCGACACGGCGAGCAGCTCCATGCTTTTCGGAGATTCACGAAACGCGCGTTTTACTGAGTCCCAACGTGCCACAATTGCCTGTTCTCTCTTCCGATGACAAAACGGCCTCTCCGCAGAGAGGCCGTCCCTTTTCCACTGTTTCCCGGTGCGCCAATAGCGGCCTTCGGCAGGCCGGTCAATCCAACTCTACCTCTTTGGGATCGATGCCCGCATCCTTTAGCGCCTTGAAAAATGCCGAGCGCTCGCGGGCGTTGTGCACGCGGGCCCTGCGCACTTCGTCGGCGGACATATCGTCCGTAATTTCCGTGTAATCCGGACGTGAAATGTGCGCCGGGATTTCCACCCCGCCGCCATCCGCTGCCTGCGCTTCCGGCTCCGGTTCCGGAGCCGGTTCGGGCGCGGGCGCCTCCTGGGCAGGCGCTTCAGCCGTTTCCGCCGGCGCAGCCGACGCGGCCTCCTGCTGCGCTTCCAGCTCCTTGGGGTCGATGCCGCGCTCCTTCAACGCCTTGTAATAACGGGAGCGCTCGCGCGCATTCTGCACGCGCGCTTTGCGCACTTCGTCGGCGGGCATGTCGTCCGTGATCTCAATGTAGTCCGGCTGCGGAATATCGTCGGGAACGGCGATCGCCTCGCGAGCGGATGCCGGCGTGGGCTCCGCCGGGCGTGTGGCCTTCGCCGATTCCTCGGTCGCCGCGGGCGCTGCCGACGGTTGCTTCTCTTGCTCGGTCACCTGGCTGGGATCAACCCCCGCTTCCTTCAGCGCCTTCATATAAGCGGAGCGCGCCCGGGCGTTGGCAATGCGCGCCTTGCGCACCTCATCGGCGGGCATGTCGTCCGTAATTTCGATATACTCCGGCTCTTCCACGCCCGCTGCAGCCACCGCCTCCGCCGCCGGGGACGCCTTCTGCGCCTCGGCCACGACCGGCTCGCCGGCCTGCGCGTCGGCTGCCGGCGCCGAAGCCTCAGCCTGCTGCTTGAGCGCCTTCACCGCCGCCGACCGGGCGCGGGCGTTGGCAATGCGCGCCTGCCGCACCTCGTCGGGGGACATATCATCGGTAATTTCGGTGAAGGGATAATCCTCGCCGGGCACCAGGTCTTCCGGCTTCTTGGTGGGGGCCGCACGCGCCTGGCGCGCCACGGTCTGCGTTTGCTGCACGCCGCCTGCCGGCGGCCCCGTCTTGGCCCCCTGCCAGGTGTGGAAGGCGGCGATCTTCACCGCCGTCTGCGGATCTTCCTCAAGCCCTTTGCTGGCCCCCTTCAGAGTGGAAGCGCCCAGACGACCGATGCGCATGTTCGCGCCGCGCGGCAACGCTGCGGCTCGTTTCGCCGCCAGTTTGCGCGCCTGGGCTAACTGCTCAGGCACGTCTGCCTGGACGGGAATTTCAAAACCGAAAGTGACCGATGGATTATACGCCGATTCCTCTTTCTGCACCGCTTGCTGATTCTCGTTTACCATACGGCTCAGGCGCACAAAGATGGCGGCAATGGCCACGCCCAACAAAATGACGAGAATTCCAACGATACCGGCGATAATAAACAGATTCATGAAATTTCCCTCTGAGTGGTCAGATACTTACGAGACCGCGTACGTGGCCCCGGCTGCGGGCCAGCGGTCATTATACTTGTGCTTTATTTCTCAAGCAATTAAGTGCAGTTGCACATTTTAATTGGAATTCAGCAAGCGCAAAGTGATGTGCAACTGCCTAATAAGTACGCGTTAGAGCGAGTTCATTCCCGATGAATTTCTGTAAGCGTACTTAAGCACGCTGACAGCACCGGCCGTTATGCCGCCTCCGTCTTGCCCACGCGGGCTGCCAGGAAATCGAGCAGGTCGATCTGCGTCAGGATACCCTGCACGCGGTCGCCGCTGGCGATGACAACGGCGCGCCGGGTGCTGAAAATGCCCATCAGCGTCTCCAGCGGCGTATTGGCCTGCACCACCGCCACGTTGCGGTCTATCATGGACTCAATCGTCTCATCCGCCTCGTGTTCGTGCTCCGCGGTGAGCATGTGGTTGAGCAGATCGATCTCGCGCACCAGCCCCACCAGCCGCTCGTCCTCGTCGATCACCGGCAACTGCGACACGCCGTGCTTCTTGAGCAGGGCCACCACGTCCGTCAGCCGATCCTGCGGCCGGGCCGTGATTACCGTCTTCACGCCCTGCGCTGCCTGAATATCCGCCGCCTGAAAATCGACCCACGTGCGCTCCAGGAAGCTATTCTCGCGCATCCAGTCGTCGTCGAACACCTTGCTCAGGTAGCGCGAGCCGGAATCGGGCAAAATGACCACCATCACGTCGTCTTCGCCCAGGTCGTGCTTGCGCGCATACTCCAGAGCGCCCCACACCGCGCTGCCGGAAGAGCCGCCACAAAAAATCCCTTCCTCGCGCACCAGCCGCCGCGTCGTCAGAAAGCTGGCGCGGTCCGTAACCTGGATAATTTCGTCAACCACGTCAAGGTCCGTGGTGCCCGGCAAGAAATCCTCGCCGATCCCCTCAACCTTGTAACTTTCAGCCTCCACGTACTCGCCCGTGCGGTGCAGATCATAAAGAATGGAGCCCACGGGATCGACGCCGATCACCTTTACCTGTGGGTTCTGCTCTTTCAAATAGCGCCCCACTCCTGTAATCGTGCCTCCGGTGCCCATGCCCGTCACAAAGTGCGTCATGCGCCCCGCCGTCTGCCGCCACAGTTCCGGGCCGGTCACCTCATAATGAGCCTGGGGGTTCACCGGGTTCTCGTACTGGTCGGCCAGGATGGCGTTGGGCGTTTCCTCCACCAGGCGGCGCGCCACCGAGTAGTAGCTGCGCGGATCGTCTGGAGCCACCGCCGTGGGCGTCACCACCACCCGCGCCCCAAAGGCGCGCAGTAGCTGAATTTTCTCCTGTGACATCTTGTCCGGCATCACAAAGATACAACGGTACCCTTTGACGGCGGCGGCAATGGCCAGGCCCACGCCCGTATTCCCCGACGTTGCTTCGACAATCGTGCCGCCCGGCTTGAGCCTGCCGCTGCGCTCTGCTTCCTCGATGATTGGCGGTCCGATGCGATCTTTGACTGAGCCACCGGGATTGAAGAACTCAACCTTGGCCAGAATGGTACACGGCAACTCCCGGCCCACCGATTGCAATTCCACCAGGGGCGTCTCGCCGATCGTGTGCAAGATGTCTTTCACATATTCCATATCGGCAAACGCCTGTTTTTCTTTCGTTTCCGGTAACGTCATATCTTCTCCTACGCTATCTGACCGCCAGTCTTTTGTGGCATCTGTACATCGCCCGTAGTATACCCGATCTGGACAGCAGCGCCGATCCAGGCGACGCGCCGACCTCGTTTCCCCACCGGTTTCCCTGCGAAAGACTTGTATCGTGGGCGGGGCGCTTTATAATAATCGTAGTTCTTAGCAATCAGTCGCACCGGGCGTGGACCACAGTCACCCATTCACGTCTAATTCAGGTGGAGGATCCTTTCCATGAAGAAGTACCGCTGGACTATTATTCCTGTCCTCGTATTGTTCCTCGCATTTTTTACGGTGAACGCAGCGTTCGCTGATTTCAGCTACACCGTGCAAGCCGGGGACACCCTATCGGCGATCGCAAGGCGCTTTAACACAAGCGTGCAAGAGATCGTCGCCCTCAACGATATTGCCAACCCCGACATCATCCATGTGGGACAAGTGCTGACCATTCCTGGCGATGGCAGTGGCGGAGACGACGGGGGCGCAGACCCCCCAGATCCCCCGGCTCCCGACCCCACGCCGACAGCATCTCCGCCGCCATCCGGCGAGTCAACGTATACGGTGCAGCCCGGCGATACCCTCAGCTCTATTGCCCGCCGCTTTGGCACAACCTATCAGGAGCTGGCAGCCCTGAACAATCTGAGCAATCCCAACGTCATTCACGTGGGGCAGGTTCTGCAGTTGCCCGGTGGCAGCAGTGGCCCGCCGGCCCCGGATCCAGATCCTGATCCGGGCCCCACCCCGCCCCCACCGCCGCCCTCCGCCGCCGGCTTTGAGATTGGCGGTCAGGTCGTGGGCTTCGGCTCCGCCGCCCGTATGCAACACGCGGGCATGTCCTGGGTCAAGTTCCAGCATAAGTGGGGACCGGGCGATGATCCCAACGCCGTAGCCGGTCTGATCCAGGAAGCGCATAATAACGGCTTCAAGATCCTGTTGAGCATCCCCGGCGCCAATCTGTACCCGGGCGCCGACGGCATCGACTTCAACGCCTACGCCGACTTCCTGGGCGGTGTGGCGGCGCTGGGCCCCGACGCCATCGAAATATGGAACGAGCAGAATATCGACCGCGAGTGGCCCGCGGGCCAGATCAGCCCCAGCAGCTACGTCAACAACATGTTGCGCCCGGCGTACACTGCCATCAAGAACGCCAACTCCAACGTCATGGTCATCACCGGCGCACCGGCGCCCACCGGCTTCGACAACGGCACCAACGCCTGGGCCGACGACCGCTACGTGGCGGGCATGGCGGCAGCCGGCGCCGCCAACTACGCCGACTGCATCGGCGTCCACTTCAACGCCGGCGCTACCTCGCCGCACAGCAGTAGCGGTCACCCGGGCGGCAGCCACTATAGCTGGTACTACGCCCCCATGGTAAACGTCTATTACAATGCCTTCGGCGGTGCGCGCCCCCTCTGCTTCACCGAGCTTGGCTACCTCTCCAGCGACGGCTATCCCGGCCTGCCGTCGGCCTTTGGCTGGGCCTCGGGGACGTCCGTTGCCGAACAGGCGCAGTGGCTGGCCGAAACGGTGAGCCTGGCGGCGAACAACAACCGCGTGCGCATGATCATCGTCTTCAACGTCGACTTCACCTACTACGATCCAGACGGTGATCCACAGGCCGGTTATGCCATGGTTCGGCCGGACGGTAGTTGTCCCTCCTGCGACTCCTTGCACAACGTCACCGGCGGGCGCTGAGCATTGTCAGGCCCAGATCCATCTCCTATAATCCATAGGAGACGTGAAGGTTAACAAGTTAGTGTAGGGCGCACCGGTTGGCGCCCTACTTTCTTTTAGGAGAGGTCCCGAAATGAAAGTCATGCGATTGTTGGCAACCAAGAGCGGGCGCGTTATCACCATCGGGCCCAAACAGCCCATTCGAGACGCAGTGGCCTTGCTGAGCAGGCACAATATCGGCGCGCTCGTCGTTATGGAAGAGGGCAGTGACGTCCCTGTAGGCATCATTTCTGAGCGCGACGTCATCCGCCGCGGCGCTGAGAACGAAGAGGTTTTCGCGGAACTGGTTGAAGATATCATGACCCGAGAAGTGATCACCGGCCTGCCCCAGGACGACCTCTTCTCCGTCATGCACACGATGACCGAAAAGCGCTTTCGCCACCTGCCGGTGTTGGACCAGGGCAAGTTGATCGGTATCATCTCCATCGGTGACGTCCTGAAAGCACAGCGGGACGCATATCGCGGGGAGATCGACACTCTGGAAACCCAATTGCTGGCTGACGAAAGCTGAAAAGGAGTCAAGCAATGTCAGAAGTTGGTACGGAGACAAGGCCCTTGCGCGTGGCAATCATCGGCGCCGGGCCAACCGGATTTTACACAGCGGACCAACTGTTCAAGCAAAAACAGTACCACGTCGAAGTCGATATGTACGAGCGTCTGCCCACCCCTTTTGGGCTGGTGCGCTACGGCGTGGCCCCCGATCATCAGAAGATTAAGTCTGTCACGAAGGTTTTCGACCGCACGGCGCGCAAGCCCACCTTCCGCTTCTACGGCAACGTAGAGCTGGGCCGCGACGTCAGCCTCGCCGATTTGCGCCGGCACTATCACCAGATCGTGTATACGACCGGCGCCCAGACCGATCGCTCGCTGGGCATTCCCGGAGAGGAGCTGCGCGGCAGCTACGCAGCGACCGAGTTCGTGGCCTGGTACAACGGACACCCTGACTTTCGCGACTGCCACTTCGATCTCAGCGGCGAGCGCGCCGCCGTGATCGGCGTGGGCAACGTAGCCGTGGACGTCTGTCGCATTCTCAGCCGCACACCGGAGGAGCTGGGGCGCACCGACATCGCCGACTATGCGCTGGACGCGCTGCGCGAAAGCAACATCAAAGAGATTTATATGCTGGGTCGCCGCGGCCCGGCCCAGGCCGCCTTCACCACGCCCGAAGTGAAAGAGCTGGGTGAAATGGAAGACGCCGACGTCTACGTGCCGCCGGAAGAAGCGCGCCTGGATCCGCTCAGCGAAGAAATGCTGTCCGAAAGCGCCGACCGCGCCACGGCGCGCAAAGTGGAGATCATTCAGAAGTTTGCCGAGGAACCGCCGAAGCCCAAATCACGCCGGCTCATCCTGCGCTTCCTGGTCTCTCCCACCGAGTTCGTGGGCGACGACGAGGGCCGGGTAACGGCTATGAAGCTGGTGAAAAACGAGCTTTACAAGACGGAAGCGGGCACGCTGCGCCCACGCTCCAGGGATGAGTACGAAACATTGCCCTGCGACATCGTTTTCCGCTCCATCGGCTACACCGGCGTTCCACTTCCGGGCGTTCCCTTTAAGGATAGCTGGGGCGTCATCCTCAACGACGCCGGACGCGTCATCGACCCTGAATCCGGCGAGCCGGTTCCCGGCGAGTACACGGCGGGCTGGATCAAGCGCGGAGCCACCGGCGTCATCGGCACTAACAAACCGGACGCTGCGGAGACCGTAGAAGCGATGGTTGATGACGTCGCCAAAGGATGCTATCTGCAGCCAACTGCGCCGGACGCCGGCGCTGCGCGCGCGACGGTGGAGAGCAAACAGCCGCACTACTTCTCGTACGAAGATTGGCTAAAGCTGGACGAAATTGAAACAGAACGCGGCAAGGAACAGGGCCGGCCCCGCGTCAAGTTCACGTCTGTAGAAGAGATGTTGGACGCGCTGGATAAGCGGTAGCGCTCTGGCAGATGAAAGTTACGATTTACACCGATGGCGGCTCTGACCCCAATCCCGGCATTGGCGGTTGGGCCGCCATCTTGCGTTATGGCCAGCGGGAGAAGGTGCTCACGGGCAACGATCCCCACACGACCAATAACCGTATGGAGATGACCGCGGCTATCTCCGCTTTACAGACCCTGACTCGACCATGCCAGGTTGAATTCTATACCGATTCTGAGTACTTGCGGCGAGGCATCACAGAGTGGATCGACAAATGGGCTGAGAAAGGGTGGAAAACGGAAAACGGCAAGCCCGTCTCCAACGAGGATTTGTGGCGCGAACTGTGGCCCCTCACCCGCCGGCACGAAATTGAGTGGCACTGGGTGCGCGGGCACAGCGGGGATCCCCTCAACGAGCGGGTGGACGACCTGGCGCGCGAAGCGCGGCTGGCGATCACTCCCGGCGCGGAGCTGTCACCCGACGCGCCGCGCCTGCATCTGCGCGCCTCTTGCAAGGGCAATCCCGGTCCGGGCGGCTGGGGCGTAGTCCTGGAGAAAGGAGAAGACACCACCCAGCTAAGCGGCTCAGAACCTGAGACGACGAACAACCGCATGGAGCTGCGTGCAGCCATCGAAGGGTTGGACCTTCTGGAACCGGGCGAGGAGGTGCACGTCTTCACCACGTCCGATTATCTCTACCAGGGAGCTACCAACTGGATCCACGGCTGGCGCCGTCGTGACTGGAAAAAGCGCGACGGAAAAGAAATCGCCAACGCCGACCTGTGGCAGGAACTGAACCGGCTGATGAAAGAGCACAACATCGTCTGGGTCAACGCCAAAGGAAAGCAAGGCGACGACGTGCGCGGCCTGCAGGAAGCGGCGCGATTAGCCTCCGACGCTGTAGAGATCGTCTGACGCCTGTGTCGAGGCTCAGGACTCTCACTCCACGTCGCGCAGGTAGCGGCACGTCGCGTGCACGAAGCCGAAATCGTCGCGGGCGGCGATGAGCTCGTCCACTTCGACGATAACGTAGACAGCGCCGTGCAGAACCACCTCTTCCCCGACGGCCGGCTGCTGCCGGCGGTTGGCGATTTTGCCCGGGTGCGCCCCATCCTCAATCACGTAACTTACCTTATAATAGGTGCGGTTACTCACAGGCGCGCCCCCGCATTCCCGGGCCCGTATTCTTCCGCGTAAGACATGCGTATATAAATGGTGTGATGAACACGATTATGGTTGACAACTGCCCTATTATTGATAGAATAACTTCCTACGTGCCGAAGTGGCGAAACTGGCAGACGCGCTACGTTCAGGGCGTAGTGGGCATTACGCCCGTGTGGGTTCGAATCCCACCTTCGGCATGAAGAAGCCCGGTTGAGCCGGGCTTTTTTTGTTTCTCACCCTGCAGCTTATTCTTATTAATCGCATCAAAGCGACCGTTGTTTTGACGCGACCGGCGCCGGCAGCCACGACTGGATCTGGCAACCGGCGACGCCCATTGTGGCAGAAGTTGAGGACGCCGTCAACCGCAAGTAGAATACTCAAAACAGGACGAGGACAGGCAGATCATGGACCATTCCCTCCCCGACACCCTTGCCCAAACCGTACATATCACGCGCGCCGCCGGCGACGTCATTATGCGCTTTTACCGCTCCTCCTTCGACGTCCGCGACAAGATGCCGGATAATCCGGTGACCGACGCCGATTTCGCCGCCGACAACCTGCTCAAAGAGCGCCTCCTGGCCCTGTTGCCGCAGGCCGGCTGGCTCAGCGAGGAGACGGTAGACAACCCAGAGCGGCTGGACAAGGAACTGGTGTGGGTCGTCGATCCGCTCGACGGCACCAAAGAGTTTGTCATGGGTATCCCCGAGTTCTCAGTCTCCGTGGCCCTGGTGCAAAACGGAGAGCCCCTGCTGGGCGTGATCTTCAATCCTGCCAGCGGCGAGTTATATACCGCCGCGCGCGGGCAGGGTTTGCGCTTCAATGATGGAGCCGGCAGCGTCAGCGACCGCACCTCGCTGCAGGGCGCCGTGGTCGACGCCAGCCGCTCGGAGTGGAAGCGGGGGGAGTTCGATCCTTTCAAGGAGATGGTAACCGTCAACGTAATGGGCAGCATCGCCTACAAACTGGCGCGCGTCGCCGCCGGTCAGGCGGACGCTACCTGGAGCCGCGGGCCAAAAAACGAGTGGGATATCTGCGCCGGCGCTCTCCTGGTGCAGGAAGCCGGAGGACGCTGCGTTGATCTGAACGGCGACCTATTCACCTTCAACCGCCCCGCCGGACCTAAAGTCAACGGCATTATCGCCGACAACGGCCATTTGCATGAGGAGCTCATAACCACGCTGGCCCCCCACGGTGCAGCGCGCCTTAAGTAAGCACAAGGCGCGTAAGGGCCTGCCAACCCGTCTTTGTCACCAAAATGCTCCAGATTTGATACAATAAAGTCCACGACCGTCAAAGAACGAGTCAGGGATTACCCATGATTGCAGAGACTGCAGCCCGGCTGCGCCAGAACATTCAGAAAGTCATCGTCGGCAAGGACGACGTCATCGACCTGGCCCTGATCGCCCTCCTGTGCCAGGGTCACCTGCTGCTGGAAGACGTGCCGGGGACGGGCAAGACGACCCTGGCCAAAACGGTGGCCCGCTCGCTGGGGTGTACCTTCCAGCGCATCCAGTTTACGCCCGATCTGTTGCCCTCGGACGTCACCGGCATTTACTTCTACAACCAGAAGCAGCAGGAGTTCGTCTTCCGTCCGGGCCCCATTTTTTCAGAGATTCTGCTCGCCGACGAAATAAACCGCGCCACGCCGCGCACCCAATCCGCCCTCCTGGAGGCGATGCAGGAGCGCCAGGTAACCGTAGATATCGCCACGCACGAACTGCCGCGCCCATTCCTGGTCATGGCCACTCAAAACCCCATCGAGCTGGAGGGCACCTTTCCCCTGCCGGAAGCGCAGCTCGACCGTTTCCTGATGCGCGTGACCATCGGCTATCCGGACGAGAAACAGGAAAACGACATTCTGCTCCGCTTTGAACGGGAAGATCCGCTGGAAACGCTGGAGGCGGTTGTGGAGCCGCAACAGATTTTGCAGATGCAGGAGGCGGTGCGCTTCATCCGCGTGGAAGAATCGGTGCGCAATTACATCGTCAACGTATGCCGCACCACACGCCGCCACGAAGACATCGAACTGGGCGCCAGCCCGCGGGCCACGATGGCCCTCTACCGCACCTGCCAGGCCTACGCTGCGGTCCACGGTCGCGACTTTGTCATTCCTGACGACGTCAAGACCATGGCGCCCCCGGTGTTGACGCACCGGCTTATGGTCAACCCGCAGACCCGGTTGCGGGGCCGGCAGCCAGAGGAAGTCATCCGTGAAGTGGTGGAAACCGTTCCCGTGCCCGTGGAGGCGGCTTAAGGAGATGCGTGTAGCCTGCTCAGGCGCAGCGCGAAACGGTGATTCACTCCAGAGCAGTAACGGCAGCCGCATATGATGAAAGAGAGCCACCTGATCATCGTCGAACGCGGTGAGGAAGACCAGGCCCAGAAAGATGCGCGCCGGCGTCTGAGGCGCCACCTGCTGCGTGGCACCCTCCCCCGCATTGAAGACGTGGCGCTCTCTCGCGGCATGGTGCTCAAGGAAAATCACAATAGTATATTCAGCGAAGCGTGGATCCCCCTGGCGATCCTCTTCCTCATCATCGGCCTCATCGCCGACCGCCACGTGGGCCTTCTGGCCCTGGGCGCCGTTCTGCTCTTGACCTACGTCGTCAGCGCGTGGTGGAAAGACAACGCCCTCAGCGGCGTCAGCTACAGCCGCTCCTTTGATCACACCCGCGTTTTCCCCGGCGAGCCCGTTTCGATGACGGTGCACATACAAAACCGCAAACCGCTCCCGCTCACCTGGCTGCGTTTCGACGACCGCCTACCTCTGGCGCCGCTGGAAGCGGGCGAGATTGGCAACATCACCAGCCAGACACACGGCAGATTCAACCTGCAGAATGTGCTGACGATGGGCGGCAATGCCTACACGCGCCGCACCTTCACCTTCACCTTTCCGCGGCGCGGCTTCTACACACTGGGACCCGTCACCTACCGTTCCGGCGACATCTTTACGCTCTTCACCATCGAGCGCCAGTACGACGACACGCAGCGCGTGGTCGTCTTTCCCCGTATCTGGCCTCTGGAGGAGCTGGGCTTTCCGGCCAAAGAACCATTCGGCGAGCTGAACGTGCAGCGCAGCCTGTTTACAGATCCCATCCGGACCCAGGGCGTACGCGATTATCACCCCCGCGACCGCTTCCGTGACGTGCACTGGAAAGCATCCGCGCGCCGCGGCACGCTGCAAACCAAAGTGTACGATCCCTCTACGGGCATGACGCTCGTGGTCTTTCTGAACGTGGCAACGATGCGCCGCCACTGGATGGGCTTCAGCCCCGAACAGTTGGAGCGCGCCATCAGCGTCGCCGGCTCCATCGCCAGCTATGGCGCCGAGCAAAAGTGGGGCATCGGGCTCTACGTCAACGGCTCGGTACCGCGCTCTGACCAGCCCATCCGCGTGCCGCCCGGTCGCTCCCCCGACCAGCTGGCGCACATTCTGGAGGCGTTGGCAGCGACGACCGAGTTCGCCACCGGATCCATTGAAAAACTGCTAAACCAGGAGAGCCCGCGCCTGCCCTGGCCCGCCACCCTGGTGCTGGTCACGGCCCACGTCAGCGAGGAGATGACCGCCGTCTTGCTGCGCCTCAAAGAGGCGGGCCGGCGTGTGGCCCTCGTCACCCTGTCCGAGGAGCCCCCACCCTCCCTCAGCCGCGTCCCCGTCTACCATATTCCACCCGACGCCGCGCCCTTCACATCGCAAGAAGAGGCAGGCCAGGGTGCAGAGCCGCAGCGAACCCCCACCGAGGCTTCGCTGGCAACCATTCCGGTGCCTGCGGTCGAATCCGGTAACGGCAACAGCGCGCAGGCACAGACGAGCGAAGACGATGAGTGAGACAGTCGCTCCCGGGCGCGCCCGGGGCCCCGGACGCGCCGATGCCCCGGCGCCAATCCGCACCACTTTCGACAGCGCCTGGGCCTACGCGCGCCATGAATTGTTGTACCTGTTTTGGGCCCTGATGGAAGCGGCGCTCATCGCCCCGCTGGCTCTCCTGCTCCTACCCTGGGCCCGCTTCTGGCCCGCGCCGCTGTTTACCGCGTGGCTCTTGCTGGTAATGCTCATCCCCTTCAATCTCAGCCGCGTGCTGACGCTTGCCGGGGCGTCGCTCCGCCGGCAACGACGCGTCATGCTCGGCGCGCTGTTGCTCACGGTGCTCGTCTCTCTGCGCACCCTGCTCTTCGACGCCGGCGGCCCTCTGGACACGCGCTGGCTTGGCGAACTGTACGGCCACTTTGTCCAGCCGGACAACCCGTTCTGGCAGCGCGACGTGGGCCTCTTCTTCCTGGTAATCGGGGTCTGGTGGCGCGGCATCAGCCTCACCGGACGCCGCGTCGACGTGCGCGACGTGGGTCTGCGCCTGCGCGCCGGCGGCTTGCTCTTCGCCCCACTGCTCCTGCTGCTCAGCCTGTTACCCGAGGCCACTCCGTCCACAAGCTTCGTTTTGCTCTTTTTCCTCGCCGCACTGACCAGCGTGGCTCTCACTCGCGCCGAGAGCGTAACCCTGGAACACACGGGGCAAAGCTATGCCATGCGACCGGGCTGGGTCCTCATCGTCTTCCTCACGAGCCTTCTCATCGTATCCCTCGCCGCAGCCGTGGCCCTGGCCATTGGCGGGGGCGGTTTCCCCGCGCTGCTGCGCTGGCTGCACCCGTTGTGGGACGCCATCTTCTTCCTGGCCATGGTCGTCATCGTCACCACCACCTATCTGTTTCTTCTCCTGCTCAGACCGCTGCAGTGGCTGGTCTCCTATCTCTTTAGCCTGCTGGGCTTTCTGGGCGTCGAAGGGCTGCCAGAACCAGAAGAGCTGCCGCAGGAACTGACCGACATGAATGTGGACCAGATCACGGAGCTGTTTCGCGACGGCGGCGGCCTGCCGCTGTTCTGGATCAACCGTGCGCTCACCGTGCTCCTCGTCGCGGGCGCTCTGTTCGTCGTGTGGCTCGCTCTGAACCGTTACTTCCGCCGGCGAGAGCTGGCCCGCGGTCACGAAGCAATCCTTGGCGGGCGCGCCGCAGCCGAGGAGAGTGGGTTAGGATTGGGCGAGCGCATCAGGCGTCGCCTCGGCCTGTGGCGTCAGATGCGCGCAGCAGCCAACGTGCGCCACCTCTACCGCCAGATGTCTGAAGCCGCCGCGGCCCGCGGCTTCCCTCGCCATAGCTCGCAGACGCCGTATGAATATCTCGGCGCGCTGGATGACGTGTGGCCCGACGGTCAGGAGGAGACGCGCCTGATCACCACAGCCTATGTGCGCGTGCGCTACGGCGAGGTCCCGGAGACAGAGGAGGAGATGGCCCAACTGCGCAGCGCGTGGCGTCGCCTGGCGCACATGGAACCGCCGCCGCCGGGGGCATAAGTAGTACTTTTTAGCCCTGTCTCAGGAACCCGATCTACTTTGACAGCCCCCCGGCGATATGGTAATATGCAGGCGTTCTGGCTTACATAAAATAGAGCGTTTCGTGTCAGGCCGGACGGGACCCTCTCGATACAAGTCGACAGTTCTACCTGAAGAATTGAAGTCTGTTTGCGATTGCCGTAGACGGGCGGTATGGCAAGGAGTTTTGGATGAGATCGCGTACTGAAATGATGGTGGATCGCCTGCGTGATTTACAGGCAGGGACGCCAGACATAGAAGCCTCCGCGGTAGTCAGTGTCGATGGGCTGATCATGGCCTCATCACTTCCTGCGGGCGTCGACGAAGACCGCATCTCCGCCATGTCCGCGGCCATGCTCTCCCTGGGTGATCGTATTGCCAGCGAGCTAAGCCGTGGTAAACTGGAGCGCGTCTATATCAGCGGCGACGCGGGCATCATTGTACTCATGGCTGTTGGCGAAGACGCGGTGCTTACCGTGTTAGCCCGCAGCACGGCCAAGCTGGGCCTCATATTTTTGGACGCCAGCCGCGCTGCAGAAGATCTGGCACGGCTTTTGTAAAAGGAACGTATGGGAAAATCCCTGAAACACCCAACAAACGGGATTGAAAAAGTGGGGCATGTCACCCAGGA
>JBMCFH010000030.1:0-24784 GCA_048620455.1 Chloroflexota bacterium | reverse complement strand
GATTGAGGCAGGGAATCGACGTACGATCCAACAGGCGGTAAGAGGGGGAGGATCTTATTGCAGCGACCCAGTGGGAACCAGGTAGTTGGCGATCTTGGAGGGGATGTCGTACACGGGCGTCTCTTTGGTCAGAACGGCGTTGGCGCCGGCGTCGATGCTGTTATCGAGCGTCGCATCGCGCTCATCGGCCGTGTACATGACGATACGGGGATAGCGTTCGTGCTCGGAACGGATGCGCTTGCACACTTCAATGCCGTCAATCCCCGGCATCATCACGTCCAGCAGTATCAGATCCGGCACTTCTTCCGTGATCATGTTCAGCGCCTGATAGCCGTTGTAGGCGCCTCGTACCTCAAAACCGGCGGCCTCGAGGATAATCTGGCAAAGTTGTACAAGAGAGCGTTCGTCGTCTACAATGAGAATTTTCTTGGCTCGTGCCATATAATATCTATGAAGCCTTGCTTTGTTGCGATGTTGTCAGTATCTGGTTGGCCCTTTACAGATGGTTAAGAGTAGTGTGTCCTGCTAAGGCGCTTCTCAGGCCAGCGTAGATATGGGGCGACGCTGACCAAGCCAAGCTGATTGTAGAGGGTCGCCATACATTCGTAAATAGGCGTAAAGGACCATTTTCTACAAACTGCTGCCGCATGAATGATCGTTCAGGCCCGCAGTATAAGGAGGTGCTATGTCGAGCATATTGATTCGCTGGGTGGTGAATGCCATCGCTCTATGGGTGGCTGTTCAGATCGTGCCGGGTCTGGAGCACGTGGGGGAATCGGGGCTCTCGTTACTCCTGATTGCGCTCATCTTCGGCCTGGTGAATGCCCTGGTACGCCCCATTATCGTGCTCCTGACCTGCCCGCTCATCGTTCTGACAATGGGGCTCTTCATTCTAATCATCAATGCCGTCATGCTTTCAATTACGGCGTGGCTCTCCAATATGTTCGGCCTGGGCCTGGTGGTCGAAGGCTTCTGGCCCACCTTTTGGGGGGCGCTGGTAATCAGCATTGTCAGCGGCGTGATCAGTTTGCTGGTAAAAGATGAGCGTGAAGATAGGCGGGAGGCCGCTTATTGAGAAGCTGTGTTGCCTAGCCGGGCCTTTCGCGCAGCGTTGCTTCCAATAGCAATTTCTGCGCGCCGCTGTATACAAACCCGACGCTCTCCGCCAGGTTGATCGAGGCTTCATTTTGTTCTGACACTTCGTACAGCGGCAGTTGGCCATTGTGCAACAACTCGTCTGCCAGAGCAGCCACGACGCTCCGTCCCCAACCGCGCTGGCGATACTGCGGGTTGGTGTACACAGTCACCTCCGCGAAGTAGCGCGTTTGCCAGTTCAGGCTGGCCGACGCGCCGATTTCGCCACCGCTTTCGGCGTGCGTGGGGCGGATGATGAAGCGCGGTTTGCCGTCAGGCGTGTCCGAGCGCATGACCAGTACGTTGACGATGGGCTCAAAGCGGCTGCGATCCAGGCGATAGAGCAGCAGGCGCTGCTCGCTGTGCACGTCAAACAGCGCGGAGAGGACCGGACCATCCTCCGCCGTGCTGTGAATGAACACGGACGCGCCGGGTTCGAACGCGTCGTAAATGAGATCGGCCGCGCCGTGCGGATCGTCTTCCGGCAGGCGCAGGGTCACTAACGGCCGGAAGAGGTCGATGCCCGTGCGCGACGCAGCCAGATATCCTCGCGCTTTCTCCGCCTGTTTCGGATAGACGTACAGCCTGGTGCGCTCGTCCGGATGATAGAAGGCGTAATAAGCGGCCATAGCATCCTCGGCCTTCTTCTCGTCAACCAGGCGGCGAATGGCCCTGCGCCTCTGTCGCAGTGTTGCTTCATCCATCGTCTGTTCCGGCCTCGTCGGCCAATCGTTGCAGCGCGCGTAGAGCGATTTCAATTTCGGCGCTGACCGCCTCGGCCACGACGTCACGGTGTGGATCGTACTCCTCCATCGATTCGCCCGTCTGTCCCACGTTGCCGTCAACGGCCAGAATGGCCCCGGTCTGGACGCCGCGCAGGCTGCCCACCAGGAAGAGGGCGGCGCACTCCATTTCCACCGCCAGAACGTTAGCTTCGATCATCGTCGGGTAGTGGGGCGTTTCCGGCGTCTCCACGCCTCCATAAAAGTGGTCGTTGGTGAGCACAATGCCCGTGTGGTTGGACCGTCCCGCGCCGGCGGCGCCTTGCGCCAGAGCGCGCGTTACGCGCCAATCGGCCACTGCCGGATAGCCGGCGGGCGCCACCTGGCGCCCGTACCCTGTGCTATTGACCGCGGCGGAAGCCACAACCAGATCGCCGTCCCGGACATCCGGGCGCAGGCCGCCGCAGGTGCCGATGCGGATCAGGCGTCTGGCGCCGGCGGCAATCAGTTCTTCGAACGCGATGGCTGCTCCCGCCGCGCCTACGCCGTGCGAACAGACCGCCACGGGCAACTGCCCAAAATGGCCGCGGTATATATGGTACTCTCGCCGTTCGCTCAGCAACTGGGCGTTCTTAAAGAAGGCAGCCGTCTTGGCAGCCCGAGCCGGATCGCCGCAGACGAGCATCGACGCCGGCACCTCGCCAGGGACCAGGCCCGTGATGGGCAGGGGTGTATTATTGCTCATTGTCTCCTGTTGTGCTGGTCGCCAGGCCCCGGTGGAAGCCCGGCGACCACTGATACTATCCCGCTGCGACAGGCGGCAGGCGCCTACAGTAACGGGCGTGTTGTCTAGAGGTAAGGTTGGGGCGGCTCCGGCCTGTTGTCCAGGATCGCATCAATGCGCGCCATCCGTTCATCCGTGAGTTGGTCGGCCGTTTCCAGCGCTTTCATGTTGTCGTGGATCTGTTCCACGCGGGAGGCGCCGGTGATCACGGTGCTCACGTTATCGTTCTTCAGACACCAGGCGATAGCCAGCCGGGCCATCGTCGTGTCCAGCTCTTCCGCCATCTCAGTTAACTCACGTACTTTGCGCAGTTCTTCCTGCCCCTCTTCGCTTTCCAGCCTGTCGCGCAACCAGCTATATCCTTCCAGGTTCACGCGAGAGTCTTCAGGAATGCCATCGTTGTACTTGCCGGTGAGGATGCCGGAAGCCAGGGGCGACCAGATGGTGGTGCCCAGACCATACTGCTCGTATATGGGCGCCAGTTCCACTTCAACCCGTCGCCGGTGGAACATATTGTACTGTGGCTGTTCCATGGTCGGGGGCTCAAGGTGATGGCGGTAGGCTACTTCGTAAGCCTCTGTCAGCTGCCGCGCGGTCCACTGCGACGTTCCCCAATAGAGCACTTTGCCCTGCCGCACGAGGTCGGTCATGGCGCGAACCGTCTCTTCAATTGGCGTGTCGTAGTCGGGGCGGTGGCAGAAGTAAAGGTCCAGATAGTCGACCTGCAGCCGCCGCAGCGCCTGGTGGCAGGCCTCTACGACGTGTTTGCGGCTCAATCCAGCCTGTGTGGGCCGTGGCTCGCGCCGCGAGCCCCAGAAGACCTTGCTGGAGACGATGTAGCTATCGCGGGGCCATTTCAAATCTTGCAGAACCTCGCCCATTATCCGTTCTGATTCGCCGTAAGCATAGGCTTCGGCGTTGTCGAAGAAGTTGACGCCATAATCGTAGGCCACGGACATGGCCTCGCGGGCCCGCTCGACGTCTAACTGATTGCTGAATGTCACCCAGGAACCGAAGGAAAGCGCGCTCACCTTCAGGCCTGATTTTCCCAATCGCCGATACTCCATTTTTACTCCCTTTTTCGTGTCATGTTTTCGATGTCTTTCCAGTAGACGGGCTCGTCTACTGGAGGATGTGCATAAGGAAGACTTGCCATCCTCAAGTGTACTCTACCCACCTTTTTTTGCCAGCGGTGTGCAACTGGCGTAAGGTTCTAATGTAAATATATGATTTAGCTGGGATCCTATAGGTTCGCCACTATTTAACAGGAGGAATTGTGAAACGCTTCGAGGTATATACCCGTCTGCTGGGATACCTCAAACCGTACTGGAAGCAGGTTCTGTTGGGTTACGTTTCCATGCTGGTTGTGACCCTCTTGAACCTGTTTGTGCCCCAGATCATTAAAGACGCCATCGATCAGGGGCTGGCGGCCGGAGAACCGTTGGCGCTGTTTATTTCCGGCGGCATCATCTTGCTCATTGCCGTTGGTCGAGGCGTGGCCGGGTTCGGCCAGCGCTTTTACGGCTTGTGGTTGTCCTACCGTTTTTCTTACGATATCCGCAACGAATTTTACCGGCGGATGCAGGCGCTTCCCTTCTCTTTCCACGACCGGACCCAAACGGGCGACATCATGAGCCGCGTCACGAACGACATTACCGAAACGGAGCGGTTCGTGGGGATTGGGCTCATGGATCTCCTGGCCGTTGTCTTGCTGTTAGCGGGCGTTATCGTGGCCATGTTACTGGAGAATAGTTCGCTGGCGCTGCTGGCGCTCTTGCCCGTGCCGCTGCTCATCTTTGCCACTGTGCGCTTCGGTAACATCGTGCGCCCGCGCTTCAAGGAAATCCAGGAACAGATGGGCGCGCTCTCGTCCACCATGCAGGAAAGCCTGACCGGCATTCGCGTGGTCAAGGCCTTTGCCCGCGAGCCGCACGAGCTGGAGAAGTTCGATCTTGACAACGAAGAGTGGTTCAATCGCCGCTATACGTTGATCCAGACCTGGGCCAATAACTGGCCCTTCTTCAACTTTTTGCTGGCGATCAGCATCTTTCTTCTGCTGTGGTTTGGCGGGCCAATGGCGCTGGCGGGTGAGCTAACGGTAGGTACCCTGTTCGCCATGATTTCCTATGTGCTGATGCTCAACGGGCCGGTTCAACGTCTGGGCTTTCTGGTGAACCTGGCAGCCACAGCGGGAGCCAGCGCCGGACGCGCGTTTGAGATCATCGACACGCCTGATGAAATTGAAGATGCCCCAGACGCTAACGAACTGCGGGACGTGCGCGGCGAAGTTGTTTTCGACAACGTCAGCTTTTCTTATCAGAGCGGCGAGCAAGTGTTGCAAGGAGTCTCGTTCCGCGCAGAACCGGGCGAGACGATTGCTTTGATCGGACCCACAGGATCGGGCAAGACGACGATTATCAACCTCATCCCCCGCTTCTACGACGTAAGTGGCGGGCATATTCTGATCGACGGGCAAGATATTCGCGCTGCAACGCAGGAGAGTCTGCGCCGGCAAATCGGGACGGTAATGCAGGAGTCATTCCTCTTTAGCAGCACCATTGCCGAAAACATCGCCTATGGCCGGCCCGAGGCCAGCAGAGAGGAGATCGAGGAAGCGGCTCGCGCCGCTCGCGCCCACGAGTTCATCCTTAGTTTTCCCGAGGGGTATGAGACCCGCGTCGGCGAGCGCGGCGTCACGCTAAGCGGCGGACAGAAGCAGCGCGTGGCTATCGCCCGCGCCCTGCTGACCGATCCGCGCATTCTGATTCTCGACGATTCCTTGAGCAACGTCGATACCGAAACGGAGTACTTGATCCAGCAGGCGTTGGCCGAACTGATGAAAGGACGCACCACGTTTATCGTCGCCCAGCGCCTGGTCACGCTGAAAAACGCCGACCGCATCCTGGTACTGGATCGCGGGCGCATCGTAGAGCGCGGCACACACGACTTTCTTTTGCAGAAAGACGGTCTATACCGGCGAATCTACGATTTGCAGTTGAAGGATCAGGAAGAATTTCTTGCGTTACAACAACGGATGGCAATGTGAGGCGCGCGCCCCAACCGCGCCATTGCGTGTCAGGAAGCATATAGATGAGTAGTCGCAGTAAACGAGAAAGCGAGAAAAACCGATCGCGCGATAGAGATCTGGATCTCGGCCTGAGCCTGGAGGAACAGGAGCGTAGGGCGCGCGAGGAAAAGATACAGGATCTGCTGCCCGACGAAGACGAGGCGTTAGGGAAAGCGTATGATTCAAGGCTGGTTCGTCGCCTGCTGGGATATACGCTGCCCTATAAGGGAATGCTGATCGCCGCCATCATTTTGATGGCAATCAGCTCTCTGCTGGGCGTCTCGCTGCCCTGGATCATCGGGCGGGCCATCGACTACGGCATTCGAAGTGGCGAGGTGGACGCCGTGCAGCGTGCAACCAACGCGCTGCTGCAGATGCTTGGCGCCGACCCGCCCACGTCGATGCACGTGTTGCGCCTGTGGACGGTAACGCTGATCCTGGCAGCCACCGGCGAATGGCTCACCAATCGCGGGCGCATCGCCATTATGGCCTTCGTGGGCACCCGCATCGTCACCGACATCCGCAGCAAGCTCTTCAGACACCTGCACACCCTCTCACTCAACTTCTATAACAATTACAGCATCGGACGTCTGATGAGCCGCCTGATCAGCGATGTGGGCGTGTTGCAGGACTTTGTCTCCTGGTCGCTGACCGGCCTGGCCCGCGCCACGTTTACGCTTCTGGGCATTGTCGTGGCTATGATGGTCATGAACTGGCAACTGGCTCTGGTCACCTTTGCCGTCCTGCCGCTGATGATCATGCTCACCAACTATTGGCGTAGCCGGGTGCGCGAGGCGTATCGCGCTACCAGGCAACGGCACTCACTGATCAACGGATACCTGAATGAGTCTCTGACCGGTATCCGTGTGACGAAGAGCTTCACGCGGGAAGCGTACAACTCGCGCCACTTCGACGACCTCAATCAATCCTACTACGAAGCCAACATCGAAGCGTCGCGCCTGGCGGCCATTTTCTTCCCCGGCGTCGATTTTATGGGCTCCCTGGCGACGGCGCTGGTGGTGGGTGTCGGCGGTTATCTGGTCCTGGGAGAAGCGCTGACAGCCGGTACGCTGGTGGCCTTCGTGCTCTACGTGGAGCGTTTCTTCGAGCCGATTCGAGAGCTGGCACAGCGCTACAACACGTTCCAGGCCACGATGGCTGCCAGCGAACGCATCTTCAATCTCCTGGATAATGACCCTGATCTGGTGGACGCGGAGGACGCCTACGAATTGCCGCCTATCGAAGGGCGGGTGGAATTCGACCACATCTTCTTCAGTTACGATGACGAGGAATTGGTTCTGGAAGATATCAGCCTGCAGGTGGAGCCGGGCCAGCGCATCGCTCTGGTGGGTGAAACGGGCGCCGGCAAGAGCACGATCATTCGCCTCATCGCCCGCTTTTTCGACATCGACAGAGGCGAGCTGCGCATTGATGGGCACGAGGTGCGCGCGGTCACGCGCGCCAGCCTGCGCCGGCAATTAGGCATTGTACTGCAAGACACCTTTCTCTTCTCGGGTACCATCGCCGACAATATTCGCTACGGGCGGCTGGAGGCAACGGACGAGGAGATCGTTGCCGCTGCTAAAGCGGTTGGCGCGCACGAGTTTATTATGCGCGCCCCTCAAGGCTACGAGACGGAGGTGGGCGAAAACGGCGTCAATCTCAGCGTGGGACAGCGACAGATGGTCTCTTTTGCCCGGGCTCTGTTGGCCGATCCGCGCATCCTGATTCTGGACGAGGCCACGAGCAGCGTGGACACGGCGACGGAGAAGCAGATTCAGAAGGCGTTGGACCGCCTGATGGAGAATCGCACCAGCTTCGTCATCGCGCACCGCCTGAGCACCATCGTCAACGCCGACAAGATCGTGGTACTGGACCGCGGGCGCATTGTGGAATCGGGCACGCACGAGGAGTTACTGGCGCAGAAGGGTCGTTACTACAACCTGTACACGATGCAGTGGACGACGCGCGGCGCCGACGATACCGGCAACGGGCACGGGGTGCAGGAGCCGGCGGTCAATCGTCCATCGTCTCAGCGCCAAATGTAATGCCCATGTCGCGGGCGGTCAGCACCAGATCGTGGTCCAGTGGCACCGTTTTCATCCGGCTGGTCGCCTGTTCCAGAGGCACGTAGCGCACGGTCGGCGGGTCCAACGCGACCATGATCCCTTCCTGCCCTTCCCCCAGAGCCCGCACAGCCGCCGCGCCAAAACGTAGGGCCAGCAGGCGGTCGCGCGTGGTGGGGCTGCCGCCCCGTTGAAGGTGGCCCAGGACTACAACCCTCGTTTCCTGTCCGGTCAGCGCTTCCAGCGCTGCGCCTAACTTGTCGCCAATGCCCCCCAGACGTTCTCCACCGCTCTGGTCCCGCTCCTGTACGATCATGTCGCCGCCGATGGGATGGGCGCCTTCGGCTACGACGACGATGGAAAAGTTGTAGCCGGCCTCATTGCGCTCCATTATCTTGGCTGCGACCCGATTGACGTCGTAGGGAATTTCCGGGATCAGGATGGCGTCGGCGGTGCCGGCGACACCGGCGTAGAGCGCAATCCAACCGGCGTAACGGCCCATGACCTCTACGACCATCACGCGCCGGTGGGCCTCCGCCGTGGTGTGCAGGCGGTCAATGGCTTTGGTGGCGAACGAAGCTGCCGTGTTAAAGCCGAAGGTCACAGTTGTGCCTGCCAGGTCGTTGTCAATCGTCTTAGGCACCCCAATGACGCGTAACCCTTTTTGGGCCAGCGCGTGAGCGATCTTCATAGAACCGTCGCCGCCAATGGCGATCAGAGCATCGACACCCAGATCGTGAATGGCGTCCACCAGGGCCTGGCTGCGGTCCACCTGGCGCACGGCGCCATCTTCCTCTGTCACCGGGTAGCTGAGCGGGTTCCCTCTGTTAGTTGTGCCCAGGATGGTGCCGCCCAGATGCGTGATACCGCGCACGCTTTCGCGCGTCAGGGGCACGACGCCCGCGTCGCCATAGGTGTCAGGATCGAGCAGACCCTCGTAGCCATCGCGGATGCCAATGCACTCCCAGCCGCGTTTCAACGCCGCCAGCACGGCGGCGCGAATGACGGCGTTCAGACCGGGCGCGTCCCCGCCTCCGGTGTTGATGGCAATACGCGTGATCGTCATTGGCGCCTCCTTTGTGGTTGGCCCATGCGGGCCGCTGTGATCTATTCGTTTCTGGTGGGCAGTGGAATCGCATCTTCAATGAACTGGCGCGTCTGTCCTGCCAGTTCCTCTAATGATTGTGAGTTGTCGATGTGATAGTCGGCCATATCGATACATCTGGTGATGTTGTGCCCGTGCGACGGCTCTCCCTCGCCCGATTCCCCCAGGATCATCTCACGCGCCGCTTCGCGCTGCTGTACAAATTCGTCCGGTTCGTCGAAGCGCGCGCGGGCGGCGATGCGATCCACGAGGATTTCCAGGGGCGCTTCTACGCCGACCAACGAGAACGCCGCGCCCAACTCCCGGCGCAACACGTTGACCTCTTCCGGGTTGCGAATGGCATCGATGATGGCCACAAGGGCCGCCTCATGGTCGATATTGGCCAGATCCTGCCGCAACTTGCTCACGACCAGGAGCGATAGCACGCCGCTGCCGTGTTCCAACCGTAGCTGGTTGGCGATGGTGCGCAGCACCGGCCGTTCAATGGTGCGACCACGCCGTCGCGCCTCGGCGCGCAGTTCGTCCGAAAGGCTGTAATATTGGGTTTTGACCCCTTTTTCGGCCAGGAGCGGGTTGAGCAGGTCGATGAAAGCGCCTTTGCCTGCTCCGGGCAGGCCGGTGACGCCGATAAAACGTAAGACCTCTTCCAAATTCAAATCAACGTTCCTTTTGCGTTGTTATCTGTGGGTTGCCGTTAATGATACTGCATTTTGTGAGGCAACCAAACGGGCAGGGATGCTAGCAGGGCGGCGTTTCCTTTATGCAGCAAAGTGGCCATAATAAAAGGCGAACGGCAAGCAGCAAGGAAATGACAGGGATGAGAATTCACCAACGCCTGTGGCAGCGGCTGGTTCGAGTGGGGTTTCACCTGCTGTATAACCAGTTGGCCTGGACTTATGATGTCGTGAGCTGGCTCGTTTCTCTTGGCGAGTGGCGGCGCTGGCAACTTGCGGCGCTGCCGTTTGTGGCGGGTCCGCGGGTGCTGGAGATTGCTCATGGGCCGGGTCACATGCTGCTGGCGCTGGCGCAAGACGGTTATGAGGTCGCCGGCCTCGATCTCTCGGCAGCGATGGGCCGCCTGGCTCGTGGTCGTCTGCAACGGAAAGGGCTCGGGGCGCGGCTGGCGCGGGGTAAGGTGCAACAGTTGCCCTTCGCCGATCGCTCGTTCGATTCCGTTCTCACGACCTTTCCCACACCGTTCATCGCCGAGCGGGCCACGATGGCCAGCGTGCATCGCGCTTTGCGACCCGGCGGGCGTTTTGTCATTGTTCCTGAAGGCCATTTAACAGGTAGCGGTCTCCTGCATCGTTTCATCGACTGGCTCTTTGTGATCACAGGGCAGCGCCAGGGCGCGTTTGCCGTGGACGAGGAACGCTATTGGCCGCAGGAATCGGCGCTATTGCGCGCGTTCCAGCAGTCGATGAGCGATGTCGGCTTTGAGATGAGCGTGCACCAGATCTCGTTGCGGCGCAGTGCCGTTACTGTTGTGGTGGCAACCAGGCAATTTGAGTCGTATTAGCGGAGGCAAGGTAAAGTTGGTTCAAACATTTGCATCTTGGTACAATCTTCTGCGGGAGTGAGGAAGCGTCCACACTTCTCAGCATAAACTTTACCTGACGGGAAATCTCTGTGAGCGAAAACTATATTGAAGAGCCTCAGCGTGACCAGACTCCAGCCAGCGGCAGGCAGAAGCTGCTGCTATTTTTGGTAGCCGGCGCGATCATCATCGTCGATCACATCACGAAATTGTTCATCGAACAGTGGCTGCCGCTGAATAGCACCTGGGCGCCCTTTCCCGATCTGGCTGCTGTTTTTCGCATCACGCACGTCAGTAATACCGGCGCCGCCTTTGGGCTTTTTCCCGGTGGCAGTCCGATCTTCACCGTGATCGCCATCATCGTGGCCGGGGTTATCATCTTCTACAATTATCAGCTCACCGGAAGGCAGACACTGTTGCGGCTGGCCCTGGGGCTGCAACTGGGCGGCGCGACGGGCAACCTGATCGATCGCCTGCGCCTGGGCCACGTCACCGATTTTCTTGACTTTGGTCCCTGGCCCGTGTTTAACGTGGCCGACGCATCGATCGTCGCCGGCGTTGTCATCCTGGGTTTCCTCATGTTCAGAGAAGAGCGGGCGGAACAAATAAGGCGCAAGCGCGAAGCTGAGATGGAGCATGACGAGAACGTGCAACCCCCGGTTTCTGCGCGCTTACAGAGCCCCAGGCAAAATGAGCAGGCAACTTGAGCTGATTCTGGACGCAGCGGGCGAGCGCGTTGACAAGGCACTGGCAGAAGCACATTCGGACCTGTCACGCACGCAGTGGCAGGAGCTGATACAGGACGGACTGGTCACCATCGATGGTCAGCGGATCAAACCCAGCCTGCGCCTGGAAGGGGGCGAGCGCGTCCAGGCCACGCTGCCGGACGTCGTCGAGACAGATCTGCTGGCGCAAGAAATCCCCCTGGACATTCTCTACGAAGACGACGATATGCTGGCGATCAACAAGCCGGCGGACATGGTGGTGCACCCCGCGCCGGGCCACAGTGAAGGGACCCTGGTCAACGCCGTTCTCGGATACTGCCCTGATCTGGAAGGGGTGGGCGGCGAGCGCAGGCCGGGAATTGTGCACCGGCTGGATAAAGAGACGTCGGGCATCATTCTGGTAGCGAAAAACGATCACGCGTTGCGCCATCTGCAGCGACAATTCAAGAGGCGTTCGGTGAAGAAGCGCTATCTGGCGCTGGTAGAAGGACATATCCAGCCGCCGCAGGCGCTTATCGACGCCCCGATTGGGCGCGACCCACAGCACCGGCAGCGTATGGCGGTTATTCCCCCCGGCTCCTCCTACTCGTCACGACCGGCGCAGACCGAGTACCATCTGCTGGAGACGTGCGATGATTTCTCGCTGGTGGAGTGCTACCCGCGCACGGGACGCACCCACCAGATTCGCGTGCACCTGGCATTCGCCGGCTATCCCATTGTGGGGGACACCGTCTACGGGCGGCGCAAACAGCGCGTCGAGTTGGACCGGCATTTTCTACACGCCGCGGCGCTGACGTTTAAGCGGCCTGCCGACGAGCGCGAGATGACGCTGCAGGCGCCGCTGGCTCCAGAGTTGGAACGGGTGCTGAACCGCTTGAGAGAGAAAGGGAGCCGCAGGGGTTAAGAACGCTCACGGACGTTCTTTGTGAATCGGTGCAATGCAGAGCGTCCTTATCAGGCAGTGGGTTCCGATCCGGGCGACGGTTTGCCCAGGGGCAGGGAGAAGTAGAAGGTGCTGCCGCGCCCCGGGCGGCTGAGACACCACACGCGACCCCCGTGGCGCTCTACAATGGACTTGACGATGGCCAATCCCAGGCCTGAGCCTCTGGACGCGTTGCGTCCTTTTGACTTCACCTGATAGAACTTCTCGAAGAGACGGATCTGATCCTGTCGCGCAATGCCCGGCCCGTGGTCCTCGACGCTGAAGACGACTTCGTCGCCGTCCTGTTCGGCGTGTAAGGTGACCACGCCGCTGTTCGGCGCGTACTTAATGGCGTTGCTCACGAGATTGGCCACAGCGCGCCGAATCCAGGATGCGTCGCCGTAGACGGCCGGTGTGCCGGGCTGCACGCTCACGTTCAGACGCAAGCCTGCCGTTGCCGCCAGAGCCGTCATCTCGTCGGCCACGCTCCGCAGCATCTCTTTGGCCTTAATGCGGTCCTGCATGAGGAACACGCCGGCCTCGATGCGGCCCAGGTCAAGCAGATTCTCGATCAGCGTGGACATCTGCTGTACGCCGCTCAGGATCTTCTCCAGATACTCCTGCTGTTTGTCGTTGATGTCGCCAACCATGGGCAACATTGTCAGGTAACCGCGCATAAAGGTGAGCGGGCCGCGTAGATCGTGGGAGACTGTGGAGACAAACTCCGATTTCATCTCGTCGAGTTCTTTCAGGTGGGTAATGTCGTGTAGGACAGCCACGCGTCCCAGCGCCTGGCCATCATTACTCCTGATCGTAGAAACGCTGGCATAGAGAATGCGGCCATCCTCTACTTGAATTTCCAGGTTGCGCACGCGGTCTTCGCGCTCGGTCAGCGCCTGCACCAGATTGTCGTTGTTGATGACATCGGTAACCGGCCGGTGTATCACCTCGCTCTCGCGCAGATTGAAGGTGTCTATCATGGCCGGGTTCAGCAGTAGAATCCGTTCCGTGGGATCGGTAACAATCACCGCGTCAGAGGTGCTGGAGATCACGGCAGCCAGCTGGCGCCATTGTCGTTCGGCCTGGGCAAAGAGTCGTGCGTTTTCGATGAGCACGGACGCCTGGCTGGCGAATGTACGCAACAGATCGAGCTCAGACGAGCTAAACTCGTGCGGTTCCCGATAGCCCAGCCACAGTACGCCCTGGAAATGCTCTTTGGCGTACAGCGCCAGAGCCACCAGCGATTGAACGGGCGCTTCCTGATCTGGCGAGAGCCGCAGCCCCACGCGCACCTGTTCCGGGCTGGACAGGGCGATCTCGTCTTCGATCTGCACTAACAGAGCCATCGCCCGGTCATAGGGCGCCATAACCTCTGCGGCGGGTCCTTCGCCAAAGCGCAACGGGTGGCGTCCGTTAGGATTGCGCAGCGTGGCCCGCACGCCGACGGCCCCGGTGCCGCGCACGGCGCCGCGCAGGATCACCGGCAGCCCTTCCTGGATGTCAATGCTGGTCGAGATGTCGCGGCTGACTTCCAGCATGAGGTTCATCTCGTTGAAGTGGCGCTGCATCGAGCGTCGCATACGCTCGAACGCCTCCCCCAGCTGTCCGACCTCATCCTTTTCCTGAAAGGGCACGGTTACGTCCCAACGGCCATCGGCCAACTGCTGTGAAGCCTGGACAAGCTCGCCCAGGGGCGAGGTGATGCCGCGGCCCAGGTAAAGCAGGTTGAGTCCAAACAGCAGCATGGCGATAGCCAGGACCCCGATGAGCGGACCGCTGATTTGCAGGGCCAGGCGTAGCACCACCTGGTAGGGCACCGTGATGATCACGGTCCAGGGATGATCGGGTCCTTCCAGCAGATAGACCAGTTCGCGCGCATTGGTACCGCTATGTAGCCCTTCGTAGGCGGTGCCCGGCGTTTCCACGCGCATAGCCAGCGAGCGGCGGGCCATAGCCGGCGCAGACCAGTTATCCATGAGGACGGCCTGATCCGGGTGGGCGATGATCTGGTCGCGCTCGTCGACGATGAACCCGCTGCCTTCGCCCACGGTTCCTTGCAGGCCCACGACCAGATCGCCGAGAGCAATGCCCGGCACGCGTCCCACCAGAGCCGCCACGGGATGACCCTCTTCGCCTTCAACGGGCACCACGAAGCTGAGGGCCGGGTGGTCGTCGTCGACAAGCTGGGCCGGCGTGACTGAGGGCGCGCCGCGGGACAGGGCGTCTGAGACGGCCTGCTGTTCAAGCGCCGTCAGCGCGATTTCCTCCGTATCACGGTTGGGGTAGAAGGTATCTACAGCGCCGGAGGCGTCGACGACGATGATGCGGCGGTAGAAGGAGCCGGCGGTGCGCACCAGCTGCGCCAGATACTCTTCTTGTGCCTCCTCGTCCTCGCCGATGAGAACAGGATCGGACCCGTACTGCTGCAACAGATTCTGCATTTGATTGCGAAATTCGGGGATCTGCTGTGACACAGCGCGGGCGTCGTGGGCCATCTGGGACACGGAGAGACGCGTAGCGACCCACACAGAGAGCGTAAAGACGACGGCGACGAGAATGGTGCTGAGGAGAACGGCAAAAACGCCAAAATTCACCAGGAGACGGCTGCGCAGACTGCGATAGTGAGGGGCCGGCTCCAGCGATGAGGGGCTAAAGCGCCACTGTGGAACGCCAATGAGAATGAGCGAGACAATACCGCCGCTCAGGACGCCTTCCAGCAGCAGCGGCAAGAATTGGGCGGCGGTGGTGGAAATGGCCCAATCGAAGGCTGCCAGACTGCTGGCTTCCCGTCCGCCATAGGCAAAGAAGGCGGGCAGGAGCATGGGTACCAGCAGACTCATACTCAGAGGGCCGCTGACCAGCGGCTGGCGTAGAAGCTGGTAGATGCGGCCCACGTAATTCTGGCGCAGCAACCAACTGATCAGGCAGGCGGCGAAGGCGAAGTAGAAAGGATCGAAGATGTGGTGAGTGTGCCACAGCGCGCGCCCGATTCCGCTGAACAGGCCAACGATCAGCGCTGCAGCCGGATTCAGGGTGGCGCTGGCGAGCAGGAACGGAACTGCGCCAAAAGGTATGAGGAGCGTTTGCGGCTCCTGCGTGACCCCCAGCGGCGGCAGTTGGCCTTCTGTCGGCAGCGAAATGGGTAGTAGCTGGCTGATGGTGAGCGAGGCCAGAGAAAGACCTACCACGGCTGCCCATTGATGTCGTGTCGTACGGCGCAGATGTCGTCGCGTGTGCCACAGTACAAGAACAGCGACCAGAAAATATAGAAAAAAGAGGCTGTAACCAAGCAGGGCGCGTTCTGGCATCAACACCCGAGCTCCCTCTGTAAGTCCCCAGAAATCAAATGGCATGAGATTTTTCCCTGATGGTAAACGGAAGCCGCTACTTCCCTTTAGCAGTTGCTTGCCGTTTTCCCCGACCCTACGACCGTTCGAACGGCGAAATTATAACATGCACGCCCTGCAATCGCAACGATCTTCCCCTATTTGTGTCCACCTTTGCCCTCCTGACCACAATATATAGTGGTTACCGCTTTGATCGTCCGGCGTACCGTCTCGTCCAATTTGTCTTTTGCTCCGTTGTCAATTATTATCACCCCGGATTTCCTGCCCACGCGGGGGAACACTGCTCCCCAGACCCAGGCACGAATGATTAATGGATTCTCGTCGTCGAACATATAGTATTCTTGTTGCCATTATACTGCTTACTATGCCCTGCTACTGTCTGGGAATTTTAGCCTACAGCATGGCGCCTGAGACAGCCGTCACGCTTCCTCCACAACCGGGAACGGCGACGGCGACTGCTGCACCCGCGGTCACCGTCGCCAGTACGGTGACAACGACGGCGCCGACCGACACGCCGCAAGCAACTTCCACGGAGGGGCCGCCTACGGCGACGCTGGAGGCGACGCCTGACCAGTTTGCGACGCCGACCGGCGCGCCGACGGACACCCCTACTCCCGCCCCAACGGAAACCGCTACAGCGGAACCCACCGCGTCGCCGACCGGCACAGCCACGGCGACTGAAGAAGCGCCCACAGAAACGCCCACAGCAACCGGGACGCCCACAGAAGAAGCGACCCCCACGGCAACAGCTACCGAAGAAGCAGAGGAGCCAACGGCTACCCCGACGTCGGGTGTCAGCCCTCTGCCGACGATTGTAATTACTCGCGAGCGATAAGGAACGACATGGATATCTATAAGACGCTGCAGACACTTACGGAAACGGCGGGGCCGTCTGGAATGGAGGCTTCCATTGCCCAGGCTGTGCGCGCCGCCTGGGAACCCCACGTGGATGAAATTACGGTCGATCATATGGGGAACCTGCTGGCGGTGAAGCGAGGGCAGACGCCGGACGCAACGTCAGAACCCTCGCGTCTGCTGATCGCCGCGCACATGGACGAGATTGCCCTCATGGTGGCCGATATCGACGCCTATCCGGATGATGAGCAAGGTCAGGGCTTTCTGCGTGTGACAAATGTGGGTGGGGTGGACATTCGTCACCTCTACGGTCAGACGGTGACAGTTCATGGACGACGTGAATTACGAGGGATTGTGGGAGCGCTACCGCCGCAAATGCTGCCTTCGGACCGGCAGAGTAAATGCTACAACTACGATGAGCTGCTGGTGGATGTGGGCCTACCGCTGAACGAGTTGCGAGAGGCGGTGTCCGTCGGCGACTTTATTTCATTCCACCAACCCTTGCGTAAGCTGCTGAACGAGCGCGCGGCGGGGAAGGCGCTGGACAACCGCGCCTCGGTGGCTGCCGTCGCCGTCGCCCTGGAATACCTTGGCGACCGGCTCCACGAATGGGACGTCGTTGCCGTAGCCACGACCCAGGAGGAGACTCGCCTCCTGGGCGCCTTCACGACCGCTTACGCGCAGCGGCCTGACGCGGCAATCGCCGTCGATGTGACCTTCGGCAAAGGGCCAGGTGCGCGCGAAACGGGGACGTTTGAGTTGGACAAAGGGCCGGCGCTGGGGCTGGGCCCCAATGTTCACCCGGGCCTGTATAAGAAACTGAAAGAAGCGGCGGATGCGTTGGAGATGACGGTACACGCGGATCCGCACAGCAGATCCAGCGGCACCGACGCCTTTGGCCTGCAGATAGCCCGGGACGGCGTGCCCACCGGCCTGATTGGCATTCCCCTGCGCTATATGCACACGATGGTAGAGACGCTGGCGCTGAACGATGTTGAGCGCGCGGGTCGCCTGCTGGGCGAATTTGCCGCTTCCCTGGATGCCGGATTCCTGGACAGCGTCGCTGCGGAGTTGATGTAAAACCACGCGCCGGATGGCGTTAAGCACGCTTACAGAAGTTCGTTAGGAGCGAATCCACTCGAAAGCGTGCTTAATCGGCAGTTGCACAGCAGTTTGCGCTTCCTGAATTCCAATGAAGATGCGCAACTGCACTTAGAACGGGATAAACGATGAACGAATTATTACAACAATTAAGCGAGGCCCGTGGCGTTGCCGGAGATGAAAAGGAGGTGCGCCTCCTGATCCGCGACTTGATCGCCGATCACGTGGACAGCTGGCGCGTGGATAGCATGGGCAATCTCCTGGCCTTCAAGGCGGGCAACGGCGACTCGGACCTGCAGGTTCTGGTCGACGCGCACATGGATGAAGTGGGCCTCATGGTCACCGGCGTTGATAGCGATGGCACCCTGCGCTTTCAGACCGTTGGCGGTATCAGCGATCGCACGCTGCTGGGCAAGACGGTGCAGGTTGGGTCCAAGAAGTTGAACGGCGTGATCGGCGCCCGCCCCATTCACCTGCTTAAGCGCAGCCAGCGCGACAGCATTGTGAAGAGCGATAATATGCGCATTGATATTGGCGCCAGGAAGAAAAAGAACGCCCAGAGCAAGGTGGACATTGGCGATCGCGCCACGTTCCTTACCGAGTATTGGGAAACGGATCACATTGCCGTGGGTAAGGCCATGGACAACCGGGCCGGTTGTGCGGCGCTCGTGGAGTTGTTGCGCGGCGAGCGTTACCCCTTTGACCTGCATGCTGCCTTTACGGTGCAGGAAGAAGTAGGCTTGCGCGGGGCGCAGGTGGCTGCCTATGCGACGCAACCGGACGTGGCTCTGGTGCTGGAGTGCACGCCGGCCTATGACCTGCCCCACAAGCGGGACGTGAGTCCCAACGTGCGCCTGGGCTGCGGCCCGTCGATTTATGTAATGGACGCGGGTACGATTCAAGATCCCCGCCTGGTGCGACACATCATGCGCACGGCGGACGAGCGACAGATTCCCTTTCAGGTACGGCAACCGGGCGGCGGTGGTACGAATACCGCCGCCATCCAGCGGATGCGCGGTGGCGTTGTCGCCGCCACCATTGCCACGCCGGCGCGTTACATACACGCGCCCGCTGCCATGATCAACCTGCAAGACTTCGCCAACGTCGTCAGACTGGCCGATGCGACGCTGCGCTCGCTGGATGCCAGTCTGCTGGACCGATAAAGAGCAAGAGGGAAAGAGGAAAAGATGAAGAACGACCTGATACAAAAACTTGTCGAAGCGTACGGCCCATCCGGTTTTGAAGATCAGATTCGCGATCTGATTCGTCCTGAGGTAGAGCTTCACGCCACGGAAGTGCGCGTTGATCCGATGGGCAATCTGATCGCGCGCCGGGAGGGCGACGGCAGCGGGCTGAAGGTGATGATCGCTGCGCACATGGATGAGATCGGCGTGATGGTCACGCACATCACCGAGAAGGGGTTTCTGCGCTTTACCAATATCGGCGGCGTCTACCCGCATACGCTGATGGGCAATCGCGTGCAATTTGCCGACGGCACGGTGGGCCTCATTTACTCTGAAAAGTTGGAAGGGGGCGGCAAGGTGCACTCGCTGGACAAGCACTACATTGACGTGGGCGCCAGCAGCCGGGAGGACTCGCCGGTGCAGGTCGGCGACGCCGCCGGCTTTGCGCGTTCCTTCCTGGCCCAGGGCTCGTTGTTGTCGGCGAAGAGCATGGATGATCGTATTGGCTGCGCCATCGCCATTGAAACCCTTCGGCGGTTGGAGAATTCGCCTCACGACGTCTATTTTGTCTTCAGCGTGCAGGAGGAGGTGGGCACGCGGGGAGCGCAGGCTGCCGCCAACGCTCTGGAACCGGATGTGGGGATAGCTCTGGACGTGACAACCACCGGAGACACGCCCGAGGCGGAGACGATGGCCGTAGAGCTGGGCGCCGGTCCGGCGATAAAGGTCAAGGACAGCGGTATGATCTCCCACGCCGGGCTGGTGCGCGCCATGCGCCAGCGGGCGGAAGAAGCGGATATTCCGTACCAGCTGGAGGTGTTGACCGGCGGATCCACCGACGCCCGCTCGATCCAGATTGCCGGGCCGGGCAGCGCCGCAGGCGTCATTTCAATCCCCTGTCGTTACGTCCACTCGCAGAGCGAGACGGTGGACGCGGATGACGTAGAGAATAGCGTGCGCTTGCTGGTGGAGATCCTGTCGAAGCCGTTGGAGTGGTAACCAGCCCCAGGGCGCCTACAATCTAGCGCTGACGATACTTTTCGCCCTGCTCCAGCGGGCCGATGTGAGGGCCGAAGAGCCGCACCCAGATCCAGCTCAGGGTCAGCGTGGGGATCGGTCCTGTGAACGGTATCAACGCCTCCACAGCCGAGATGTTGCGCAGCGCCTTCAGGCCCAGTCGATCCAGTAACACCCAGGTAATGGGTGCAGCCAGCACATCCAGGCCCAGATCCAGGAGGTCGATAGCCAGCACCAAAAGGAGGGGGGTGTAAAGTAACGTCTCGCCGAATCCGGCGCCTGGCGGTACGTTCAGGCGGCGAAGCCGGTGGGCGATGAGCAGGAAGAGCAGCAGTGCCAGAGTGACGCAAACGCCGATCCAGATGGCAACCGCCAGCCCCAGCGTGCGTAAATCCTCGACTGAAATTGGAAGTTCCACGCGTCCGTTTCTCCCTAAAAACCAGTTTGTCCCTGGAAGGCAAGAACCTGCCAGACAAAGATGATCAGGATCAGTAATCCGCCACCCAGTTGCAGGGCAGTGGCAATGCCCCAGCCTGCCAGGCCGCCTGCTCCCGCCTTGAGTGCTTTGTCCCAGTCACCATACTTCTGGTATTCGCCGAGCAGGATTCCGAGGGCGTATCCCGCAATGCTGCCCACCAGAGGGAGTATAAACGTGCCCAGGATCCCACCCACAACACCAAAAACCAGCGCGCGCCACGAGGAGCCCGACACCCGGGCGCCCACCAGCGGCAGCCAGAGGTCGGAAAGGCCGGTTACCAGGGCGATGAGCGTGATGACGATCAGGGTGAGGGGATCGATAGCGGCAAAGCCGTTTGCGCGCTCAGCCACGGCGTAAACTACCACCGTAAGCCAGATGAGCAACGAGCCCGGCATCAAAGGAATGATCACACCTGCCAGGCCCACGAGCATAAAAACGACGGCGATGCCGAAGCTGATCGATTGCAGAATAGTAGTCAAGCCAGATCTCCAAAAGCACGCATACGTCTGTTTAAGTTCTAGCAGCTCTACGTATGTGGAGGATCATTTGTTGCAGGAGAGGCTACAGCGAACGCGCCGCGTGCCAGAAGCGCGGGAATAAGGCTGTCAGATAGTCGCGCAGGCCGGCGAGACGCCCGTAACCGACGCGGTCCAACTCCGCGTCATCCATCTCAATCAGGCTACGCCAGGTCACAGGGCTGCCAAGGAAGGGGTGGAACCAGTCGGCAAAGCGCGGTAACCAGGTGGTGAGCACGTGCAGACAGCGTGCGGCAGGGATTGCCTGGCGCATCGTTCGTGCGTCGAAATGGGCCAGACCCACGTGCATGCGCAGAAGGTAGCTATCTATCATCGTCTCCTCAGAAACCGGCCACTTGCCGACCTGGCCCTTTTCATGCTGCCGCGTGCGCAGCCCCTCGACTTGCTCCAGGAAGGCAACCAGGTCGAGGACGGGCGGGCCGATAGTCACGTTGGCCCAATCCAGGAGAGAGCGGTCATTGAACAGGGTCACGTGCCAGTGGTGCAGGGCGGGATTGCCGTGTAGTAGTGTCGTAGGCAGTTCGCGCAGTGGTTGTAAGATGGGCAAAGGATCGTCGAGGAGATCGGCAATCGCTTCCAGGTGTCGCCGGGTGATCACGCCGGGCCAACCGCCAAGTTGCCGAAGTACCTGTAGCCCCGCTGCGGCGCGAATGAAGGTGGGGGCCAGCCGCCCGGCGCTGCTGATAGCGTGGGAGCTGACAGCCGGCGCGCCGCCGACGGTGCTATCCCAATAGCGCCAGGCCTCGAGGGTGCCAGGGCTCGGTGCGCTGCCGGCGTGCCGCCCCAGATAGGATGATAGCCAGCTACAGCCGGACAGGAGATCTTCCTGGTGCCAGAACGCGCCGTGAAACGACGCCAGAAGGGCGATCGCTTTCTCTACGTCATCGCCGGACCAGCGCGAAGCGGGCCAATGATTGGGCACGTCGTCCAGCACCATCCAGCTCCAATCATGGCCCACGTGGCTGAGCCAGCAGCGGGGCAGCAGCCGGCGCACCTTCTGGCCCAACTCCTCGTAGAAGCGCGCCTCGGCGGCGTTGGTCTTCTTGCCCACGAAGGGCACGGGGTCGGAATGGCCCGAGAAGGTCAACAGGTAACGCACGAGCCCGTTGTTGTTCAGGGGCTCGTGGTGAACTTCCTGAACGGTGACGTTCTCCAGAGGAGAGCGTTCGTTCAGAAAGGCCGTCCAGGCGCTGGCCTCCGGCTGCCGTAGCTCGTTGACGTAGACTCGTGAAGTACTCATTCTGGCTAACATTGTAAACGCTCGCGGCCAAAACGCAACCGCCCAGCGTAAGGCCAGGTGGCGACGCCTTCGATGCCATCTGGCCTTACGCCGTTTTCCTTCGCCGCCGATTCGTTCTATAATCGTCGCTCGTTATGGCATTTGAATTTGAGCTACTTGCGACCGATCCTGAGAGCGGCGCTCGCGCCGGTCAACTGCACACGCCCCACGGCACGATTCCAACACCGGTCTTTGCGCCGGTGGGGACGCAGGCCACCGTGAAAGCCTTGCGACCACGGGACCTTGAAGAACTGGGCGCCACGCTGATTCTCAGTAACACATACCATCTGTATCTGCGCCCGGGTGATAAACGCATCTGCGACCTGGGCGGTTTGCACACGTTCATGGGCTGGAATGGCCCCATTCTGACGGATAGCGGTGGATTTCAGGTGTTCAGCCTCAGCGACACGCGCGAGATTGACGACGATGGCGTGACCTTCCAGTCACACATTGACGGCTCCTACCACCGCTTTACCCCGGAGAAAAGCGTGGACATCCAGGAAAATCTAGGCGCAGATGTGATTATGGCCTTTGACGAGTGCGCGCCGCCCACGGATTATGAGTACGTGGAAGCGTCACTGGAGCGCACGCACCGCTGGGCCGAGCGCTGCCTGGCGGCCAAAACCCGCTCCGATCAGGCGCTGTTTGGCATCGTACAGGGAGGAGTGTTTCGCGACTTGCGCGAGCGCAGTGCGCGGTTTCTGCTTGACCTGGACTTTCCGGGCTACGCCATCGGCGGCCTGGCTGTGGGCGAGACGAAGGCCCAGATGCACGCCGTACTGCAATGGCTGGATCCCATTCTTCCCGCGCACAAGCCGCGTTACCTGATGGGGGTAGGGACACCGCCGGATCTGGTTAACTGTGTCCTGCGCGGCGTGGATATTTTCGACTGTGTTCTGCCCACGCGGCTGGCGCGCCACGGCTCGGCCTGGATCAAAGGCGAGCGGCTCAATCTGCGCAACGCGCGCTTCAAGGACGATCCGGAGCCCCTGGACCCTGAGTGCACGTGCTATGCCTGCCGTCACTTCAGCCGCGCCTACCTGAACCACCTTGTGCGCGCCAACGAAATTCTGGGCCATATCCTGCTGAGCACGCACAACGTGAACTTCCTGATCGCGCTTGCCGGCGATATCCGCCAGACCATTCTGCGCGGGGAGTTCAGCGCCTTTGCCCGGGCCTATCTCAGTCATTACGGAGAGAATGGCTAGCTGATGGCAGGCGCCACCCCTATTTGATGGTTGCCCCTCTGTCTAACGCAACCCCACCAAACTAAGGAACTTTATGTCAATCATTGAAGCAATTTTTATAGGCATCGTTCAGGGTGCGACCGAGTTTTTGCCAATTTCCAGCTCGGGCCACACTGTCTTGTTGCCAACGTTGCTCGATTTGTCAAACCCCGGACTGAGCCTGATCGCGGTCGCCCATCAGGGTACGCTATTGGCCGTCGTGGTCTACTTTTTTCGTGATTTGTGGGACATCTTGATTGCGGTTTTAAATGGCCTGTGGCGTCGTGAGCCGTTGGGTACGCCGGACGCCAGGTTGGGATGGTACATTGCGCTCGGTTCGGTGCCTGCCGCCGTCGCGGGACTAACTCTCGGGGGATTCTTTGAGTCGATATTCGCCCGCCCGATATTTGCCGCGGGCTTTCTCCTGGTCACGGCGCTTTTGCTCTATGTAGGCGAACGGCTGGTGCACCGGCAATCAGAGCACAAGGGGATCAGGCAGTTGGGGGCGGTCGATGCGTTCCTGGTGGGTGTGTTTCAGATGTTTGCCCTGTTTCCCGGCATTTCGCGCAGCGGTAGTACGATCACTGCCGGCCTGTGGCGCGACCTCGACCGCGAAACAGCGGCCCGTTTCAGCTTCTTGTTGGGAGTGCCGGCAATCCTGGGGGCCGGAATTCTGGAGCTTTTCAAGCTGGAAACCGCCGCGCTCAATGCGCAACTTCCCATTTTTCTGACCGCATTCGTTGCCGCAGCCATAAGCGGGTATCTCTGCATTCACCTTTTGCTGACGTGGCTGAAGCAGCATAGCCTCTATGTTTTTGTGGTTTATTGCGCTCTTGCCGGAGTTGCCTATCTCCTGTTGGCGCTGGTAGGCTGGGTTTGATGCATCAACGTATGCGGCAGTTTCGGACGAAGTTCGCGGCGCGCCTCGCTTGCCTTTTTTTGCTTTTTGTGCTCCTGGCGGCATGCGATGGTGGCGCGACGCCGGCGCCGACTCTGACTCCCCGGCCGACGCCTGCCATCCTCAACGTGGGTGTCAGCGGCAGCGCGGCGGCGATGATTGAGCTGGTGGATGGCCCCTACGCGGCGCATAGCGAACAGGTGTACGTCAATTTCGTTGTGGGTAACAATCGTACGTTGTTTGACGATCTCGCAGCGGGTGAACTGGATGCCATTTTCGTACATCACATTATCGACGGTAGCCAGAACTGGTTCAATCCTGTGGCGCTGGATGGCGTGGTCGTCGTTAGCCATCCGGACAATGGGATTCAGGATCTCGACCTGGCCCAGGCGCAGAGCATTTTCAGCGGTCAGATCAGCAATTGGGCCGACGTTGGCGGCGCCGACCTGTCTGTGCAGACGGTGGGGCGCGAGCAGAGCGCCGACGCGCGCATCATCTTCAACCGCCGCGTAATGGCCGAACAACGGCTTAGCATCCACACTCTGGTAGAAAGCGACGAGACGGCGCTGCTAGAGACTGTGGCCCAGACGCCGGGCGCTGCCGGCTACACGATGATGAGCGCCGTTAGCGGAGAGGTGGTCCCTCTGTCGATAGATGGCGTGCGCCCATCGCCACAGACCACGGCGACGCAGGAGTATCCGCTGACCACCCCCCTTTACTTTGTGTCTGGCGAAGAACCTACAGGCGAACTGCGCGCCTTTTTGGCCTGGTTGCAGTCGGAGGATGGACAGGCCAATCTTG
>JBMCFH010000029.1:0-26734 GCA_048620455.1 Chloroflexota bacterium | reverse complement strand
CTTTGCGCTGGCGATCCCCTCACCAGCCGGTCGCTGGCTGTACACCGCCGAATATCTCGGCCGATTCGACAGCCAGACGCCGGGTACAACTATCTTCACCCTGTTGGACCTGGAACAGGACACGCGTCGCGACACCGGCGGCGGTCGCGACGCGGCCTGGTCGCCCGACGGCCTGTGGCTGGCGAAGCTATACGAGCGCTATGTGCTGCTGTGGAACGTGGCCGAAGAGTACAAAACCATCGTGCACCAAGATCTGTCAGCCTGCCGGATCGACACGTGGCGCGATAGGTAGCCGAGGATTCCATTCCTCGCAAAGTTCCGCGCCAATCACCCAACCATCTCCTCCACCAACCCCCGACAATCCCCCACCGACGCCTCGCGCGGGTTGTTGTGGATCAGCACCATGCGCGTCGTCTCCTCCGCGACCACGTCCCAGTCCACCTCGTCCAGCGCCACGTCCAGCTCGTCCAGCCGCGTGGGCAGGCCCAGGTCGCGCACGAATTGCGTCATCGCGCCCACCAGCGCCTCTCCGTCTGCATCCGCAGGCAAGCCCGCCACGTGGTTCAGGGCGCGGCGGCGCGCCTCGGGGAGGGCCGGCAGATTGTAGCGCAGCACGTAGGGCAACAGCAGCGCGTTGGTCAGGCCGTGGTGCAGGTGCAGGTGGCTGGTGATGGGTCCGGACAGAGCGTGGATCAGCCCCAGCCCGGCATGGTCCATGGCCGTACCCGCCCACAACGCCGCCAGCATCATCTGCTCCCGCGCCTCCAGGTCATCGCCGTTGGTCGTGGCTCTGGGCAGGTAGGTCCAGGTTGTTTCCAGGGCGTCCAGCGCCAGCCGGTCCGTGTGCGGGTTGGCGCGCTGGCCCACGTACGCTTCCAGGGCGTGGATAAAGGCGTCCATGCCCGTCGCCGCCGTCAGCGTCGGCGGCAGGCCGCAGGTCAGCGCGGGATCCAGCACGGCGACGTGCGGGAACATCAGCGGGCTGAGCACGCCCTTCTTGAACGGGTTCTCAGGGTCAGCCACCACGGCCACCTTGCTCACCTCGCTGCCCGTGCCCGCCGTGGTAGGCACGGCGATCAGGGGCCAGCTGCGTTCGGTAATGGCCTTGCCGCCCCACTGATAATCGGCGTACGTGCCGCCATTAGCCAGCAGCAGAGCCACGCCCTTGCCCACGTCGATGGGGCTGCCGCCGCCCAGCGCCACCAGCGCCTCTGCATCGACCTCGCGCGCCAGGGCCAGCGCCGCGCCGACTTCGTCCGTCGTGGGGTTGCTACTGACCTCGGTGAAGGTCTGGACCGTTTTACCCTGCGCCTCCAGCGCCTGCGCCAGATCCTGCACCATGCCCAGCTGGGCCAGGCCCGGATCGCTGATCACCAACACGCGCCGCGCGCCCAGGTCATCCAACTGTTCGGCAGCCGCTTCTCCGGCTGCCTTTCCAAAAACGATTTTCGTCGGTAAGTGGTAAGTAAATGTGCTCATACTTTCTTCGTCGAGACCCAGACGGCCTTGACCTCCGTCAGGGATTCAATCATCTCCTGTCCATTATCGCGACCGTAGCCGCTGCCTTTGTACCCGCCGAAGGGCACGGCGGAATCGAACATATCGTAGGTATTAATCCACACCACACCGCTCTTGATTGCCGCGGCGACGCGGTGCGCACGGCCCACGTCTCGCGTCCACACGCCCCCGGCGAGGCCATAGGGCGTGTCGTTGGCGCGGGCAATCACCTCATCCTCGTCGTCGAAGGCAAAGACGGGCAACACGGGTCCAAAAATCTCCTCGCGCGCGATGGCCATCTCGTCGTCCGCATCCGTGAAAATCGTCGGCGGCACGTAATAACCGTCACGCCAGGCCTCCGGTCGCAACCGCTGCCCGCCGCAGGCAATAGTGGCCCCTTCCTGCACGCCACTCTCGATGTAGCCCAGGATCGTCTCCAGCTGCCCCTCGCTGACGATGGGACCCAGATTGGTGTCCGCCGCCAGCGCGTGGCCCACAGTCACGTCTTCAGTCATCACCGCCAGCCGCTGTACCACCTCGTCATACAGCGGGCGCTGCACGAAGAGGCGCGCGCCGGCGACACAGCTCTGACCCGTGTTGCCAAACGCAGCCTTAAACGCGCCCGGAATCGCCTCCTCCAGGTTCGCATCTTCAAAAATGATGTTGGCCGCCTTGTTGCCCAGCTCCAGCGACAGCCGCTTCAGGTTGCCCGCCGAGGCATGCACGATAGACTGGCCCGTCTTCACCGAGCCGGTGAAGGCGATCTTGTCCACATCCGCGTGCTCGGCCAGCGCCGCACCCGCGCCCTTGCCGTAGCCTGTCAGAATATTGACCACGCCCGGCGGAATCTCCGCCTCCTGCACCAGCTCCCCGATGCGCAAAATGGCCAACGAGGCCAGCTCCGCCGGCTTGAAGACGACGGTGTTGCCGCAGGCCAGCGCCGGGGCCAGCTTCTGCATGGCGTGGATCAGGGGATAGTTCCAGGGAATGATGATGCCCACCACCCCCACCGGCTCCCGCCGCGTGTAGACGAACTGGTTGGGAATCGACGGCGTGGGCGTGTAGCCGGCCAACTTCGTGGGCAGGCCCGCGGCGTAGTAAGTGCGTTTGGCCGCCGCCGGGGCGTCGATGCGCCGCGTGTGGCTCAGCGGCTTGCCGTTGTCGATCGATTCCAGCTGCGCCAGCTCCTCGGCGGCTGCGCTGATCAGGTCGCCCAGGCGTCGCAACCGCGCCTCGCGGTCGGCGGGCGTCATACGGCTCCACGGCCCGTCCAGCGCCGCCCGCGCCGCAGCCACCGCCCTGCCCACGTCCTCCGGCCCCGCCTGCGCCAGCTGCGCCAGCTCGGAGCCGTCGGAGGGGTTAATCGTGGCAAACGTTTCCCCCGAAGCTGCCGATGTCCATTCGCCGTCGATTAACAATTGGTGCGGGGATTTATCAAGAAACGCCTGCGCCTCGGCGCTTAGCGTCGCTACAGTAGATGCTGTCGTCATAAACTACCTCGTATAAGAGTTTGTTTGTACAGTGATTCTGCAAAGGGTATGTTTCATCTGAGCTCAGCCAGAACGAACGTTGCACAGAGGAACACAGAGGAAAACGGCAGGGAGAACCACGGAGAAAACCAACCTCTCTGTGGTCCTCCCTGCCCACAACGGGCCCTGCTCCGTGTCCCTCCGTGTCACTTAGTTTCCTCAAAGCGCCGTATGCGGCAACCCGCTCAACTTCGCAAAAGCCGCGAACTCATCACTCAGGTCGCCGTAAACCAGGCAGGGATGGTGTTCCCAGCCGTCGTCCAGCATACGGTGCACCACCTCGCCCGCCGGCGTGTTGATCGTACGCGCCAGGCCCGCCGCGCGGCGCAGGGTCACGCGCTCGTCCAGCAGCTCCACGGCAATGGTCAACAGGCGCAACTGGCCCTGGTATAAGCCGATGCGGGCCAGCGTGGCCCGTCCCGGCGCAAACGTATACTCCACCTCGCGCCCATACGCCCCGTAGCGGATCTCGCCGGGATCCCGCGCCAGGCTCTCCGCGCCGCCATAATGCCACAAGGTCAGCGTCGAGCGCGCGTCGTCCCAGGCGCTGACGTCCACCAGCGTGGGAATCGTCCCCGTCAACGCCCGCTGCAGGGCCATGGTCACCGCGCCGTTCACGTCGCCCTCAGGGGCCAGCACCACGCCGTCTTCCTGGATCCAGCCCAGCACGGGCCAGAAGCCACCCACGACCTCCGCGTCAAAAAATTCGGGCCAATCCTTGATAGCTATCACCTGGTGCCCGCTGTCGCGCACCACGTTGGTCAGCGCGCCGTAGAAACGCTCCATGCGCGCCACAGCCTCCGCCGGCAGCTCGCCGCCTTCGATGAGCGGAAAGTTCTGGCGCGGCGCATCCCTGCGTGCCCCACTCTCCAGCTCGCGGCTCAGTTCGTTGAGCCCCACGTGGTCGATAGCCACGCCCAGCTCGCGGCGCAGCAACAGTTCGTCGAAGGCGCAGGGGTAAAAGCCCGGCGCGCGAAAGCCGATCAGGCCCACCCGCGTGCGACGCAACTCGACGAGGGCCATGGCAGCCCCAATACGCGCCAGCAGCGCCCGCTGCACAGCCTCGTCGGCCGGGTCGCCGTGCATAAACGTGTGCGGGATCTCCAGCGCCGTCAGCGTATAGGTGATCATGTTTGCGCCGCAAAGGCTGTTCAGGGACACCTCGCGATCCAGGGCCGGCTCGGGCAGCGAATGCACGATGATGGGCACCTTCAGCGTCTGCGCCAGCCGCGCCGGCGCCTCGCCGTCGGGGAAGGTCGCCACCTGCAACAATAGCGCGTCTACGTCTGCCCGTCGCAGGCTATCGATGGCCTCTTCTAATCCACCTGGATCGGTCACCACTTCCTCTGGGCCAACAAGCTCGTACTGCTCGGCCAGCGCCGCCCGCGTCTCGTTCAGGTGGCGCGTCGCCGTGTCAATACCGAACCAGGGCACGCCGATAGAAACGACGCCCAGCGGGCGCCGGTCAGTTGCTGTCATCCGTTTCCTCCTCATCGGCCGGCGCGGAGGCGTGCGCTGGGGCGTTCGCCATGAATTGCTCCACCTCGTCACGGGTAGGGATGCCCGCACGGCCCCCAATGCGCCGGCACTTCAGGGCCGCCGTGGCGCTGGCGAAGGCCAGACACCGGCGCGGCGACCATTGCTGCAAGTAAGCATATAAATAAGCGCCATGAAAAACGTCGCCCGCGCCCGTTGTATCTACAACGTCCACGGCAAATGCAGGCTGATGCATGTGACGCTCGTCGTCCCAGAACCAGGCGCCGCGCACCCCGTCTGTGATCACCACCTGCTGCGGTCCATACGCTTCCAACAACGCCGGACCGGCCTGTCGTGGATCGTCATGGCCTGTATAACGCCGGGCAAAATCCCGGGCCACCACAAGTAGATCGACCAGCGGCAATATCTCCTCAATCCCCGGCCACTTCTCGCCCGCGCCGCCGTCAAAGGAAACAGTGACGCCTGCCTCGCGCGCGATTTCCGCCGCCCGCCGCGCCGCCGCGGGATAGACGCCGTCCAGATGCAACGCACCGGCCCTCTGGATCAGCGACGCCGGCGCCTCGTCGGCTGCCAGATCGGGCAAATTGCCCGGCCGGTAAAGGATCGAGCGCCGCCCGCTGCCTTCGTCAACCAGGATTACCGAAAGCGACTGGTCGCCCTCTGTGCTGAAACGGGCCTGCGAGGTGTCCACGCCGTACCGCTCAAACTCGTCGCGCGTGGCGCGCCCCCAACGTCCGGCGCCGATAACGCCCACATAACTGGTCGTCGCGCCCAGGCGCGACGCCGCCACCAGCGCCGTCGCCGCCGGCCCGCCGCCCTGCAACACAATATCGCGCGCGGCGTAGACGTCGTCCGGCTGTGGCAGGCGGGGGACCACGGTCAAAATATCCATGGTTGCCAGCCCCAGGCCCACAATGTCAAAAGCGTTCTCGCTCATCGGTCAAGCCGCCTGGGGTTGAAACCACCAGGCTAAGAGGGCCAAAGCCGGCTCAAAGCCGGCTGGAGAAGTACCTGCCACGGTTATGTCAACATGTTTTAACATGTTTGCGTCTCCTGGCTGCTGATTTCAATCGGCAGCCTTTACGAACGTTCACTGACTTGCCAGAGGTACTCATGCCCCACCCTCCCGCGTTGATGAATACAACCGGCGCAACTCATCGCGCCGCCCGGCTGTTTCCAGCGCCTGAAACAGATCGGCAAACCAGTCCTCGCACGTCGCCGCCATTGCCTCGCGCCGCTCCTCAGGTAAGGTCCACAGCTCGCGTTTGAAGCGCCCCCAGGCGCGCCAGCGGTTGTGGTAGAAACGCTGGGCCACCGACAGGGTTTCGCCGTGCTCCTCATCCGCACCCTTCTCCGCATAGGATACGGCGTCGCCGACCAGGTCGTCGATCATCCGTTGCCGTAATTCGTCAGGCAGCGCCTCGTGGTCAAAGACCATGTTCTGGATTGCCGTCGCCAGGTGCACTTCGATGGCGCCCGCTGCCGGCAACTGCCGGAACTGCGACAGGGACAGCGTCGAGGCCCCGTGTTGCACCACGCCGGGCAGCCCGTACGCTTCGCGCGCCAATCGGCTCAGGCGCTCTACCAGAGCCAGGTCCAGGGGCATATCTCCCACACTGCCGTCGGCGCGCACCACGCCGCCGTGCCGCGTGCCGGTTTGAACGCTGATCTTGCCCAGACCGCTCGCGCCCGGCGGCAGCGCCTCTTGATAAGCGGACATAAATGCCCGTAAATCTTCGGGCGTCGTGTTCTGCCCGCCGATCACGCCCACTTCGCCGCCCACCACCACGTCGAAACCGCCTTCATTACGGATGAAGACCGTCATCGCCGCCGTGGCCTTGGCATTCGCCGCGTGCCGCGCCGCGCCCTCTGCGCCGCTTTCCACCAGATCCGCGGCGTCCACGTCAATCTGCCGCATGCCCGCATCCAGCGCCTCTCGACACAGCGCCTCTACCGGCGCAAGATCCTCCGATTCCACGTGGAAATGATCCCCCTGCAGGAAAACGGGGCCACGGTACCCTTCGCGCACCGCTGCCGCCAGCACCATCGCCGCGTACTCCATAAAGGGCTGGTCGCCCGTCTCTGCCTCGCTGGGCGCCAGTTCGAACATCAGGGGTCCGGCCTGCACGCGCGCCGCCGCGCGCCACGCCGCACGCGCCAGGTCATAGGTCAGTCCGCGCAGGTTTACCGCGGGCACCGTCAGTGGGGCCACCGCCTCGTTAGCCAGCGCCTCGTAATAGGCGCCAATCGACGCCAGATACACACCGTGTTGCAAACACTCATCGCGCAGGGCGCGGGCCGTCCCCTGCCGTTCCTCCGCCGGAGCCAGGGCCACCGTGCGCGCCCGTTCATCCAGCGCCTGCTGCGTCGTCTCTGTCATCTCACCCGCTCCCAGAACCGCTTTCCCAGGTGCGCACGGTGTACGTTTCAACCGCCTCGGGGTTCAATCGAAAGCCGAAACCCGGCGCTTCCGGTACCGTAATCTGGCCCGACTCGTCCACGGCGTAGGGCTCCGCGAGCATGAAGTCGCGTGCTTCGTCGCTCCACGCCGGCGGATCGACGGGGAACTCGAACCAGGGGCAGTTGGGGGTCGCCGCCGCCAGGTGCAGGTTAGCGCCCAGGCCAATTCCGTTGGACCAGGTGTGCGGAATAAACGGTTTGTATGCGATCTCGGCCAGGGCCGCGACCTTGCGTAACTGGAACACACCCTCAGAAAAGGCCGCGTCGGCCTGGATGATGTCGTAACAGTTTAAATTGATCAGATCGCGATATTCGTGCAGGCCCGCATTGAGCTCGCCGCCGGCAATGGGAATGTCTACCTGCGCCGCCAGTTGCGCCAGTTGCTGGTAGTTATAACGGTGCAACGGTTCCTCCAGCCACAGCACGTCCAGCTCCTGCATCGCCTGGGCCACCGTCAGCGCGTCGTGAAAACCCCAGAAATTGTGCGGGCCGGGACTGGGCATGACGTGCGCCTGGTTGGCGTCCACCATCAGGTCGATGGCGTCGCCGAACTCCGCGCGCACCGCCTGTACCAGGGCGATGTCATCCTGAATATCCGGCCGGCGTAAACGCAGCTTGAAAGCCTTGAAGCCGCGCTCGCGCAGCGCGTGCAGGCGCTCGATCTGCTCCGCTGGGTCGCAGATTTCGGCCAGGCTGGCGTAGGCCGGCAACGTTTGTTGGTAGCCGCCCCACAGACGATAGACGGGCAACCCCGCCGCTTTGCCGATGATGTCCCACAGCGCCATCTCCACGGCCCAGGGATAAGAGCCATCTCGCGCGGCGCTACGCAGAACGGGGCTGATGCGTTCCACGGCAAAGGGATCGGCGCCCATGATATACGGCGCCACCATGTCCCGAATCGTATTCAACCCCATCTCCCCCGTGTGTGGCAAAGCGCCCACGCCGCGGAGGCCCTCGTCGGTCTCGATTTCTAACAAGGTGCAAGAGGTATGCTCAAACGTGCGCCCCGGCGCCCAGCTGGGATGCAGCGGCGCACTCAGCGGATAGGTGAGCACCTTGCACCGAATGTGACTGATTTTCATAAACTACTTCCTCTGTAGAATAAGTTTGTTGCTCGCTCCAATGTATTCAACCACGCGCCAGCTCTTGATCCTGCTTAATCGCCGCCAGCAGATACTTGCCGCCTTCATGAATGTGATGCAGCACGGTATCCGCAGCCAGATCCGGATCGCCGCTGCGCATCGCTTCCACGATCTTCTGATGCCGCTCCGCCAGATCGCCGATATCCGGATAGTAGCTGGAGGAGTTATAGACCACCATCGTGATTTGCGCCGACATGCTGCGCCACACGCGGATCAGGCGCGAATGCTCCGACAGCTCTACCAGTCGTTGGTGAAAGCGCGTGTCCACCGTGGCGGCGGCGACGCGGTCTTCCTCCTCCATCTGTTCCACGCGGCGCATCTCGTCGATGACGTCCTCCAACAGGGCCAGGTCACTGCGCCGCCTGCGGGCCGTCACCCGGCGCACCGCTTTTTCTTCAAGGATGGCGCGCAGGTCATAGATCTCTTCAATGTCGCGGTTCGTAAATTCGATGGTGAACGTGCCCCGGTTGGGAATCACTTCCACCAAGCCATCGTGGGCCAGCTTGCGGATCGCTTCGCGCACCGCCATGCGGCTTACGCCAAAGCGATCGGCCAGCGCCTGTTCCACCAGGTGCTCGCCGGGCCCCAGCCGGCCCTGCAAAATGGCCTCCATCAGCGCCTGGTACACGTGCTCGCTCAACGTCGAGCGCGCCCGTCCCTGAAGGGGCGACAATGTCTCAATCCAGTCGTTATAATCCTCTCGACTCACGTCTCCCCTCCTAATTCTTGACCGCGCCGGCGGTGATACCCGCCACCAGATACTTCTGCAAAAAGACAAACAGCGCCACTACCGGCAGGGTTGTGACCACACTACCGGCCATCAACAGGTTCCACTGAATCTGGTACTGGCCAATGAAGGAGTGTAGTCCCTGGGGCAGCGTCTGCAACTCTCGCGAACTGATAAACGTGGTGGCGAAGAGAAACTCATTCCAGGCCAGAATGAAGCTGTAGATAATCGTGGCCACAATGCCCGGCGCCGCCAGCGGCAGCGTCACGCGCAGGTAAGCGCCCAGGCGTGTCGCGCCGTCGATCATCGCCGCCTCCTCCAGCTCCGGCGGAATAGAGCGGAAGTAGCCGGTCAGCATCCAGATCGAATAGGGCAAGGCGAAAGAGGTATAAGAAATGATCAACGCCGTGTGCGTGTCCAGAATGTTCAGGTTGCGCATGGCCACAAAGTAAGGCATGACCAGCAACACGAGGGGGAAGAGCTGGCTGAGCAACGTCACCAGCATCAATTTGTCCCGGCCGGGAAACTCGTAACGGGCGAAACCGAGCCCCGCCAGCACGGACACGGACACAGAAATACCCGTAGTCACCGCCGCCACTTTCACACTGTTCCAGAAGTAAAGGGCGAAGTTTTCGCTGGTCCACACCTCCAGGTACGTCTGCCACACAAAACCCTGCGTGGGCAGCAACGTCACCGGGCGCGAAAACATTTCATTGCTCCCTTTGAGCGACGTCAGGATCATGTACGTAAAGGGACCGGCAAACACCACGCAGATCAGGACCACCAGGATGAAAATGAACCCGAGGTACAGCACGCGCTGCGCGCGGCGGCCCAGCAAGGGACGCTGTACGTCGCGCCGTCCGGCAGCCATACTATGAGAATCGGCCATTAACGCACCTCCGTCTGAGCTTTGATGTAGTAGCGGCCAAAGAGCACGACGGCCACAAAGAGTATAAAGAAGACGATCATGCCCGCCGCCGTAGACGTACCCAGGTTAAACTGCTGGAACGCTTCACGATAGACTAGAATGGTCAGCGTCTCCGTGGCCCGCAACGGGCCGCCCCCCGTCAGCAACCAGATAGCGTTGAAGTTGTTAAAGGTATAGATCGTGGTTAATGTGGCGGCGATGATGATCGTGGGCAGAATCAGAGGCAGGGTTACATAGCGGAAACGCTTGATACCGTCAGCCCCATCCACCTTCGCCGCGTCATATAGCTCGTCCGGCACCGCCTGTAACACGGCCAGGATCATCACCGTCACGAACGGCGTGCCTTTCCAGATACTTTCCACGATCACAGCCCACATAGCAGTGTTCGTATTGCCCAGCCAGGCAATAGTCTGCTCCAGCAGGCCCAGGCGCATGAGAACGGCGTTGATGATGCCAAACTCCGCGTCGTACATCCAGCGCCAGGTGAGTGCGGCGACGACCGATGGCGTAATCCACGGAATCAGAACCACGCCGCGCACCAGTGCACGCAGGGGGAATTTCTGATTCAGTAGAACAGCTACTCCGGTTCCCAGAATGATCTGGACCACCAGGTTGGACAGCGTCCAGACCACTGTGTTCTCAATGGAGTTCCAGAAGTACGGCTTCTGGATTATCTCCACGTAGTTTTGAATTCCGATAAAGGGCGTGTCGCCTCCAGGATTGGTGAGCACGATCTCGTGCAAACTCATCCACAGCGCTCTTCCCACAGGGTAGACGATCACCGCACCCAGCAGTAGAAAGGCCGGCGCGATAAGCAGATACCCCGTCCAGTTCTTCTTCATGACGCTCGCTTACCTTTCGGTTTGATTTCGTTATAGTCTCCGTGCCGCCCGCTGCCGCCGTAGCCCACTGTCTCCTCCCGGCTCTCGCACAACAGCCGTGTACCGGGCCGCGCCACGGCCCTGCCTGGTGCAGTGGAAACCTGCAACGCAAACCTGCAGCGCAGTCCCGGTACACGTCAGTAGGACAGTTACATCATGTCAGCTGGTAGGCCGTCAAAGCGCGCCGCTCAGTCGGCAAGCGCCTCGTTGGCGCACGTCTCGGCCTGATCCATGGACGCCTCTATTTCCGCATCATTTAGCAGGATCTCCTGGAATGCCGGCTGCAGGCAGTCCCAGTCGACGGCCGTCCAGTTGGGGATCGGCGGGCGGGCGCGGGCGTACTCCAGTGCTTCCACGAATACTGCCATGCGCGGATCGTCCTGGACGATCTGTTGTTCGTCCATATTGCCGCGGCGCGCCGACAGCCGGTTATAGTAATCCATCATCTCGAAGGACACGGGACCCGTGAGATACTCGATCAGGGCGTAGGAGGCATCCGGGTGCTCCGTATTGCTGTTGATCATGATGTTGGCGCCGCCAACCACGCTGGCGGGCTCTTCGGCCACGGGCAGAGGCGCAACGCCCCACTCAAAGTCAGGATCCATCTCGTCCACAGTGTTCAGGCCCCAGTCGCCGACGGGATACATGGCGATGAGCTCATTGCTGAACGCAGCTCCGATCTCATCCCAACCCTGCCACGATTTGGCCGCTTCCGGCACGTTCTCCGAGGTCATAATGTCCATGAAGAACTGCACCGATTCCAGGCCGGCTTCGTCATTAAACGCTGCCTGGCTCATATCCTCGGTCAACACCTGACCGCCATTGGACCACAGGAAGGGGAACCACTCGAACGTGCCGCCCCAACCACCGAGCAGGCCAAAGCCGTACGTATCGTCGTCAGTGGTGGCCTCGACGGCCTCCGCGAACTCATCCCACGTCCAACCATCGGCCGGATCCGTCAGGCCCGCCTCGGCGAAGGCGTCCTTGTTGTAGAACATGGCCAGCGCGTTCGTGTAGAAGGGGAAGCCATAAACGCTACCTTCATAGCGCAGCGTGTCCACCGGGCCAGGGTAGAACTCGTCCAGCTTACCCTCGTCAAGGTAGTCATCGATGGGTAGCGCCGCGCCGATGGCCGCGAACTCCGGACTCCAGATAATGTCCGACATCAACACGTCAGGGCCGGCGTTCGCCTGCGCTGCAGTGATGTACCTGTCGCGGAACGAGCTGGATCCGTACTGGATGGGCACCAGTTCCACGGTGATATTAGGGTTCTCTGCTTCAAAGTCGGCAACCGCATCGTAGATAGGCGCGTCGTCCCCGGCTACGCTTTCGTAGATCCACACGGTCAGCTCGACCGGCTCGCCTTCTTCCTCGGCGACCGGTTCCTCAGCCGGTTCTTCTTCCTCGGCAGCCGGCTCTTCTGTGGGTTCCTCTTCTTCCTCAGCAGCCGGCGCTTCGTCTTCACTCTCTGCGTCTTCACTCTCTGTTGCGTCCTCTGTGGTGTCTTCCACAGCCGCTGTCGGTTCTTCCTCCGGCGCCGGCTCCTCAGCGCCCTGACAGGCAACAGCCAACATTGAGATGGCTACCAGCAGGGCCACAATCATGGTTGCTGTTTTCTTACGGAACATCGTTCTCCTTCCTCTCAATAATGTACGTCAAACACTCTCAGAACTGTGCGCCACCAGATGGCGCTCGCCAACTCTGACATCGACCTCATCGTGCACTTTTCCCGGGCAACCACCTCCTTTGCTGCCAATCAAACTCATTGCCACGTCAAACGAATCGTCGCGCCTGGCTCTAGTAGAACACGCGCATACTCTGCGTCGTCACCCAGGCTGCCCTGCACCACAGACAGCGTGTCGCCGTCACCGTCGACGGCTGACAGCAGCGCGCGCTCGTCGCCTCTCAAGCAGATAGAAAGCTGCCGTGCGCAGGGTGAACGGCTGACGGTCAGGACAGCCGCGCTTTCATCCCAGCGGAACAGCGTGCCGTCGTACAGCTCAAAAGCGCCGTCGGCCCCGCTGTAAATATCCAGTCGCAAATCATCACCCGCCTCTCGTATCGCATCATCCTTCGCCGGCAGCAGGGTATGGGGGGACGGATCCAGGCGCGGAATCAGCGCGCCACAGCGGGCAAAGACCGGCATCTGGTCCACCTCGGCCGGACGCTGCACCACCTGGCCCCCGTTCAGCAACTCGCCGCTCCAGAAGTCCCGCCAGCGGCCCGGCGGCAGGTATAGAATGCGGAAGCGGCTGAATCCGTAGTAGACGGGCGCCACCAGCAACTCCGAGCCAAAACAGTACTGGTGCTGGCCCATGTCGCTCCACACCTGCGGATCGTCCGGGAACTCCAGCGCCAGGGCGCGCATGATGGGCAACCCGCTTCGTGACGCCTCGTGCGCGTACGTATATATGTAGGGAAACAGATCGGTGTGTAGGCGGGCAAAGCGGCGGTAGACGTGCAGCGTCTGCTCTGAAAAAAGCCACGGTTCCCGGGGACCCGCGCCGTGGATCTGCATGATGGGCGAAAATGCCCCAAACTGCGACCAGCGCATGAACGTATCATCCGTAGGCACGCCGAAATAGCCGCCAACGTCGCTGGCCCAATAGGGGAACCCGGATAGCCCCGCGCTCTGCCCGGCGATAATCACGCTGGGCAGGCCGCTGGCAGGCGCAAAATCTGCCGTCTGGTCGCCGGCCCAGATCGCCGAGTGGCCCTGCGATCCGTGCCAGGCCGAACGCGCCAACAACACGCCCGGACGCACCTCTTGCATCGCCTCATACGTGGCCTCGTTGTAAAGGCGAGGAAAAATATTGTGCATCTCATGCCCGCGACTGCCGTCATAAAAAACCGCGTCTGTCGGCACCTGCTCGCCGAAATCGGTCTTAAAGCCGCTGACGCCCATACGCACCAGCCGCCGGATGTTCTCCTGCCACCAGGCCAACGCCTCCGGATTCGTAAAGTCGAAGCAGGAGCCAAAAAAAGTGGGGCTGTTGCCCAGGCGGTGCACGTACACCTCCCCATCCGCATCCTTGATCAGGAAGCCACGCTCCGCGCAATAGGCGAACGGCCCCTCCGGGTCGTCGTCGGCTACGATCCAGGGCGAAATCCACAACACCAGGCGATAGCCCAGATCATGAATGTGCCGGATCATACCCTCCGCATCCGGGTATTTCTCTTCGTCAAATCTGAACGTGTGGCTCTCCCGCTCCCAGCGCGCGTCGATCAACTTCACCGTCGCCGGCAACTCCAGCTCCCGCTGCCTGTCCACGTCCTCGTAAACCGTGCTCTGATCCTCGGCCTTCCAGTCCCGCGACTTCCAGGGGCCAAAGACCCAGGGCGGCGGCACAGCGGGACGTCCGGCAATGGCTGTGTAGCGCGAGAGGATTTCGGCGGGCGTGTCGCCGGGAATCACCGTCAGCGATAGAGACGGCGCGGCGTTGCGAATAGACACCACCTGCGGATCGTCCACGGTCGCCACGCGCACCACGCAGCGCACGTCGGTATCGATGTGCAGCCCGTAACCCGCAGTCGATTGGAAGAAAGGCACCGGCTTGTAAGTGCGACCCACCTGAGCGCCGTTGACCACCCACAGGTCCACTTCCTTGCCTCGCTGGTCCAACGCGTCGAAACGCTCGCCGAAGCCCATGTAATGCTCGTCGGGCGCAGCCTGTAGATCGGCCGCCAGCCAGCGAATCTCGTCGTCGCGCGCCGTGGCCTCCAGAGACAACAGCCCCTCTTCCACGCGCAGCGCCACGTCAATGGCGGGCGCGCCGCCGTCTGAGGACAGAATTATCTGGCAGCTTCGGGCGTCCGTCTCCGTAATTTTGGCTTCCGCCGCCGTCGCCCAGCGCTGCCCGTTGCGGCGTTGGGCAATTCCCAGCAAACGCCAGATAATGGCGTCATCGGCAGCGCGACGCAGCGTGCAGGAAAAAGGCGCCGTGCGCCCCCCATCAAGGTGGGTCGCGCCATGCAAGTCTACAATGTAGTCATCGAACGTTAAATTGCTTGTCGCTCCCCCGTACGCGGTAGGCGCGTCGGGCATGGTTACACTCCACTGTCGCGAGTTGTCGAAACTGTATACACTGTATACAATCTGGTTTAAGTATTCTAGTGAATGAGATTCCAGGTGTCAAGCGCTCCCGCCAGCGCCCATGTTTTTAGGAGGTAGCCCATGAGTAGTACGACGATAGATTTGCCCATTCAGAGAGATTTTTTCGTCGACGGTGAGTGGACCCCTGCCCGTTCCGGCCGCACGATTGAACGCCATAATCCGGCCAACGGAGAGCTCGTCGGCGTCTTTGCTCGCGCCGCCGAAGAGGACGTGACCCACGCCGTTTCCGTCGCCCGGCGCGCCTTTGACGACGGTCCGTGGCCCCGCATGCTGCCTGTAGAGCGCGCCGAGGTGCTGCGCAAGGCGGCGGACATCATGGAAGCCGAGCGCGACGACATGGGTCTGTGGGAGTCGCTGAGCAGCGGCACGCCCATCCGGCAGTCGAAGGCCATGATTGACTGGGCCATCGACCTCTTCCGCTACTATGCCGGGCTGGCCCGCGACGTGCACGGCGAATCGTTCAACTTTGGCAACGAAATGGGCCTGGTGCTGCGCGAACCGGTGGGCGTCGTCAGCCAGATCTTGCCCTGGAACTTCCCCATCAACCAGGCATCGTGGAAGGTTGCGCCGGCCCTCGCCGCGGGCTGCACCATCGTGGCCAAGCCCGATAGCAAGACGCCCATTACCACCCTGGAAATGGCCCGTATCCTCAGCGAAGCCGGCCTGCCCGACGGCGTGTTCAACGTCATCGTCGGCGAACCGCAGGAGATCGGCGACGTCCTGGTTACGCACCCCGACGTCGACATGGTCTCGCTCACCGGCTCCACGGCAACGGGCAAGACCATTATGCGTAAGGCGGCGGACAGCCTGAAGCACGTCCACCTGGAGCTTGGCGGCAAATCGCCCAACGTCGTTTTCCCCGACGCCGACCTGGACGCCGCAGCCAAGGCCTCTGCCTGGGGCGTCTTCTTCCGCTGCGGTCAGATCTGCACCGCCAGCTCGCGCCTGCTGGTGCACGAGTCGATCAAGGACGAGTTTATAGAGCTGCTGCACAAACACGCGCAACGGATGCAGATCGGCGATCCCATGAGCGGCAAGACGCACATCGGTCCCCTCGTTTCACAGGAGCAATTACAACGCGTGCAACAGTACATCGAGCGCGGGCAGGAGGAAGGGGCGCAGTTGGTGCAGGGCGGTCAGCGGCTCAGCGGCGAACCCTTTGACAACGGCTACTATCTGCCGCCCACCGTTTTCAGCGACGTGACCACCGACATGACCATCGCTCAGGAGGAGATCTTTGGCCCGGTCACAGCCGTGATGACCTTCCGCAACACGCGAGAGGCGCTGCAGATGGCCAACGACACCATCTACGGCCTGACCGCCGGCGTCTGGTCCTCCAACCTGAGCACCGCCATGCAGATGGCGCGCGGCATACGCGCCGGGAAAATCTGGGTTAACACCTACGGTATGGTTCACGTGGAAATGCCGCACGGCGGCTACAAGCAGAGCGGTGTTGGGCGCGAACTGGGTCGCGCCGGTCTGGAAGAATACCTGCAGACCAAGACGGTGCACATCGCCCTAGACGATCCCTTCGCCGAGTAAGCGCCGCTGCGATCCGGACCGTCCCACGCACAACCCGGTCGGGGCTTCCATAGCCCGCATCGTAGACGGGGTTTCCATACCCCGCATTACAATTAGTACCATAGTACCCGTAACGTTTTCGGGCCCTCGTGCGTTTTGCACTTATGAAGCCAGCTAGAAGCTATCATAAGTGGAGGTAACGCACATGAAAGAAAGAGAGTCACGACTATGGCCCGCATTTGTGGCCCTGTCCTTGCTGCTCATCTTTGGCCTGGCTATGCCCGCCTGGGCCCAGGAAGAAGAAGAGGAGGAAGAGACCGTCGGCTGCTCCCATCCTATCGTCAACTATCTCGTGGCGGAGACAGGGGAGGAGTGCGAGGTCATCCTTGAGCTTCACGATGAGGGTACCGGGTTTGGCGAGATGATGTTCGCCTGGCGTCTGGCGCAGACGTTGGATGAAGATGAGGGCGACTGGCTCGCCCTGCTCGAAGCACGCAATGCAGGCGAAGAGGACGAAGACGGCGAAGATAAGATCGGCTGGGGTGAAATCATGATCGCCCACCGTCTGGCCGACAGCCTCGACGATGAAACGATCACCGCCGACAATCTACTGGACATCAAACAGTCTGGTTTAGGCTGGGGTGAAATCCGCAAGGCGCAGGCGCTGGCCAACTCCGATCTGGGCATCACCTGGGAAGAGGCGCTGGCGCTGATGGAAGAAGGCGCTGAGTGGGAAGACATTCGTGAGGAAGAAGGACCACCCCCCTGGGCAGGTCCGCCTCCCTGGGCTGGCGGCCCCTTCAACAACGCAGATACGGATGACTCAGAGGAAGACTCCTCTTTCACACCACCGGGTCTCGACAGAGGTGATGAAGACAACGGCCCAGGCGGACCGCCCGACCACGCCGGCCCGCCTGAGAATGCTGGCCCCCCTGAAGACGCCGGTCCGCCCGAGGATGCCGGTCCACCTGACGATGCTGGACCACCCGAGGGTCGCGGCAACAACGGATAACCGACGCAACACAGCACGACATCTCAAGGGGGTAAAAGCCTCCACTGGCTGAAAGGCCGGTGGGGGCTTTTTGTTTCCCTTTAGCGAGAATAGCGATAATATGGCGTGCAATGATTCAGTACGAGGAGCTTACCGACGGCGAGCTGATAGCCGCCTGTCGCAAGGGAGATAGCAAAGGGTGGGATGCCCTCGTCGCGCGCTACGAGCGGCTCGTTTATACCATCCCCATCCGCTATGGTCTGACCCCCGCCGAGGCTGACGACGTCTTTCAATCGGTGTGGACGAAGCTGCTGCGGCACCTGCCCTACCTGAAGCAACCAGAGCGCATCTCGGCCTGGCTGGTGACTACAGCACGGCGCGAATGCTGGGACCAACGGCGTGGCGCAGAACACGAGCGGACACGAACCATGCCCTCTGACGATCTACCCGAACCGAACACAACCTGGGACGAAACGCTTACGCCGGAAGAAATCCTGGCCCATTATGAAGAGCACCAGGCGCTACAGAAAGCTTTACGACAATTGGATGATCGCTGCCGCCCGCTCCTCACTTATCTCTATAAAGATCCAAGCGAACCGTCCTATGAGGAAATCGCACGCCGTCTAAATATGGCAGTAGGCTCTATTGGCCCGACCCGCGCGCGCTGTCTGAAAAAGCTAAGAGAACTCTTACAAAAAGATTGAAAAGATTGAGATGTATCAAATCAACGCCCCGTCCCTCTGTATAAACGAGACGAAGAGTGCGCACAAAGGTGAACATGGAACATCTAACGGTTGAGCAATTGCTAGACTATGCCGATGGTCGGCTGGCGTCGGAAGAAGCCAGTCGTGTCGAGGCGCATCTGGCAACCTGTTCCACCTGCGCCGCAGAACTCAGCTCGCTTCAGGACACGATTCAGCAGTTCAGCCAGGACGACTGGTTCCTGCCGCCGGCGGCAACGCGCGCCGCGGTACAGGAATCCTTCCGTCGCCACTATAGTGCACAAGGGGCTGCAGCTGCACCTGAGCCATCGCTGGGCGATCGTTTGCGCGCTCTCCTCACTCCCCTTCGCCAACCGGCGCTGGCCCTGGCCTTCGCCCTCCTCCTCATCCTCGCCGGGCTGCTCTACCAGCTGCTACAGCCACCGCTTCTGGCAGAGGTCGCCACCGCTACATCCGTCTCCGGCACGACACAGATCCAGGGTGAGACCGGCGAGTGGGTGTCATTATCCGCAGGCGACGCCGTCGAAAGCGGCAACCGGTTACGAACCGGCGACGACGGTTCGCTGTTGCTGACCTTTAGCGACGGCAGTACCACGCGCCTGGAAGCCAACACCGAACTGCTCGTGCGCGACTTGCAGGTAAACCCGCGTGTGGTGGCCTTACGGCAGGAAAGCGGCGAGACCGTCAACCAGGTCCTGTCTGCTATAGCGCCTGACGCCCGTTTCGAAATCATGACAGGATCGGCGCGGATTACGATTCTCGATGGCGCGGTGCGCGTCAGGGAGGATGCAGAGGAAACGAACATTGTCGTTGGCGACGGGCAGGCCACCGTCTCCGCCGAAGGCAGCGTGCTCGCCGTGGACGCGGGACAGGAAGCTATTGTGCGACCCGGCCAGGCGCCACAGCTCGCAGGAGGCGAGGAAACACCCGACCCATCAGCAACCCCAACAGCCACACTGACAGCAACGCCCGCGCCCAGCGAAACCCCGTCGATCACCGCAACGCCTGCGCCAGTTGAGACTCCCACCCCACCCCTACCAGCCCTGGATGACGACGACGATGATGGCGACGACGATGACAATGGCGACGATGACGATGGCGACGGTGACGATGGCGACGATGATGATGCCGACGACGATGATGCCGACGATGATGATGCCGACGACGATGACAATGGTGACGATGACGACGATGACGATGACGGTGACGATGATGACGACGATGATGACGACGATGATGACGACGATGATGAGTAAGGCCAGGAACAGTCGCTAAGCAGACGGTGCGGGAGCCAACCCACCTTTTTCTACAACTCATGTATTTTCTTGCGTCTTGGTCGCTCTGTTAGGGCGAAGGGTTGCACTACCTGACACAAAGCCGCAGCAACAGCCCATCCGGCCCGGGCGACCGGCCGGATTTTTACTGGTCCACAAAAGAGGACGCGATAATGAAAATACTGATGGTCATTTCGGAAGCGCCTCCCATCAAGAGCGGCATCGCTCGTGTCGCAGACAGGCTCAGCAATGGGCTGGCAGCTTCCGGACACCAGGTTGACATCCTTTCCCTCAATGACGTCCCTCGCTGGGAATGGGGAGAAATCAGACTCTCTTCGATGCCCTTGCGCATAAACGCCATACGCAAGCGATTAAGGAACTACGACCTGATCCACCTACACGGACCGGTACCCACCTTCAGCGATGTGTTTCTGCTGGGCGCGCTCAGCAGGCAACGTCCGCCTCTTGTGTACACGCACCACGCCCCCATCGACCTGCGCCACTTTCCTTATAGGCTTTTCGCACCGCCATACAACGCAGTGCAAGAACGACTGGCGCGGTTGGCCGATCACGTTGTGGTCACCACACCCACCTATGGCCAATGCCTGTCGCGGCACGTGCCCCCAGAAAAACTTTCGGTGATTCCCTGGGGCGTTGATTACGACCATTTCGCGGCGCCCATTCAGAAAGAAGGTCCATTTACCGTGTTATTTCTGGGCCAGATCCGCCCCTATAAGGGACTCCCTGTTCTTCTGAACGCGTTTCGCGGAGTCGACAACGCCCGTCTGTGGATCGTGGGCGACGGACACCGCGCGCGGGCTAGCTACCGCCTGGCGCAAGAGTTGGGCTTGCGCAATGTCACGTTCTGGGGACGCTTACCGGACGTCGAAATGATCGAGCGCTTGCGCCAGGCCCACGTTCTCGTGCTGCCTTCTGTAACGCGCTCCGAGGCATTCGGCCTGGCTCTGCTGGAAGGCATGGCTGCCGGTTGCGTCCCGGTGGCTTCCCACTTGCCGGGCGTGGCCGACGTAGTCGGCAATGAAGGGTTCACCTTTCCCGCCGGCAACCAGTACGCCCTTCACGAAATCCTGACCCGGTTGGGAAACGACGAGACGCTGCGACAACACCACGCTGAGTTGGCCCAGGCGCGCGCCCGGCTCTACCCATGGGAGCGCGTCGTCTTCGGCTATGAGCGCATCTTTACGCGCCTGGCAGCGCACGCCGGCGCCACAGTGCCGAGCGCTGCGTTGCCGCCCGCTCTGAACGGGCACATGAGTGGACAGGGCGCGGTTCGCCGGGCGCGCCACCTGGTGAACAACGCCTGGTCTGAGTCACAAACTTGAGTGAACGCTGATGGAAAGAGCAGCCAGACATAGCGCGCTGGTCATCGGCGCCTTCCTTGTCACTTCCGTACTGAACTACGTCTTCGGCGTGGGGCTGAGCTGGTTCCTGCAGCCGGCACAGTACGGCGTTTTAGGAGTCGCGCAATCCCTCTTGCTGCTGGCGGCGCTCGTGGTCAGCGCCGGGTTCAGCTGGACCGCCAACCGCGACGTAGCCGCCGGCGGCGTGAACGCCGGCACACGCACTCGCTTCCGCACCGCCTGGCTGGCCAACCTGGCCCTGGGAGCCCTGGTGGCAGTTGCGCTCTACACAGCCTACCGCCTGGACTTCCTGGCCCTGGGCCCCGCCTACCGCGCCGTCGTGCCTCTTGTTGGCCTCACCGCCATTATTCTGGCAGCGCGCGCCGTCGTAATCGGGGCAGCGCAAGGTCTCTACCACTTTGGCGCCGTTGCTGTCAACCAGGTTGCCGAAGTAGCGGTCAAGTTTGGCGCCGGGCTGCTGCTGGTGACCCTGGGCTATGGGGCCGCGGGCGTGATGGCCGCCTTTGCTCTGGGTGCGGCGCTGGCCCTGGTTCACAGCCTGTGGATCGTACGCCCGGCGCGCCTGTGGCAGGGCGGCGGCTGGTTTGAGGGCAAGGTGTTTTCCTCCACCGCCCCCCTCTTCGTCGCCATGTTAGGACCGGCGCTGATGCTCAATCTGGACATTCTCGGTCTCAAACTCCTGGCGCCGCCCACGCGCAGCGACGAGATGGCCGGCTTCTACCAGGCCGCCGTTATCCTGGCCCGCATCCCTGTCTTCACCGCCCGTTCGCTGACGATGGTCGTCTTCTCCTACGTAGCAGGCGCTCAACGCCGTCCCGACGCGCCAGACTACGCCCGCGCCGCCCTGCGCCTGTGGCAGCGGCTCTTACTGCCCGCCGGTATCGCGCTGGCTCTGGCGCCACAGGCGGCGCTGACGCTCTTCTTCCCGGCCGCCTATCTCACTGCGGCGCCTGCCCTGCGTATGGCAGCCGTTGGCGGCGTTCTGCTTTCCCTGGTGACCTTGCTGGCGGGCATCGCCCAGGCCAGCGGGCAACGCAACCGTTCCGCATCCGCGGCGGCGCTGGCGACGGTCGTGCAGATCCTGACGTTGTGGTGGCTCGTTCCCCAATGGGGGGCGCTGGGCGCCGCCGCCTCACTCGTAACATCGGGCGTCGTGGCCCTCCTGGGCATGGGCGCGCTGCTGCCGGCGCCCCGCGCGACGGCGCGCAACCGGTTGCTACAGGCAACTCCCTTGCTGGCGCTGGCGCTCCCCCTGCTCTGGCTGCCCGATGGCTCGCGTTCCCTGGCTCTTCTCAAGTTCGCCCTGAGCGGACTGGCATACGTACTGGCCCTTCTCATCACTCAGAAACCGGCCGGTGCACCGGCGTCAACCACATCGGGCGCATCACGCTGGCGAAGCCACCTGGTCCATCTCCTGGTTGGAGGATAACATGAATTTACCACTTATCTTTATCGTCATTCCTACCTACAACGAGGCGAACAACCTGACGCAACTGGCGACGCAGTTAATGAATCTGCCGCTTAAACGGCTGCACCTCTTAATCGTCGACGACAACTCGCCGGACGGCACCGGTCACGTGGCCGACGCTCTGCAAGAATGTCTCAAAGGCATACACGTGTTGCACCGCGCCCGAAAATCAGGACTGGGCTCGGCCTACCTCGACGGCTTCCGCTACGCATTGGCCTACGGCGCCGATTACGTAATACAGATGGACGCCGACTTCTCCCACTCGCCGCAACACATTCCGCAGATGATACGACGGGCCAGGAAGTATGACGTCGTCGTTGGCTCTCGTTACGTAACAGGCGGCACAGTTGATCCACGCTGGAGCTGGTGGCGACATGGGCTCAGCCGCTGGGCCAACCAGATCTACGTCCGCGCCATCCTGGGCCTCGACGTGGCCGACGCCACCGCCGGCTTCAAATGTTGGTCTCGCCCCGCGCTGGAGGCAGTGCTGCGGCAGCCGATTTCCAGCAGCGGCTACATCTTTCAGGTGGAAATGGCCTATCTGGCCCAGAAGCTCGCTCTGCGCGTGTTGGAAACGCCCATCTACTTTGAAGACCGGCGCATCGGGCAATCCAAAATGTCCTGGAGCGTCAAAATCGAAGCCGTGTGGCGCACCTGGATCTTGCGTTGGCGACACGCGCAGTTGCAGCCCGAATCCCCGGAACCAGAGGTTGCGCTGCCTGCAAAGTCCACTGCGGTCTCGCAGTTCAAGCTAAAGGAATCTTAATCTGATGACGAACGTAATTGATAGTCCTACGAACCGTAACTGGCAGCTAAGGGACACGCTCTTTCTGGTCCTGCTCTTTCTCCTCGCCTTCGGCGCTGCGGCCTGGAACCTGGCCCAGGCGCCCGATCTCTTTATCGACGAGATACTGTATACGCGGGTCGGCACGCGGCTGGCTGCCGAAGGCGCCCTGGTCTGGGATAGCGGCCGGCCGCTTGTCGTACATCCACCTCTCTTCTTCCTGGTTGAAGCGGCCTATCTACAACTAACAGGCGATCCCGCGGCGCAACTCTATGCTGTCGGGGACATTTTCGCCGCCGTAGCCCACACTCGATATCTGAACGCCATCTTCGCCGGTCTCACCGCCTCCATTCTGTACTGGCTGGGCCAACGCCTCCATAGTCGAAAACTGGGCCTGTTGTTGGCCGTCGTGTTTCTGCTCGATCCCTTTTCTGTGCGCACCAATCGCCGGGCAATGCTGGAAACGCTGGCCGGCTTGCTCAGCCTGAGCGGATTGGGCGTTCTGTTGACCGCGCTGCCACGACCCGTCGATCGCAGCACCCTGCTACCGGGTCGTGTGTTCAGCGTAGCGGAAGGGCCGAACCTCCGGCGCGCCGTGGTGGCCGGCATTCTGCTGGGAGCAGCGCTGCTCACCAAAGAGTTAGCCTTCACCGCCCCGCTCACCGTTGGCCTCTTCGGTCTGTGGCAGTGGCAGCGCAGACGACAGACGGCGGACGCCGTGCAGGTGGCGCTACCCTACTTCCTGGTGGTTGTCATATCGGCGCTAGCCGCTTTGCTCGTGCCCCTGTGGGCCATTCTGGCAGGACATTGGGAGCGATATGTGGACGTCAAGCTCCTTTCACTGCAACGACTGCTAGGCCTGGTCCACCTTTCTGGCTGGAATCGGTCGGGCATCTCTCTAACAGACATGATCCTACAACGATTTTTGGACTACGGCAGCAGCTACCTCTTACTGGGATTGGGCGGTCTGGCTCTGCTCTATTTGCTGGCGGTGGCGCGCCATGACAGCCGGGCGCGTCTCCTGGCAACCTGGGGACTGGTCCAATACCCTTTCTATGGATTTGTCGCCCTCTTCGGCAGCGGGAACGTCCAGTTTTTCTACTTTCTGGTCTTGCCGGCCATTGTGCTGCTCGGTTACGCCCTCGCCACCTTGCCCCAAACGGCGCGTCAGACACAGTTGGCCCGGCGTCTGCCTCTGGGCGTCCGGAATCGGCTCTTTGCGCTCGCCGCGCTGGCGCTACTCCTGATGTTGCTGCCATACAACGCGTCGCACTGGGTCCTCTCCTATCACCTGGGCCGCGACGATGGCTACCGGCAGCTCAGCCGCTATGTGGAAAAAAACGTGCCTGCCGACGCCCCCATAAATGCCAGCGGAGACGCCTCGAAGTTTGAATACTTCTTGCCTGACCGGGCCATTGCCGAGGCCGCGACACCGCAAGAGGCGCAATCGCAGGAAGTTCACTATTTCGTGCTGGCACCCAAAGACATCCAGTTCCGTTACGGTCGTGTCACGCCGCAACTGGCAGCCTGGATCACGGCCAACGGCCAGCGCCTGTTTGCCTTCACCGGCGACAGCTTTGGCCTGATCACGCTCTATTACGTGCCCTATACGCCACCAGCCGGGGCGCAGGCGCCGATCGCCACACAACAGGTGTTCCCGGCAGAAGGCGCCCGCATCGATATTTTCCTCTGGCTGCTCGCAGGATGGGTAACGCTGCTCACGCTGCTGCTGTTACTCCTGCCACAGCCGCAAACTGTCTTTACCTATCGCTCGATGGAGACCACACGCCGTAATGCCTGACCGCATCGGATTCGACGCCCGCTACGTCAACGACCGCTATCACGGCATCGGCCGTTACGCCTTTCGCCTTCTGGAAGCGCTTGTCAAGGCCGCGCCGCAACGAACCTTCGTCATCTTCCGCGGGCGGGCGCCCGACACACGTTTCGACTGGAACAGCCTGAGCGCGCGCCCCAACGTCACCGTGACCAGAGGGCCGTGGCCCCTATACTGGCCCCACGAGCAGCTATGGTGGCCCTGGCTGCTACAGAAACTACGCATCGACTGCTTCCACTCACCGTACTTCGTGGCGCCGTTGCTGGCAACTGTGCCGGTGATCATCACCGTGCACGATCTGATCTTCGAGCGCTATCCCCAGTACATGCCCGTGACTCACGCGCGGCCCTACTACCGGCTGCTGATGAGTTGGAGCACGCGCAAAGCAGCGCGTATCGTCGCCGTCTCTCAGAGCACCGCCAGCGACCTCTGCCGCTTCTATCAGACAGAGGCGGCGAAGATGACGGTAGCCGGCGAAGCTCCCGATCCCGATATCCAGCCGCTGGAAGACACAAATGCTCTGAGGCAAACACGACAAATGTACGACCTGCAGCGCCCCTTTGTCCTCAGCGTGGGCGCGCGCCGCCCGCACAAGAACCTGGCGCGGCTCGTCGAAGCGTTCGCCCACGTCGCGCCGCTCGTGTCGCATGAGCTACTGTTCGTGGGCAACGCCGACGAGCGCTTCCCCGACGAGGCCCAGGAGACCGCCATCAGATTAGGGCTAACTGAGCGCGTGCGTTTTTTGGGCTGGGTGCCCGAAGCGCAGCTGCCGGCCCTCTATACGCTCGCCGACGCGGTCGCCGTACCCTCGTTGGTCGAAGGGTTCGGCCTGCCCGCCCTGGAAGCGATGGCCTGCGGTACGCCTGTGCTGGCCCACAACGCGTCATCCTTGCCAGAAGTAATAGGCGGTGCGGGCCTTCTTGTCAACGCCTGCGACACCGCGGAACTTGCAGTCAGCCTATGCCATTTGCTGCAGGACGTGCATCTACGCAGGAAACTCTCGGCAGCGGGCCGGGAGCGGGCCGAAACGTTCAGTTGGGCGGCGGTCGCCGCGCAACTTGTGTCACTTTATGAGTCCTTGTGATGATTACAGTATGCGAGCAAGGCGTGAGTTCCCCTTCATCTCGCCTCGATTTTTGATTATGAAGATTTCACTAATTACGTCCGTACCGCTGGCGCCGCCCTGGGATCAGGGTGACAAAAACCTGGCCTACTCCCTTGCGCGGTCGCTCCCCCACCACCGGTTCCAGGTGCTGACCGCCCAGGATGCCCCGGCGCCCGAGGGCGAGAATCTAACACCGCTGCCGCTTTATGCGACCCTGCGCCCTACGATGGCAGAGAAGGCAGCCATCTACTGGTGGTTCTTGCGGCACAGCAACGGCGCCAGCCCCGACGCTTATCACTTTGTTTACCGGCCCTACCCGCTGTCGTCGTGGCTGGCGCGCCTCGTGCCCCGCTTTCGCCACCGGCCCACCGTACATACTGTCCCGGCCACGACAGGACACGAGCCGCTGGCCGCACACCTCTTTTTTGCTGACCATATTATAGCCCTCTCACGTCATAGTCTGGCACAGATGCAGAAACTAGGCCTGGACAACGTCAGTTACATTCCGCCGGCCATTCGCGTGAGCCGCTGGGCAGCGCTCAGCCGGCGCACAGATGCGCTGAAGGCACAGCTCGGGCTGGCGGGACACCCGGTCATCCTCTATCCGGGCCACTACGGGGCCGGCTATGGCGCCGACGTTTTGCTGCGCGCCATCATAGAAATCACCGGCGAGATGCCCCATGTGCGGGTGATTTTCGCCTGCCGTCCCCGCAATCATGACGACGCCGAGCGCGAACAGGCGCTGCGGCAGGGGCTAGAAGTGGCCGGCCTGGGGCACGTTGCCCGGTACTACCATACGGTCGATGACATGCGCCGCCTCATTGGCGCAGCAGATCTCACGGTGTTGCCGCTGGAAACCATGCGCGACAAAGTGGACA
>JBMCFH010000028.1:0-27659 GCA_048620455.1 Chloroflexota bacterium | reverse complement strand
AGTGACAAATGTCACAAACCTTTTATGCACCATGCCACTAATTGTCTTATCCTGCATCGTCTAAACTATGCTAGACTTATGCGGAGTGCAGGCCAATGTGTGCCATTCGGGCCATAGAAGGGATGGCTTCGCACTCATCCGGTACTGATCGAGTGACAATGTCCTGGTGATTGGTTACAATTGCGTCAAACTCAGGCGTTTTGGGTAAGGCCGTTGTGCTTTTGAGTGACTTCTGTCACCATCAACAGGGCATCGGTCGGTTACGCGTCGCAGCCCATGGGCTGCATCGTACCAGTTGCGTGTGTAGGGTTGTTGTTACCTCGGTAACGAAGGAGGAAGCGCGGTTATGCAACGATCGGTCATTGTTGTGTTCCTCGTTGCGCTATTGTTGCTGGCTGCCTGTGATCAGGAATCAGTCGAAGGGCCCGCCGGACCTGCCGGCCCTCAGGGCCCCCCTGGTCCTGCCGGCGCCACAGGAGAGCCCGGCCCACCGGGCGCGCCGGGTGAGCCCGGTGTCAGTTTTGAGCCAGCCGAATTTGTGGGGAGCGACGCGTGCGCCCAATGTCATGAAGGAATCTACGAAGAATTTCAACTCAGCGGCCACCCCTGGCAGCTGACGCCCGTCGTAGACGGCGCCCCTCCGGACTATCCATTTTCAGAGGTTGCCGACCCGCCGCAGGGGTACGAATGGGCAGACATCAGCTACGTGGTCGGGGGCTACAATTGGAAGGCCCTCTTCCTCGATCAGGAGGGCTACATTATCACGGGCGAGGATGAAGAAGCGACCACCCAGTATAATCTGGACAATGAACGGCTGGAAGCAGGCGACAATTGGGAGGGCTTTCACGCCGGCGAGGACAACGTCCCCTACGATTGTGGCTCTTGCCACACGACCGGTTTCAACGCGCGCGGGCAGCAAGACGAGATGCCCGGCATCGCCGGCGCCTGGGCCATGCCCGGGGTACAGTGCGAAGCGTGTCACGGGCCCGGGAGCCAGCACGCCAATGCCCCACGCTCCTTCGAGATGACGGTCAACCGTGACGCTGAAGCGTGCACCAGTTGCCACGTCCGCGACAATCTTGACGAGGTGACGGTTGCCGATGGCTTTATCCAGCACCATGAAGAGTACGGAGATCTATTCGAGAGCAAGCACCTGGTCGTAGATTGCGTCGATTGTCACGACCCGCATGGCGGTGTTGTGCAATATCGTCAGCGCGGCGAAGAGACAACGCGCGTTGATTGTGAAAGCTGCCACTTCGAAGTGGCCCGGTTCCAGGACAATCCGATACACGAACGGATCACTATCGACTGCGTTGACTGCCACATGCCGCGTCCCATCGTCAACGCCGTTGGCGACACCGAGGAGTTCAGCGGCGACGTGCGCACGCACGTGGTGGCTATCGACCCCTTCCAGATATCGCAATTTTCGGAAACGGAAGAGGGAGAGACGGTGGTGCACCAGCGGATTGCGCTTGATTTTGCCTGTCGCGGTTGTCATAACCCCGACGGGCTGGGGCTGCCCAAGACCGACGAGGAACTGCTGGAGACAGCGGTCAATTACCACACGCCGCCTGAGGGCGCCGAAGTACCTGCCCAGCCCGCCTCGGAACCTGAAGAGACGCCGGCACCCTGAGCGGATGATGATCAACGTCGCGCCGCTGAGGTCAGGACGCTTATTCTGTTAGCGCCCTGTCTTCATCTGGCAGACGGGCCTTCGCCCACTTGCACTTGAAGGAGATTGCTTTGCCGCCTTCAAATCGAAAACAGATTTCCATACTGCTGCTCTTGCTCGCTATCGTGCTGGCTGCGGTAGGTATCGCTCTCGTGGGCTATCCCGCGCCGGTTGTCGCTCAGACGACCGCTCCCTCTGCTGAGCAAGCAGTTCTGCGCACCATTGCCGGTTCTCCCCACGCCTTTTTCGACCTGGAAGCTGCCCAGCAGACGCCGGACAACGCCGGAGATACGGCCTGTCGCCAGTGCCATGACGATTCGGACGCGGTGGTAACCTTTGACGACGGCGAGACGTTATCTGTGGATGTCGATCCTGCCGTCGTAGACGCCTCGGTGCATGGTGGCGAGCTAGAGTGTACCTCCTGCCATGCTGCGGCCCGCTACCAGTATCCTCATCCGCAAGTGGAGGAGGAGAGCCTGCGGCAGTACGAAATTGAACGCTCCACCACCTGCGAGCGCTGCCACCAGGATCCGCACCTGACCAGCCATCCCGGACCCGAGTCAGATCAGCCCGTCGTCTGCACCGACTGCCATAGCGCCCACGACGTGATCGCCGCCGAACAGTGGCACGAAGGGCAGGGCACGGCGACGTGCGCCGAGTGCCATGCCGAGGCCGGTGTGGACTTTACCGACCGCCAGCAGTTGACCCAGGTCGTTCAAAATGGCCTCTTTGCCGAAAGTCGCAGCGACGACTACTGCCTGGCCTGCCACTCGCTGCCCGACCGCTCCATGACCCTGGACAGTGGTGAAACAGTGTCGCTGACGGTGGATGAAGATCGCTTCCACGACTCGGTGCACGGTCTGGACAATTCCTGGCAACCGCTGAACTGCATAGACTGTCACACGAATTACGAGTTTCCACATGATCCGGTCGTCGCCGGCACGCGCCGCGAATATACGCTGGAAAAAGTCGAAACTTGTGAGCGTTGCCACGAACCTAAGTTTGACGAGACGATGGACAGTGTACACCGCGAGGCGCTGGAACAGGGCGTGGAAGAGGCTGCCGTGTGTACCGACTGCCACGGCGCGCATTATACGCCACCGCCCGACGAGCCCCGCTCGCGCATCTCGCGCACGTGCGAGCAGTGCCATAGCACCATTTTCGACGAGTACGCCGAAAGCGTGCACGGCGAAGCGCTCTTAGAAGAAGATAACCCCGACGTCGCCGTGTGTACTGACTGTCACGGCGTGCACGACATCGGCGATCCCAACCTGGCTGCCTTCCGCGTCAACTCGCCCGAGCTTTGCGCCGAGTGCCACGCGGACGAGGAGCTGATGAACGAGTACGACATTTCTACGGACGTTTTCGAGACGTACGTTGACGATTTCCACGGCACGACTATCGCCCTGTTCGACCTGGAGGATCCCACAGCAGGGGCCGCCACGGCGGTCTGTTTCGACTGCCACGGCGTGCACGACATCCGCCCGCCCGACGATCCACATTCAGGCATCAAGGAAAACTTGCTGGAAACGTGCCAGCAGTGTCACCCCGACGCCACGGAGAATTTCCCCAATGCCTGGCTCAGCCACTACCAGCCCTCGCTGGAGCACCACCCCACCGTGTTCCTGGTGAACTGGTTCTACCGGCTGATCATCCCCGGCACGCTGACCTTTATGGTGCTCTTTATCGGCACAGACATCTACCGGCGTCTGCGCGGAGATCGCTCGCATGAGGAGGCGGAGGTCCCGCCCCCTGATGCACCGAAGGAACGATCAGATGAGCTCGAAGAGGAGTAGGCCTTGAGCGATGAAATGAAGCAGTATCCCCGTTTTCGCATCGGCGCCCGCATCGAGCACTTCGTGCTGATGGTCAGCTTCACCATCCTGGCAGTGACCGGCATCCCGCAGATGTTCGCCCTGGAGTCGGGCCTGGCGCGCGGCCTCATCGATCTCATGGGGGGCATCGAAACGGTGCGCGTCATCCACCGCTGGGCCGCCTTCTTCCTGGTGCTGGGCTCCGTGTACCACATATTCACCTCCGCCTACCGCTTTTTCGTCAAGCGCGAACGAATGCGCATGATTCCGGAGAAGAAAGATCTATTCGATGCCATCCACCTCGCGCTCTACAACCTGGGCCTGCGCGACGAACACCCGCGTATGGCCAAATTTAACTTTGCAGAAAAATTTGAGTACTGGGCCGTGGTCTGGGGGACGGTAATTATGACCATTACCGGCTTCATGCTCTGGAACCCTATCGCTACCACAGCTGTTTTGCCCGGCGAGATCATCCCCGTGGCGCTCACGGCGCACGGAGGCGAGGCATTGCTGGCGGTGCTCGCTATCGTCATCTGGCACTTCTACAACGTGCACATCAAGCATTTCAACCCCAGCATGTTTACGGGCATGTTGCCCCACGACCAGATGGAGGAGGAACACGCGCTGGAGCTGGAGCGGCTGGAGGCCGGCGGCGACCCCTGGACGGAGGTGGACCGACCGGTGCTCGAGCGCCGTCGCCGTATCTTCGTCGCCGTCAGCGTCGTCGTCGGCTCCCTGGTGCTTGCGGTCCTGATCTGGGCCTTCACCTTCGAAGAAACGGCTATCACGACCGTGTTGCCCACGGCCACCAGCGAAGTTTTTGTACCAGTACAGGAAACACCGACGCCTTAAGAGGTCGCGCTCTATCAAGTTTAACGGAGGAGTCTCTATGGTGTGTTACACTGAAGTGTGATAAAAATGAAACAAGCGTCATCATGATTAAAGGAGAGTGTTCTATGTACCCTGGAAGAATGAAATTCTTCGTCGTAGGGGTGCTGCTAATCTTTGCTCTCGCTCTCGCTGCCTGTGATCGGGAACCGGAGGAGGTCGAGGTCACCCGCGTCGTGGAGGTCACGTCGGAGCCCGAAGAGGTCACCGTGGAAGTGACGCGCGTTGTAGAGGTTCCGGCCGAACCAGAAGGCCCTGAAGCGCCGGAGGCTGTGGCGGAGTTGTCCATTGTCGACCAATGGCAAAACTCGCCACACGCCGACGCCAGCGCCGAAGCGTTTGTACACTGGGATGAAGATGATCCGGCCGAAGTGCCGACGTCTTGCGCCAAGTGTCACAGCACGCCGGGCTTCATCGACTTCCTGGGTGCGGACGGCACTGAAGCAGGCGTCGTGGACCAGGCCGCCCCTATCGGCAGCGTCGTCGAGTGTGAGGCCTGTCACAACGATGCAGCGCAAGATCTGACGACGGTGACGTTCCCTTCGGGAGAGACCGTCTCGCAGCTTGCCGACGAGGCCCGTTGTATGCAGTGTCACCAGGGCCGCGCCTCGACGGTGCAGGTTAACGAAGCCATTGCAGACGCAGCCCAGCCTGACGATCCGGACGCGGTGGACGAAGAACTGGGATTTATCAATATCCATTACTACGCCGCTGCGGCAACCAAGTATGGCACCTGGGCCAAAGGCGGCTATGAGTACGAGGGTAAATCGTACGATGCCGTCTTCGACCACGTCGAACCGTTTGATACCTGTATCGACTGCCACGACCCGCATACGTTAGAGGTGCAGGTTGACAGTTGTAGCGAGTGTCACACCAACGTCAATTCTCCCGAGGATCTGGCTCAGATTCGCACTGAAGCCTCTCTCGTGGATTATGACGGCGACGGCGACATGGAAGAGGGCGTACTGGGCGAAATCGAAACGTTGCAGGCCATGTTGTACGAGGCCATGCAGGCCTACACGGCTCAAGTCGTCGAGGTGCCCATTCTCTATGACTCAGCGTCCTATCCCTACTTCTTCATCGACGCCAATGGAAACGGTGAGGCCGACGAGGGTGAGATTTCCTTCGACAACCAGTTCACCAGCTGGACGCCGCGCCTGCTCAAGGCAGCGTACAACTACCAGGTTTCGCTGAAGGATCCCGGGCAGTACGCTCACGGCGGCAAGTACATCATCCAGTTGCTCTATGATTCAATCGAAGATCTGAATCAGGCGCTGGAGGAACCGATGGACATCGACTCGTTGCGCCGCATCGATCACGGACACTTCGCCGGGTCGGAAGAGGCCTTCCGCCACTGGGACGAGGATGGCTTTGTGCCCGCCTCGTGCAGCAAGTGTCACACGGCCGACGGACTGCCTCTGATGCTGACCGAGGGCGTAGCCATCTCGCAAGAGCCGTCCAGCGGCCTGGAGTGCACGACGTGCCACACCAACCTGGACACGTATGAGCGTTTCGAGGTTGAGGAAGTTGAGTTCCCCAGCGGCGCGGTGCTGTCCACGGGTGATTCCGACAGCAACCTCTGTCTGAACTGCCACCAGGGCCGGGAATCGACGGTGAGCGTGAACCGCACCATCGGCGACACGCCCGACGACGAAACGTCGGAGAACCTGCGCTTCCTGAACGTACACTACTTTGCGGCTGGAGCCACTCTCTTCGGGGCGGAGGCTCAGGGCGCGTACCAGTTCGAGGGCCAGGAGTACATGGGCCGCTTCGAGCACGTACCCGCCTTCGATAGCTGCAACGAGTGTCACGACACGCACGCCCTGGAAGTAGAGGTCCAGGCCTGCAGCAACTGTCATACGAGTGTGAATGACGAGGAAGACCTGGTAGACATCCGCTTCCCGCGCGATGACTTCGCGCCGACCGATTACGATGGGGACGGCGACGTAGAAGAGGGAGTTGCCGGAGAGATCGAGACGTTGCACGAGATGTTGTTTGAGGCGCTGCAGACGCACGCCGCCGAAGAAATAGGCACGGGCATCGTCTACGACTCCCACAGCTATCCCTACTTCTTCGTCGATACCAACGAGAATCGCGAAGCGGATCCGGAAGAAATCAACTTCGACAACGCGTTCAACAGTTGGACGCCCCGCTTGTTGCGCGCGGCGTACAACTACCAGTACGTGGCCAAGGATCCGGGCGCCTTCGCCCACAACAACGAGTACATCATCCAGATCCTGTACGACTCCCTGAACCATCTGGGGGCCGACGTGTCAGGACTGACTAGACCGTAGACGCCGGGCGGCTAACCGCCGGGCCGATTCGGAAAAGAAAAAGGCCGGATGTGCGTTCGTTGCACATCCGGCCTTTTTTGTTGTCGGGCCCGCCAGTCATGTCGTAACGTGCCAGTGGCGCAAGATCGTGTTCGAAATGAAACCCACGGCGATGGTGATCAACATTGGCAATGCGAACCGCAGGATGATTAATCCGAGAACAACCGCTGCTGCTTCTAATCCGCTCATGGTAACCTCCTACCGGTAATTGATAAGTCCTGCTACTGTGAGCCTAACATCTGCAGGAGGCGCCGTCTATCAGGGGAGCTAACCAACTCTATATGGGTAATTCCCCCCATAGGGAGATTGGCCCTTTTCCCAATTTACCTCTCTGGCCCCAATTGCTAGACTGAAAATTGAACTGCGGGACTGACTCTGACCGCAGTAAGGAGGTCAGCTATGGGCCAAAGAATTCATTCTGAAACTATCATCGGGCTCTTTCTTGCCCTGGCGTTGTTGTTTGGCGTTGTCGGGGAAGCAAAGGCCCAGGAACCGACAGAGCCGGCGGAGAGCGAGTGCCAGAGCTGTCACGACGACGTTCATGACGAATGGTCAGCCAGCCTGCATGGCCAGGCCACCGGCCGCGCCTTTTTGCAGGCCTGGAAGAAGGAAGGCAGCTCGCCCGAGTGCCTCGCCTGCCACACCACCGACTACGATCTGGCGTCCGGCACCTGGGAAACTGACGGCATCACCTGTGAGAGTTGTCACGAACCGGACGGCGTGGATCATCCCCGCGAGATTATGCCCACGCATGGCGGGCCGGATGATTGCGGCTCCTGCCACGTAGAAACACACGACGAGTGGGAGATCAGCGAGCACGGCGAGCAATCGCTGGCCTGCGTTAATTGTCACAATCCACACAACACAGGTCTGAAGACGGACGGCTCGCAGGAGCTGTGCAAGACGTGCCATAACGAAGAGAGCCACTTCTACAACGATACGGCGCACGCCGAGGAAGGGCTCCTATGCACCGACTGCCACCTGCGCGTTTCCGACGAGCCGGTCGACGGTGGGCACAGCCCGCGACGGCACACCTTCACGGTGGACCTGAAGAGCTGTACCCAGTGTCACGGCGCCGAAATGCACTACCCGGTGCAGAACGCGATGGGCGAGACTGAAAGCGCCGCAGCGCCAGTTGACGTCGCCGCTTCCCCCGAAGCGCAGGAAGAGGATCAGATCACACCCACGACAGCAGCGTTGACCGACGCCGCGCCGCAACAGCAGCATCCGGCCGGTTACGTCGTCGCCGCCATTGTGGGCCTGGGACTGGGGCTCGTCGTGGCCCCGGGCATTGAGCATCTGTACCGTCGCTCGCGCGGCGAGCAGTAATCATGAGCCACGCACGACCAGTGAGGTTAAAGATGGACGAACAAGAAAAGAGCAACACGCTGACGAATCGTTCGGACGCCAAGGAGCCACAGACGCTCAGGCGCAGGGAGTTCCTGAAGCTGAGCCTGGCAGGACTGGCGGTCACCGCCGGGCCGGCCGTGGCCTGGAAGTCGACGCGGCCCAGTTCCGCGCCGCGCGGTGACAGCAAACACAGTTGGGCCATGGTCATCGACCAGCAAAAGTGCGTGGGTTGTGGCCATTGCACGCTGGCCTGCCGCGCGCACAACGACGTGCCGCCCGAGATGTCCTGGAATCGTATCGTCGAGGATGAGGAGGACGAAACGTTCCTTTCCATCCCCTGCATGCACTGCGAGGACGCCCCCTGTGTTCACGTTTGCCCCGTCAAGGCCACGTACCAGCGCGCCGACGGCATCGTGATGATGGATTACGATCGTTGCATCGGCTGTCGCTACTGCGAAATGGCCTGCCCCTATGCCTCGCGTTCGTTTAACTGGAAAGAATTCAGCGGCGACAATCCCGCCGTGCCAACCTGGGGACAGCCGGACGTGCCCCGCCGCCCGCGCGGCGTCGTCGAAAAGTGCACGTTCTGTGTGGAGCGCATCGACCGCGGCCTGCAAAATGGCCTCACGCCCGGCGTAGACAAGGCGGCGACGCCGGCCTGCGTCGTGGCCTGCCCCACCGGCGCGCGCCTCTTTGGCGACCTGAACGATCCGGAGTCGCCGGTGAGCAAGGCGCTGGCCCGCTACCCCTCATTCCGCCTCCGCGAGAATCTGGGCACCGGCCCTCGCGTCTACTACCTCCCGCCTCGAGACAAAGAAGAGCAGCCTGACGTACAGGAGGTGTGCACATGAAACGCCTGCAAGCGTATTTATTCCCGACCTGGCTTATCTTGCTGGTCGTATTCATCCTCAGCGGCCTGGGCGCCGCGGTCGTCGTTTTCACCCGGGGCCTGATCGTCACCAACCTGAGCGACCTGGTGCCCTGGGGCCTGTGGATCACCATCGACCTGTCGGCGGTGGCCCTGGGCGCGGGCGCTTTCATGCTCTCCGCAGCCGTTTACCTGCTGGGGCTGAAGCACCTGGAACCGGTGGCGCGCACGGCGGTCTTTATCGGGTTCATCGCCTACACGATGGCCTGTATGACCCTGCTGCTGGACATCGGGCGCCCCGATCGCTTCTGGCATTCCATCGTGTTCTGGAACATACACTCCCCGCTGTGGGAAGTGACCATGTGTATTACCTTCTACCTGATGGTCCTCAGCCTGGAGGTCCTGCCCCTGCTGGCGCGCCACGACTGGCTGCGCCGGCGAATGCCACAACTGGCGGAGCAACTTGACAGCATACACCGTTTCGCCCCGGTGCTGGCAGTGGTGGGGCTGGGCCTGTCCCTGTTGCACCAATCGTCTCTGGGCGCCACCTACGGCGTGCTCAAGGCGCGCCCCATCGTTTACCGTCCCGGGATGGCCATCCTGTTCATCGTATCGGCTATGGCCGCGGGCCCGGCGCTGACGGTGCTGGCCTCGCGCACGGCGGCTGCCCTCAGCCCGCGCGCGCGGGTGGATGAGCGGCTGTTGAACCAGATCAGCAGATTTGTGGGGTGGGCCCTGGTGGCCTATCTCTACCTGCGCTTCTGGGATACCCTGGCCATGAACTATACCTATGAGCCCGGCCGCAGCGAAGGGTTGCGCATCCTTACCAGCGGCTCCCTCGCCTTTAACTTCTGGGTAGGTGAGATATTGCTGGGAGCACTAATTCCAATGATTATTTTGCTCAGCGACCGGCTGCGCCGCCACATGGCGTTGCAATGGCTTGCGCTCCTATTCGTTGTAGGAGGGCTGGTGGCCTATCGCTGGGATATAAACATCGTCAGTCAGATGGTTGTCTTTAACTACCTGCCGCAAGAGATCGTGCCACGCTACACGGCCTACGTCCCCTCCCTGGTCGAATTCCTGGCGGGCGCCGGGGTCGTGGCCTACGGGCTGCTCATGTTTACGCTGGGCACCCGTTATCTGCGCATCGTGGACCACACGCGCGCGAGCGAGCACGAGGCCCACGCGCCGTCGCTGGTGACCAGCGCCGCTGACTGAGCACTTTACTGGAGGCATGATGAACGAGTTCGGAGCAACCTTCTTTATGGTAACGCTATTTGTTCTGCGTTGTGTTGCGCCGTTATTGGTTACAGTGGGCGTTGGCTACCTGATGAACCGCCTGCTGGACCGCTGGGCAGCCGAGGATGCGCAGGTGCGAGAACCTGTGCCTGGAGGCGCAGTACCGGCCTTTGGCGTGGAGCGCACGACCGCTGCCGCATCGCTCCCCGCGATTCTTTCCATTCCCTGTTGGGTGTTCAACAACTGCGAAGAGACCAGGCGCGAGCACTGTCCTGGTTGTAACGAAGAGGGTATTCCTTGCTGGCAGGCGCGCATGAGGGCCGAAGGTAGATTACCCGACACCTGTCCCGACTGCCCGCGTTATATTGCGGCGCATGCGGTTGCCTGAGCGGGCATAACCGCTTCGCCGACGTTGTGTCAGCAATCTGACACGCAGAGACCTGGCGATTGCCGCTGTCACCGGCGCGCCAGGTCTCCTGATTTCTTTTTCTGGCCCCATCACGGCGGGCAGCCGCCCCGTCTCACTCTTCCAGTTCTATCAGTCCCATCTTCAGCGCGTACTTCACCAGGTCGATGCGGCTATGCATATTCAGCTTGCGCATGATATTTTCGCGGTGGCGGTCCACTGTTTTGACGCTGATCACCAGCTCCTCGGCGATCTCCGCGTTGGTCAACCCCTGGGCGATGAGCGTCAAGACCTCCAGCTCGCGCGGCGTCAGGTCGTCCTGCACCATCAAATGGTCCCCTGCATCTGCCCGATGCAGGTAATCTTTGACCAGGCGCGCCGCCAGCGAGGGATAGAGGAAAACGTCGCCCTCGTTAACCGTGCGAATCGCGTTCAGCAGTTCGTCGGGCGCAGCCCGTTTGGGCACGTAGCCGGAAGCGCCGGCGTGCAACATTTCGAAGAAGTAGTGGTCGTCCTCGTGCATGGTCAGGGCCAGCACCGCCGTCTCCGGCGCCACTTTCTTAATGCGCTGCGTGGCTTCGATGCCGTTCATATCCGGCATCTGAATGTCCATCAGAATCACGTCGGGCTTACTGATGCGCACCTTCTCCACCGCTTCCACGCCTGATTCCGCTTCGCCCACGATCTCGATATCGGAGTGGGCGGCTAACAACATGCGCAGGCCAGAGCGTACGACGACGTGATCGTCAGCTAATATTATGCGAATCTTCTTCTCTGCCATCAGGTGTATCCTTGTCGTCTAAGGGAATCAGGACGCGCACCGTGCTACCCTGCCCAATGCGCGACGCAACCTCACACTCTCCGCCTACCAGTGTCACTCGTTCCTGCATGCCCAGCAACCCCCAGGCGCGTCGCTGCCCATCCGTCGCGCCGAGCGCCTGGTCAGGATCGAAGCCACACCCGTCGTCGGTAACGATCAGTTGCACAGCGTTCTTTGCAAAAGAGAGCTGCACCAGAGCCTGGCTGGCGTCGGCATGCTTGGCCACGTTGTTCAACGCTTCCTGCGTAATGCGGAACAGCACCGTTTCAATCTCCGGCTGCAGCCGCCGTCGCCGTCCATCCACCAGCAAACTCGTTTCCACCCCGCAGCGCTCGCTGAACGCCTGTATGTGACCCTGCAAGGCGGGCACCAGGCCCAGATCGTCGAGCACCGAGGGGCGCAGGTCGCCGATCAAATCTCGGAGCTCCTGCAGCGCCAGGGCGTTCAAATCCTTTAACTCCACAAGCTGGCTGGAGGCCAGAGCCGGCTCTCGTTGCACGGCCTCGGCGGTGGCCTTCAGGCCCAGTCCCAATCCGGTCAGCATCTGGCCCACGCCGTCGTGCAATTCGCGCGCGATCCGTTGCCGCTCCCGCTCCTGGGCGGCGACGATGCGGCGGTATAGCTCGCCGCGCAGCGCCTCTCGCGCCTGCACTTCCTTATAGAGCAGGGCATTTTCCACGGCCATGCCTAACTGTCCGGCGATGGTGCCCAGCAGCGACAGGTCGCGCGCGCTGAGCGGCGCAGCCTCCTCGCGCACGCCAAGCACCAGGCCGCCCCGCACTTCGTTCTGGGCCAGCAGGGGAATGGCCACGATGCGCCCCTGGCGTTCCAGCACCTCGTCCGCCGGCGGCTCAAAGCTCGTGATGGGCCGCACACTCTTCTGCGACCCCACGTTTTGCACGGTCGCCGCGCCGCGGTTGATGACCTGGGTGCCCAGTTCGCGCAGCGCGTCACACACCAGGCCACAATCGGAACCGCCATCATTGTCGCACCCGGCGCGCGCGACCACGCGCGGCTCCTCGTTGCTGCTTTCCTGCATCAGGATCATGCCTGCCTGCAGGCGAGGGATGCCGGAGAGAATGGTCTGCAGCGCGTTGCTCAACAGCGTGTCACACTCCAGCGAGGCAGCCAGACCGCGCGACAAATCGTACAGCAGGGTCAGATCTTGCAGCGCCAGTTGCAACTGGCGGTTGAGCCTTTCCGTCTCTTCTCGCGCCCGGCGCTGTGCTTCCAACGCCTGGCGTTGTGCGGTGAGCCGCGCGCTGCGTGCGGCGCTCAGGTGTTGCTGGTGTTCCAGCTCAAAGGCGCGCAGCGCGCGGATGGTAGAAACGGCCATCACCGCGGCCATCACCGCCCGGAAAAATTGCACGGGGAAGCCGAACAGCGACAGGAACAACTCGCTGTTGACGATGTTGGCGGGAAAAAGCACGCTGGGCGCGGGAAATAACTGGCCCACAACGCCGTATAGAATGAGAGACGCCGCGGCCCACTGTAGATCTTTGCTGAAGGGGACCATGCCCCGCTCGCGAAAGGCGCGCTGCTCCAGAATCATGGCCCAGGCCGCCAGCAGTGCGCCGGGAATGGCCAGGGTGTAGCGCGTCAATACATCTATGGCCGACAGGCACTCGGCGAGACAGAACTGGTAGACGCTCTGCGTGGCGACCACACTCACCAGCCACAGCGAAACCAGGGCGCCGGCGACCAGGAAGATGAAGTTGCGCTCGTTGCCGCGCCCCCGGCCGCTGACGTGTATCAGCCTGACGCCGAAAATGATCAACATCAAGAAGGAGGCGGCGAGCAGGCCGGCGCGCACGATATGGAAGGCAGCCGATTGGGCAATGGCCGGCGCGTTTTCTACGGAAAGCGCCAGGAGCTGGAACATCTCGGCCCATTCATGGAGCCCGTGCAGCAGGCCAAAGGCCGCCAGGGGCCCCATGGCCCGCGCCAGCCGCAGCTCCGACGTGCGCCCGGATTCCAACCACACAGCCAGCCCCATGCTGAAGAAGGCCAGCCCGTAGAGGAAGTAGACGATGATGATGTTCTGCTCAAAAAACGTTGCCACGTTACGTGCGCTCCCGTTTCACTTCTAACAAGGTTGAGCGCTGCCTTTCGCCACGGCCCTCACTCCAGTATAATAGAAGTGGACGCCGGCCGCTTCGCTCGTTTTCACAGAGCGAGCGGTTCTTTTGGAATAATTGGCCGGCTTGAAAGCAAACACAATTGAGGTGTGCTATGAGCGATGCTGCATCTGCTGCTCTGCCGCTGCATAATGCCCAGGACAAAGAAGCCACGCCGCGGCGCGATGAGCCCGTACGTTGGACAGTTGTAGCCGAGGCGCGCGGGCTTCTCCCGGCGCGGATCATCGCCAACCGCCTGCAAACGGAAGGTATCCCGGCCCACGCCTGGCAGGAAAGCGTGGGACAGGCCTACGGTATGTTCGTCGGCCCTCTGGGCACAGGCTATGTCTCTGTGCCGGAAGCATTTGCGGAACAGGCCCGCGAAATCCTGGACGACCAGGAAGATGCTGCGGCAGGCAGGGGCGATGGTTGCTAATCATAGACATATTATCCTCATCTTAACACTTATGCTTTAGTGACGAGTTTCTGCTAAACTATTGTGACATTCGTCACCAAAATTCGGGGTCTTACTTCGTTGCGTGATCATGCGCATCTAAAGGAAAATGGGGCCAGAGTTACGTTTGGGCCCCGGATTCTATCTATCTGAACAGGAGTGAAGGTATGGCGGAAACCACATGGACCACTGACAAGGGTGAACTGCTAAAGCCACGCAGCAACCGCATGAAGTTCGTTATCGGCGGGGTGCTGATTGTGGCCGCGCTGATTTTCCTCATGACCAACGCCATGAGCGGGAGCACCCAGCTCTATAAGACTGTGGATGAATTTTACGCCGATCAGAGCGCTCTGGTTGGACGTGATCTGCGCGTTTCCGGCATCGTGGTCGGCGACTCAATCAAGTTCACGCAGATAGACGCCACGACCTCTCGCCTGGAGTTCGACATCGTGGACGATCTGGATAACCCGGGTCAGCGGTTGCACATCGTGGCCATGAATGAGCCCATGCCCGATCTGTTGCAGCACGAGGCGCAGGCCCTGGTTGAAGGGACCGCGGGCGAGGATGGCGTCTTTACGGCCAACCCCGGCGGCCTCATGCTCAAGTGCCCCACCCGCTACGAAGAAGCAGGCCCACCGGAATCGGGCGCATAGATAACCAACGGACGGATCCGAAACACATATGATTGCTGACTTTGGATACGCTGTCGTACTCATTACGTTTGCTGTGGCCATCTATGCGGCCCTGGCGGCGACCTATGGCGCCCGCAAAGAAGACGCTCGCTGGGTGGAATCGGCGCGTAACGCAACGGCGTCTACCTTTCCCCTCCTATTGCTGGCCAGTGGCCTGCTGATCGTTCTTCTTCTGCGCAACGACTTCTCCGTGGAATATGTGTGGCGCGTGACCAGCACGGAGATGCCCACCTATCTCAAGGTCACGGCATTGTGGGGCGGACAGGCCGGCTCCTTGCTCTTCTGGAACCTGCTGCTCGCCGGTTTCACAGCGGCAGCCATGTTGCGCAAGTGGGACGACCAGCGCCCGCTGATGCCTTACGCCATCGTCATGGCCAGCATCACCCAGATCTTTTTCCTGGGACTGACGGCCTTTGTGGAGAACCCTTTTGCGCAGCAGGCGGTTGTGCCCGCCGAAGGGCAGGGCCTGAATCCGCTGCTGCGCCACCCGGGCATGATCATCCACCCGCCCATGCTTTACCTGGGCTTTACCGGCTTTACCATCCCCTATACCTTCGCCATGGCGGCGCTGATCACGGGCAAGCTGGACGATGGCTGGATCCGCACCACCCGCCGCTGGACGCTGGTGGCCTGGCTGTTCCTCAGCCTGGGCCTGATCCTCGGCGGTCGCTGGGCCTATGACGTGCTGGGCTGGGGCGGCTACTGGGCCTGGGACCCGGTGGAGAACGCTTCGTTCATTCCCTGGCTGACAGGCACCGCGTTCCTGCACTCGGTCATGATCCAGGAAAAGCGCAAGATGTTCAAGATGTGGAACATGGTGCTGGTGGTCCTTACTTACCTGCTCGTCATCTACGGCACCTTTATCGTGCGCAGCGGCGTCATTTCCTCCGTGCACTCCTTTGCCCAATCGGCCGTGGGACCCCTGTTCTTCGGGTTCCTGGGTATTATGCTCGTCTTTTCCGCCTTCTGGTTGCTGCGCCGGCAAGATGACCTGGCCTCGACCAACGAGCTCGACTCCTTGCTGTCGCGTGAATCGGCCTTTTTGCTCAACAACTTCATCTTTCTGGGCATCATGTTCGCCACCTTCTGGGGCACCAACTACCCCATCATCTCCGAGCTGTTTACGGGCGAGCGCGTGACGGTCGGCCCGCCGTTCTATAACCGCGTCAACGGCCCCCTCTTTGCCGCCCTGCTGCTGCTGATGGGCGTGGCGCCGCTGACCATGTGGTACCGTAGCAGCGCGCGCCGCATTGGTATGGCTGTGCGCTGGCCCGCGCTGGCTACCACCATCATCGTCGCCGCGCTCTATTTTCTGGGCGTAGACAGTTGGGCCGCCCTGTTAGGGCTGTGGATCACCACCTTCTCCCTGATTCTGACCCTGCTGGAGTTCGCCAAAGGCGTGCGGGCGCGCACGAAGCGCGGAGAAGCGCCGTGGGCCGCCTTCTTCAACCTCATGGGTCGCAACCGCCGCCGCTACGGTGGCTACTGGATCCACATTGGCGTTCTGATCATGGCCTTTGGCATCATCGGCAGCTACTTCTACCAGCAGGAGACGCAGATTCGTCTGCAGAGCGGCGAATCGGTGGCGCTGGGCGCCTATGAGATGACCTTTAATGGCGTGCGCCAGTTTCCGGGGCCCGATGATCTGCTGATTAAGGAAGCGTCTCTGGATGTGACGAAAAACGGCGAACCGGTGGCCCACCTCACGCCGCGCACGGAGCTTTACACGCGCACGGGCCAACCCATGACCATCCCCAGCTCGCGTTCTACCATCGCCGAAGATTTCTACGTAATCATGGTCAACTGGGAAAACGTCACCGCCGACGCGGCTACCTTCCGCCTGTACCTCAACCCGCTGATTAATTGGGTATGGGCCGGCGGTTTTATCTTCATCATTGGCACCATGGTCGCCGCCTGGCCCGATGCGAGCGATGAGAAGGTCGCTTCTGCCGCGCGTAAGCGGCGGCAACTCGCCGGGCAGCCGGCGTAGACGATGATTATGCGTGGATCGGAGTTGGTCAGCCTGTTGCGAACGCGCCGCGTCTGGTTATTGCTCATTCCTCTCCTGCTGGCGCTGGCGCCGTTGCCGGCGGCGGCGCAGGACGATGAGATCACGGACGACGAAGTGAACGCCATCGCCCGCGACCTGTACTGCCCGGTGTGCGAGAACACGCCTCTGGACGCCTGTCCCACGCAGGCCTGCCAGGATTGGCGCGACGAAATCCGCACGCAGCTTAGCCAGGGGCGCAGCCAGGCGGAGATTGAACAATATTTTGTCGATCGTTACGGGGCGCAGGTGTTGTCTGCGCCGCCGCGACAAGGGTTTAACTGGCTGATCTGGCTGTTGCCTATTGTCGCCGTGGTCGTCGGCGCGCTGCTCTTCGGACTCTACCTGCGTAGTATCCGCAGCAGTCCGCCCGGCGATTCTCCTGACGATACATTCGACGTGGCGCAGGGAGGCGCGCAAAAACCGCCGCCGGCGCCCGACGAAGATGACTATATCTCGCGAGTAGAGAAGGAAGTGCGCGAAGAATGAGCGAAATTGCACCAACATCTCAGGCCCCTGCGCCGCCCACCGATGCGGGCGCGGCGCAATCCTCTATCCGCTGGGGCCGCATGTTCATCTGGATAGGTATTGTCGCGTTGTTGGCTCTCCTGGGCTGGGGCCTGCTCCAGGCTAACGCCACCCGCCCCGAAGCGGGCGTCGGGGCCCCGGATTTCGAGATGCAATACTTCCAGGGCTATGAGTGGCAGGATCGGCCCGCCGCCAGCCTCGACGATATGGAAGGGAACGTGGTGGTGCTCAACTTCTGGGCCTCCTGGTGCGTGGAGTGCCGGCTGGAGGCTGACCTGCTGGAGAATGCCTGGCGGCAGTACGCCGATCAGGGCGTCGTCTTTCTGGGCGTGGCTTACGTGGACAGCGAAGCCAAATCTCTGGCCTATCTTGATGAGTTTGATATTACCTATCCCAACGCGCCTGACCTCGGCTCGACAATTTCCAAACAGTACGAAATCACAGGCGTACCCGAGACATTTTTCATCGATCGTAACGGCACAGTGTCGCGCGTCGTCATTGGGCCTGTAAACTCGACGACGCTGCACAACGAGATTGCGCAGCTACTGGCGCAGTAGGTTGGGCCAGTGTTTCATGGCTTCATCGCGCGCGCCGCACCTCCTGGTGGCGGCGTGAGGCCCCAGGATATAACGAACAGTGTTTGATACCGGCTCCATTTTACTTGGCGTGGCCCTTGTGCTCGTGGTCGCCCTCATCCTCGCCCGCCCCTTCTTCGTCGCCCACTATCGCCGCCAGGAGGCGCTCACGGAGCGCGAGGCGCTGGAGGCTCAGAAGGACGCCTTGCTGGTACAGATTCGCGAGCTGGATTTCGATCATGAAACGGGCAAGTTGCCCGAAGACGTGCACAAACAGCGACGGGCGGAGCTGGTCGCCGAGGCCGCTGCCGTCCTGCAACAGCTTGACGACCTGGAACCCGAGACGGAGCAGGGCGAGGCCTCTGAGGAGGGCACAGTCCCGGTCAGGACCGACGAGGAGATCGAAGCAGCCGTGGCCCGTCTGCGCCGCGTGCGCGCTGCTGCGCCGGTAGCCGAGGGTGGCGGACCGGATGAAATTGAAGCTGCCGTGGCTCGCCTGCGCCGCAAGCCGGCTGAGGGCAACGGCGCCGCCGAAGAGGAGCAGGCGACCGCTGAAAAGGGCGCTCGCTACTGCCCCCAATGTGGCCAACCCCGAGACGCCGGCGATAAATTCTGTGCCTACTGTGGGCACCACTTTTCCTGAAGATATTGACATGAACCTTGATTCTCGCCGGCGCGCGCCGCGCCTGTTGGCTGCCGCCGGCTTCCTATTGCTTCTCACAGTCTCTCTTTTCCTTCTGCTTCAGCCGCCCGCCGCCACGGCCCAGGAGCCCGTGCAACCGCCACAGGCCACGCCTGATGCGGAGAGGGGGTTGCTGATATACGAAGAGCGGTGCGCCAGCTGCCACGGGCCGTTGGGCCAGGGCGACGGCGAAATGGCCCCGCAATTACCGCAACCGCCGACTGCCCTGGGTACAGAGGCCTTTGTACAGCAGGCGGTTCCCGCGCAACTGTTCCAGACGATTACCGATGGCATTCTGCAAGCGGGCATGCCCCCCTTCGGGCCCCAAAGCAGCGATCCGCTCTCTGAGAGCGAGCGCTGGGACGTGGTCGCCGCTATCTACAGCCTGGGTACGGGCAGTTCCACCATTGAGATGGGGCAGTCGGTCTACGAAGCGAGTTGTGAGGAGTGTCACGGCGTGGAGGGCGACCAGACCGCGTCTGACCTCGGCGACGCCGCCTACTGGCTGGAGCGCAGTGACGAAAGCGTAAGCGAAGCGGTCACCGCGGGCGACATTTCCGAGCACGAGGCGCTTGATCTTGCCCAGGCGGAGCTGGCGGCGGCGGTGTCCTATGCGCGAACGCTCAGCTATGACCACGCCGACCCCATGGCCGCTTTCGAACCGATTGAGGCCGCGGTGATCACCGGCACGGTGACCAACCAGACGACGGGCGGCACGCTGCCCGAAGGCACGCCGGTGGAGCTGAGCGCCTTCACCGCCGAGTTCGAACCGTCGCTGACCATGACCACCACGCTGGATGCGGAAGGGCGCTTTGCCTTCGACCTGACCATGGTGCCGCCCGACCTGGCTTACGTGGCTACGGTGGAGTACGAGGACATCAATTATGGGAGCGATTTCGGCCGCATTGACCGCGACGAGGCCGCGCTGGCGCTGACCGTTCCCGTCTACGAGCACAGCACCGATCCTTCCTCGGTGTACGTGAGCCAGCTGCACATTATCCTGGAGTTCACGGAAGGGCAGGTGCAGGTCAGCGAGCTGTACCAGTTTAGCCAGGAAGATCCGGTTGTCTTTGTCGGCGAAACAGGCGACGCCGAGGAAGGCACGGTGCGCATCGCGCTGCCCGATGAGGCTGGCGATCCCAGCTTCAACCGCTCGTTTGGCGGCATGGAATCGTTCATCCCTGCGGAGGACGTAATCCAGACGGAAAGCGGCTGGGCCGATACCGTTCCGCTGCGCCCCGGACAGGGCACGCTGAGCCTGCTGGTACGTTACACGATGCCCTACGAACGGGCCCTGACGTTCGCCCACGACGTCCATTACGCCGTGGACAGCGTCAACCTGGTGATGCCCGACGCCGGGGTGGAGCTGGCGCAGGCGGAGCAGTGGCAGGCGCAGGGGCCGCAGACGATGGGCGAAGCCGGTACCTTCTTGAACTTCGCGCGCCAGGGCGTGAGCGCGGGCGACAGCGTGCGCTTTGACCTGGAGGGTCGCCCGCGCCAGATCGCCACCGCGGCGGGCAATGTGCCGGCGCGTGACGAGAACACGGAGTTGCTCATCGGCGGCGGTGTGCTGCTGCTGGCAGTCGCCCTCGGCGGCTACGCGCTGCATCTGTGGCGCAACAACCAGGCCGCACCGGCGGCAGACGTTGCCGGCGCGCCCGTGGTGCAAAGCGCTGCGGTGGCCAGCCGCCGCGACGAACTGCTGCACGCCATCGCCGCGCTGGACGACGCGCACCAGGCCGGCGAGATCGACGACGATACTTACGAGGAACAGCGGCAGGCGCTGAAAGAGGAACTGCTGGAAATCTGGGAGGAGCAGTAATTTGTATAAACTGGTGACCATCTACCGCCGCGTGGACGACGAAGCGGCGCTGGAGAAATTCTTCTCAGAGACGCACCTGCCGCTTGCCGAGCAGTTGCCGGGCCTCGTCAAGAGCGAAGTCAGCCGCGTGACCGGCAAGCCGGGCGGCGAGTCGCGCTTTCACCTGATGTACGAGCTATATTTCGCCTCCCGCGAGTCCTACCAGCAAGCGATGGTCTCCCAGACCGGGCTCGCTCTCATCCAGGCCCTGACGCCGTGGTGGAAGGGCAAAATCATCGACTGGTTTTACGCCGAGAGTTTTGAAGAAGAGGCCGGCGCGCGCGCCGAGACCCGCGAGGCGGTGCAGGCTGCGGGCGGCGACGAAGAGGAGTAAGGAGAGCGCCGCTACTCTTCGCCGGCCGAGGCAGCGGGGATGAAGAACTGGTAGAAGAACGGGCGATAGACGTACATTTCTTCGCTCAACTCCCCATCTTGATTGCCGCCCAACGCATAGATGCGGGTCTCGACGTTGGCGACGCCCAGATAGGCCCACGCTGCCGCGTCTTTAAGCGCCGGCGTAGAAAACTCACTCCACTGTTCAGTGGTAGCATCGTACACTTCGCTGCCCGTCACCGCGTCGCCCGCCTCGCCCCCTAGCACGTATAACTTGTTAAGGAAAACGGCCGACCCGGCCCCGGCTCGTGGCTGCAGCAGGTCTGGGCAACTGAGCCACTCCCTTGCGGCGGGATCAAACTTCTCGCACGAAGAAAGCGCCTGCTGGCCCTCGCTGCCGCCCACGACGTACAGGTGCCCGTCCAACACGCCGCCCGCCGCGTGCGCGCGCGCCTGTTGTAGCGGCGGCAGGCTCTGCCACTGCTGCGTAGCCGGATCGTAGGCCACGACATCGGACAACACGTCGTCGCCCTGCCGCCCGCCGATCAGGAACAGGCGGCTATCGTCACTCAGGGCCAGGGCGCCGGCAACCGGGTGCGGCAGAGCCGTCACCGGGCGCCAGCCGTCATTCAGCGGGCTGTATGCTTCCACCACCGTCGTCGCGTTGCCGTTCTCCGTGCGCCCGCCCATCACATATATTTCGCCGCCCAATATCTCCGCAGCGGCGTCGGCTACGGCTGTCAGCTTGGGCGCTCCCTGGCGCCACTCCCGCCGCTGTGTGTCATAGATATAGAGGCTGTTGTCCACGCCCTCCGCCGTTTCGCCGCCGATAGCGTAGAGATTGAGGCCGATGTTGGCCACGACCATGTGCGCGCGTGGCTGTGGCAGGGGGCGGCTTAACAGCCAGTTCTCGTCTACTTCTGTTTCCTCGAACAGCGGGGCGTTGGTCGCCGTCGCCGTTGGCTCGTCCGGTGCGGAGACGGCACCGCGGAAGTCGCCGATGACAAACAGGGCCACGATCAACGCGGCGACGATGACGACTGCGCCAATCAGCGCCAGGCGCCGGTTGGGGCCGGCAACAGCCTCGTTGGGGCCGCTTTGCGCCTGGGCGCCGGCGTCCCGCGCCGTGGCGGGCGCTGCTGCGCCTGCGCCGTTCTCGGGGGCGGGGGCGTCGCTCCCCTCGCGGACCACCTCGCTCTCCTCGCCCGCTTCCCCCTCGGCCTCTGCTTCCTCCGTTTCAACTTCCACGCCGGGAATGGAAAGGACGCCCTGTTGCAGGGCCACCGTCGTCGCTTCCGTCCGTGACGATACGCCCAGTTTGGCAAAAATGTTGCGCACGTGGACTTTGACGGTGTTGTGGCTGATGGAGAGCTTCTTCGCTATTTCCCGATTCGAGTCGCCCTCTGCCAGACAATTTAAAACGTCGAGCTCTCGCTCGCTAATGGGATCACCAAGTTCAGGCATCGCGGCGATTATAGCGGTGCAGGTACGGTGCGCGCAATTTCAGGGCCCCCTTCTCGCTCATGGTTCATCATCGGGCTCCGCCGTTGCGGGCACGGTGTCTGTGATCGTGCTGCCGTTCGATGCCTCGGTCGTCGGCGTTGCATCGGCGCACCGCGTGCGCGCCTCGCCCAGCTTTTCGCCCAGCGAGTTGCTGTTGTTGATCTCATAAGCCTCGGCGTACAGGCTTTCGGCCGGGCACCACTCCTGCTGGACCGCGTACTGGTCGCCGTAAGCCACCAGCGCCTCGAACAGCCTGTCGCAGGAATTCTGGAAAAATGGCGCTGCCAGGCAAAGGTCGCGGAAGTAGAAGAGCGTTACCTCCCAGTCAACCTCGTAGTAGCCCATCCCGTCCAGGTACAGCTCGGCCCACTCGCGGTGATTGCGCGCATCTTCCGTCAGGTTGCCCAGCTTTTCCGCCTGTTCCAGATAGTACAGGCCAACTTCAACCTGGTCGCCGTACAGCAGGTCGATGCCCTGTCCAATGTACGCTTCATACAGCAGGCCATCGGTGTGCGACCGCTCGTAATCGGGAAAATCGTTCTGGTAGGCGATGACAGCCTCCAACGCCGCGTCCCACTCTTCATTATCCACCAGTTCCTGCACCTGCCGCAGCCGCTCCGACGCCGCCTCCTCTTCCTCGCTGCCGACGGTGTCCGTAATCGCCGCTGTGGCGGTCGCCTCCACGCTGTTGTTGTCCGGCGATGGCGCGCGAGTTTGGGCCAGAGCCCCCTGCGCCTCCGCCAGCAGCGCGGTTGCCTGGCTGTGCTCCGGATCCTGTTCCAGAACCCACTCCAGGCGGCGAATGGCCAGCCGGTGATTGTCCGCCGCCATGTCCTCCTCGGCGCGCGAAATCTGGTTGGCCAGCTCCGCCGCCCGGCTTTCCTCTATCTGCTCCGTGCGCAGCGATTGGCCGCTCTGCCAGCCAAGATAGGCAACCAGCGTCAATACGCCGAGCACCACGGCAATGGCAATCAGCGCAATTCCCAATAAACGTAATCGGTGTGGCCTGGAACTCATAGCTTCAGGAAGGTCTGGACTCCGCTCCTCTACATTCTACAGCGAGGTGATCTGGTGGTAAACTTCCACGGTTTTCGCTGCTATCTGCGCCTGCGTATACTGTTGGAGGACACGCTCTCGTCCGGCTCGCCCCAGTTCGTCGCGGAATCCTTCCGTTTTCATCAACCGGCACAGTTCGGCTGTCAGCGCCTGCACATCCCCTTCGGGGAAGATGAGGCCGGCGTCGCCCACCACGTTGGGGATTTCACCGCTGTCGGATCCGATCACGGCGACTTCGCAGGCCATCGCTTCCACCAGCACGCGCCCAAATTGCTCCTTCCAGTTGGGCAGGGTGCGCGACGGGAGGACCAGCACGTCCAGTTGCCGCATGTACGCCGGCATCTGGTCGGAAGGAATTACCCCATCAAAGTGCACGCGCTCGCCGATGTCCAGCTCGCGCGCCAGTTGCTCCAGCGAGGCTCGTTCTGGCCCGTCGCCGGCGATCACCACGCGCCACAGGCCGGGCAGCCGGGCCACGGCCCGCAGCAGTATGTCGTTTCCCTTTTCGGGCACCAGGCGGCGACCGGCGGAGCCGATGGTAAATGTGCGACCGCGGTCGCGTTGCGGCGGTGGCGCATAAATGTCCGGGTTGACGCCGAATTGGGGAATGACCTGCAGCGGTCCGTCGTATCCTTTGGCCCGCCACACCTCCGCCGCCGCTTCGTTGCCCACAATGGCGTAGTCAACGTCCTTCAAGACCGCGCGCTCAATGGCGCTGAAGGGGAAGGGGTAGCGCCGCTCGATGTTTTGCCAGGAGAAGAAGAGGGTGCGCGCCCCCACGCGCCGCGCCTGGCGTATGCCCAGCCAGGTCGCCAGATTGTACGGCTCTTCGTCCATGTGCAGGATGTGCGGGCGAAACTGGCGCAATCTTTTGTTCAGATGGGGATAGTAATGCAGGTGAAACTGTCCGTTAAAGCGGATCGGATCCACGTACAGTTGATAGCCGCTGGTGTGGCTTCGCTCCAGAGGAATGGGACCCGCCGGATCTTGCCACACAGGGGGCACTACGACGGCCAGCTCCAGGCCGTCGAAGCTGGCGATTTCCTCCAGCTTTGTCTGGTAAGCGCCCACCAGACATGCTTTTGAGACCATTAAAATACGCATGAATAAACAGCGAACAACATGGGGCAGACGGCAAACCACCATACCATCTGCCCCATGCCATACACACCTGTGAAAGTTGACGTGAGGTCCTATTTTGCTATACTTGCCCTGTTTTGACAACTCTGCAAGAAGCCCGTCGCCAGCTTCATAGACGCCCCTCCGGCCCATCCCACCGCGGATGGGCTTTGTTGCTTTTAGCTCTGGTCGTGGCGGCGGCGCTTCGCTTCTGGGCCCTGGATAGCGCGCCGCCGGGTTTGTACCGGGACGAAGCGCACAACGGGCTGGACGCCCTGCGCGTGCTGAATGGCGAGCACGCCGTTTTCTTCGAAACAAATAATGGCCGCGAGCCGGCTTACATTTATCTCACCGCGCTGTCTGTGGCGCTCTTTGGCCGTACCGTTCTGGCCCTGCGTCTGGCGGCAGCCGTTGCCGGCGTCATCGCCACCTACGCCGTCTACCGCCTGGCGGATGTCTGGGTTGGGCGCCGCGCGGGGCTCTTCGCGGCGTGGCTGTGGGCCATCACCCTATGGCCCGTGCACCTCAGCCGCCTGGGCCTGCGCCCCATTTTGTTGCCCCTGTTCCTGGCGTTGACCTTCTGGGTGGGCACGCTGGCTTACCGCAGGCAGCGCGCCTGGCTGTGGCTTCTTGCCGGCGCCTTGTATGGCGCTGCCTTTTATACTTATCTGGCGGTGCGATTCACCCCTTTGCTCCTGCTCCTTTTCCTTTCTTATCTACTTCTAACCCGTCCCCGGAGCGCCCGGCGGCTGTGGCCCGGCCTGCTGCTCTTCGCCGTGGCGGCGCTGGCGGCGCTGCTGCCCCTGCTCTTGTACACGCTGCAGGCGCCCGATCTGCTGCTGGGCCGCACGCAGCAGGTGTCCATTCTCAGCCCCCAGGTGAACAACGGCGATCTGTGGGGCACGCTGCTGCGCCACGTCGGGCGCGGCGCCGGTCTCTTTCTCTGGCAAGGCGACACGATTGTGCGACACAATGTGCCCGGCCGTCCCCTCTTTGACCTGTACATGGCGCTGCCCTTTTTGCTGGGCGTCGTCTGCTGCCTGCGGCGCTGGCGTCAGGCCCCGGCTGCGGCCCTGCTGCTGTGGGCCACGGTGATGCTCGGTCCCACCATCCTGGCTGAGGATCCGCCACACTTTCTGCGCGCGGTCGGCGTGCTTCCGGCGGCGCTCATTTTGCCCGCCGTCGGCTTGTCCAAATTATGGGAATGGCCTAAACTACCGGGTGCTTTGCGCCGGGGCTTCGTGCTTGTACTGGCGTCAGGCGCCTTAATAAATACGGTAGCCGACTACGTGCATTACGCTCGCGAGCCAGAGACGGCGCTTCTGTTTGAAGCAGCCGCGCGAGAGCTGGCGCAGCAGATTAACAGCGAAGCGGAGGAGGTTGCGGTTTTTGCCGACCGGCGTTTTCGGGAAGGGTGGCCTTCGGTCCCTTTTCTGGTGCAGCCCGCCCAGCAGGTCCGGTGGTTTCGGCCAGATGAAGGCCTGCCATCGCCGGCGTTACCGGCGGCTGTCTACGCCTGGCCCTACGAGCGGTTGGACTACGTGCCGGCAGCGCTGACGCCGCCGGTGGTCGTCACCGTAGACGAGGGCGCGCTTGCCCGCGGCGATCTGGAACCTGAAGCGTACCCCTTGTACGTTCGCTTTCAGGCCTCAGCCGTAGCGCCCGCGCCGCCCCTGGCGCACTTCGCCGGGCAGGTGGCGCTGCACGATGCTGACGCCACGCTGCTCTCACCCACTCGCCTGCAGGTCGATCTTTACTGGTCGTCACTGTCAGCTGTGGATGACCCGCTGGTGTCTTTCGTGCACGTCGTGCAAGGCGGCGAGTTACTGGGCCAGGATGACGGCCCGCTTGCACGCGGATATTGGCCAACAGACAGTTGGCGCCCGCAACAGATTGTGCGCGACCGGCGCGTGATTGAACTGGACGACAAATACGATTCAATGCACCAGGAAATTTCAGTGGGCCTTTATGATGCTTTAACGCAGGATCGGTTGCCGGTGCAGACGCCGGCGGGAGATCCATCTGGTGACACCTGGCTTCTGACGACGGAGCCACGCGCCCACGAGGAGAACTGAGGATATGCGTACTTTTCGCACTATCATCCTTTTTGTTGTGATGCTGGCCGTTTTCGGTCTGGCGTTGACCCTGGCGACCGGGCAGCAGGCCCAGGCGCAGGGCGCAAATCTGCTGAGCAATCCGGACTTTGAGGAAGGGTTCTACACCTTTAATCCTGACGACTACACCTGGGTGGCTCTGTATTCCTCGCAACGAGAAGATTGTAAGATGGATGACGGCACTTACCTGCCCTGTAACACGGCGCAGACACCGCTGGGGTGGATTCCGTGGTGGATCAGCCAGTCGGACGAGGACCCTGACTGGAAGAACCGTATGCCGGAGTACAAACCGGCCGAGCCGCCATTCATGGAACGCATCCACTCGGGCCAGCGCGCCGCCCAATACTTCACCTTCCACGGCACGCACACGGCCGGTCTGATGCAGGTGGTCGACGTGCCGGAGAACGCGCAGCTCCGCTTCTCCATCTGGGGACAGGCCTGGTCCAGCGCCAGCGACGCTAATTACTCCGATTTCCCTTCGACGGTCAACATGCGCATTGGCATCGATCCCACGGGCAGCACCAACCCCTACAACCCGGCTATTGTATGGTCCGACTACCAGCAACCGTATGACGCTTACTCCCAGTTTGTCGTAGAGGCGCAGGCGCAGGGCAGTACGGTGACGGTGTTCACCATCTCCTCGCCGGACGAGGCGCGCAAGCATAACGACATTTACTGGGATGGCGCTGCCCTGGAAGTGATCGGCGAGGGCGCCGCGCCGCCCCCACCCACAGCCACGACAGCCCCCGGCGGCGGTCAGACCGGCGATGACAGCGGTGGACAGACCGGGGACAGCGGCGGCAACGACGACGGCGGAACCGACGACGGCGGCACGACGGAGGTTGCACAGCAACCTGCCGCGGGTCCCACAGCCACGCCCGACGCCGAGGGCGTGATCTACGCCGAGGTGCAGGAAGGGGACTCTTTCTGGAGCATCGCCGCGCGCCATGGGCTGACCATTGACGAGATTTACGAACTGAACAACGCCGGCGAGGGTGACTTCGTGCAACCGGGCCAGCAGCTTATCGTGGGTCGCGCCGAACCGTCGGCGGCTGAAACGAGCGATGAAGAGGGCGAGGCTGCGGAGGAGGGCGAAGCCGCGCAAGACGCCGAAGACGCCGAAGATGGGCAGGCCGCCGACGAGGAGGCCGCCGAAGATGGGGAGGCCGCCGACGAGGAGGCTGACGA
>JBMCFH010000027.1:0-27717 GCA_048620455.1 Chloroflexota bacterium | reverse complement strand
TGGTCGAGCTGGGCGTTGGCGGGGTCAGGGGATTGGGGCGCCGTTGGCGCCTGGGTGGCTGGAGATTGGAGATTGGCGATCGGAGATTGTCGCGAACTGTGTTGATCTCCAGTCTCTAATCTCTGATCTCCATTTTTCCCATCTCCGATCTCTGGCGCCCACTCATCCACGTTGGCATAGGTCACGAAGAAGCTGTAAACGTTCCACAAGGGGATCAGGAAACGGCGGCGTGTTTCATCGCCTTTGTTATAGCCAAAGAGCAGGTTCTGTTCCGGCTTGTGGGCCAGGTAGAGCCAGCGCATGACGTCGGCGCCCATGGTGTCGGCCGCTTCGTTGAACTCGATAGCGTTGCCCCACGACTTGTGCATTTCGCGCCCGTCTTCGGCCAGCAGCGTGGCGAAGCCGAGCACGTTCTTGAACGGCGCCCGGTTGGTCAGCGCCGTGCTCTGGGCCAGCAGACTGTAGAACCAGTTGCGGAACTGGCCGGGGAAGCTTTCGGTGATGAAGTCGGCCGGGAACCACTTCTCCCAGTAATGGGGATCGTCGCGGTAGTGCAACGTGCTGAAGGCCACGATGCCCGCATCCAGCCAGGGATTGCCGACGTCGGCAATACGCGAGGCTTTACCGCCGCATTCTGGACAGGCGATCTTCACGGCGTCGATGTAGGGCCGGTGCGGCGTGTGGCCCTTGAAGGTGTCCCACCCTTCAACGGCTCGTTCTTCCAGCTCTTCGTCGCTGCCTACCACGTGGAAGTGGTTGCACTCCTCATCGTCGCAGACCCAGATGGGCAGCGCCAGGCCCCAATAGCGCTTTTTGCTGATCATCCAGTCGTGCATGTTGCGCAGCCAGTCCATCTCGCGATCATAGCCGAAGGCCGGCACCCAGTTGATCTCATCCACCACGTCCATGATCTGGTAGCGGAGGCTGGCTGCTTTCTCTTCCTCGGTTACTTCCTCGCGAGGCTTGTCGTAAACCGGCCCCATGCTGATGAACCACTCATCCACAAGGCGGTATACCAGTTCCTGTCCGCAGCGCCAGCAATGGGGGTAGCGGTGACTGTAACGCTGTTTGCGATAGTACAGGCCCTTTTCGTGCAGATTCTCGAAGATGTCTGCAGCCACGGTGTGCACGTCGCGGCCCGTGAGCCAGTCAAAGTTCGCGACGTAAACGCCGTTCTCGTCCAGCGGCGCGATGACCGGCAGGTTGTGCTCTTTGCTTAACTGGAAGTCTTCGGCGCCGCAGCCGGGGGCGATGTGTACGATGCCCGTCCCTTCGTCCGCGCCGACATCTTTCCAGCCGATGACGCGGTGGGTGTACCCGTCCAGCGCCTGGCGCACGCTGGGCAGATCGTCGAAAGGCCCTTCGTATTCCCAGCCGACCATGTCGGCCCCTTTCAGGCGCTCGACCACTTCGTAGTCGCCGATCATCGTTTCCTGCATGGCCTCTTCCGCCAGATAGTAGGTCCAGCCGTCGCCGGCTTCCACCTTGACGTACGTCAGCTCCGGTCCCACAGCGGCAGCCACATTGCTGGTCAGCGTCCAGGGCGTCGTGGTCCATACCAACAGCGCTTCCTGATCGCGGCCAAGCAGGGGGAACTTGAGGTAGATCGACTCGTGTGTCACCTCCTGGTAACCGTCGGTTACGATTTCGTGCTGGCTGATGCCGGTGCCACAACGCGCACACCAGGGCATGACGTCTGTGCCCTGGTAGAGCCAGCCATTCTCATAACATTTCTGGAGAAAGCCCCAGATCTGGTAATTGTTCTCGTCGCTGAAAGTAAAATAGGAACCGCCAACCTCAGGACGTCCCAGGCGCCCCACGATCTGCTCGACGGTGCCCGTGGTGGCGCCCGCCGGACCTTCATAAGTCACTTCCTGCTGCGGGTCCTGTTCCATCAGAGCGCGCAGGCGGCGCAACTCGTCCGGGTCGTTCCACTCCATCCAGTAGCCCAGGCGCATCGACTGCTCGGTCTGGGTAGCAGCGTAACGGAGCACGCGCATCTTGCACAGCTTGACGAACTCGGCCAGGCCAAAGCGCTCGATATCACGCTTGCTTTCGAAGCCTAACTCCTTCTCGACCTCTACCTCGACCCACAGCCCCTGGCAGTCGAACCCATTTTGCCAGCGCTGGTTATAGCCCTGCATGGCCTTGAAGCGTTGAAAAATGTCCTTATAAGTGCGGCCCCAGGCGTGGTGCACGCCCATGGGATTGTTCGCCGTAATCGGTCCGTCGAGAAAGCTCCAATGCCTGTCGCTCTTAGCGCGTAACTGCTTCAGCTTGTTGAAGGCGTCGCTTTCCTCCCAGAAATCGAGGACTTCTTTTTCCAGTTCTACAAAATCGACTTTGCTTGATACTTCTTTAAACGTCATCTCTTTCTTCCTTCGTGATAGACAGCTCCGTAATCGCGCCCGGTCTGTTTATTGTGCCGCGCTGGTAATCTCGTCGAAAATGAACTGCTCGATGTGCGTCAGGCTTTGCAGGCGTTGCTGCGAGGTTTGTGGGGTCACTGCTTCAAGAGCCATGGAGCTGATTTCGCCATCTTGCTGCACCGTCAGCACGTAACTGTTCTGATTACAGCACTCTTCTTCCCCGGCGGTGGCAATCTCAAAGAACCCGGCGGTCTGTAGATCGTCGAGCAGGCGGGCAATGGCCTCTTCATCCACGTCAACCTCCGCCAACTGGGCGTCGCCAGCGTCAGGGTCGGTAATGGCGGCGCCGCGTCCGCTGGCGTAAATGCGCCACTCCAGCATGTCACCGGGCTCGTCGCCGCTGCGCTGGAAGACGACCAGCGGCGTCTCACCGCGGTCGGCGCGTGTTTCCACAGTAGCCAGTGACTCCGACTCCGGTTCGTCTGGCGCGCTCGCGGGAGCCTGGTCACAGGCCACGAGCACCAGAAACACCGTCGATAGCAGTAATAGAATCCTATGCATGTCGTCTTACCTCACTTTGTCTAACTTCCGATACACTTTCAGCGCGACGCGTAGCGCAGATAGCGGGTTTCTAGCGCCACCAGCCCCTCGCGCTGCATGCGCAGAGGCCACCCATGCTCGTCCAGCCAGATGATCCGTTCCTGGTCTGCCCAGCTCAGCGCCAATGGGCGCGCGGTTGTCGGCTTGCCCATGATTTCTATGGTCTGGGCCGCTTCTGTTTTGCCCGAGATCTCGGTGGCGTAAAGGGCGAAATCATCGTCGGGCGCCAGCGTCAACGCCGGGCGTCCCTCGGCGTTGCCCAGATCGGCCAAAAGGCCCAACCCGGCTGTGGATGGAAACCAGAAGAGATAGCCTGGTGGTATCCGCAACTCATCTTCCAGGCGTTGCTCGTTTACGTGGCGCGTCAGTGTGACGTACTCATCCTCAAAAAGCAGTTCGCCGCGGACTTGCCGGCTGCGTCCGAAAAAACGAAAGCTGAGCCGATCAGGGCGGCCCTCGGCGTCCAGAGTCTGGTGATAGAGATAGCTATTTCCGCTGCGCGCCATCTGGGCGTTGAGATCTACCCGTAGAAATCGATAATCGTCGGCAGCGTGGCTCAGACGCCAGCTCTCTACCGCGCCGGTGGGCTGCCCGTCGCACTGGTAGCGGTATCGTCCGCCTGCGATCGGTTTTTCGTAAGGCAGTTCCCGGATCAGAGTTCTCATCGGCCCTAATCTTCACCGTCCAACGCATCCAGTTCCACATAAATGCGCTTGTTGATCTTCCCCTTGCTCTTGTAATCGGCGATGCGCATGGGGCCAACCTCTTCGGTGTTTGCCACGTGGGTGCCGCCGTCGGCCTGCAGATCCAGCCCTTCGATCTCGATGGTGCGCACTTCGGTGATTCCTTCCGGCAACAGGTTGATCTTGGTGCGAATCAGGTCTGGAATCTGGAAGGCCTCTTCGCGCGGGAGAATGTCCACCTTTACGGGGCGGGCGGCCCGCACCTCGCGGTTCACCGCTTCCTCAATTTCCTGTACCAGTTGCGCCTGCATCGTTTCAAACTCGAAATCCATGCGCCCTTTGAGCGGTTCCATGTTGCCGCCGGTGACTGAGGCGCCGTAATCGCGCCAGATGACGCCGCACAGTACGTGCATGGCCGTGTGCGTGCGCATCAACTGGTAGCGCCGCTCCCAATCCAGGCGGCCCACGACCGATTCACCCGCTTCGGGCAGGTTGTCGCCGTCCAGGTAGTGGACCGGCCGGCCCTTCACGCGTTTCACCTTTGTCACGCGCCAGGAGCGGTCGCCCGCCGCCAGGGTTCCTGTATCGTGCGGCTGTCCGCCTCCGCCAGGGTAGAACGCGCTGCGGTCCAGGACCACGCCACCGTCTACCTGCTCCACGACCGTGGCTGCAAATTCCTTCAAGTACGCGTCGGTTTGATAAAGTGGTTCAGTCATAGGTCCTCTGTGTTGGTATATTGGTGTACTGGTATATTGGTGTACTGGTTGATTGGGCTATTGATGTGCTGGTTGTTGGCGCCATAGGTAACTATTACCAGTACACCAATAAACTAATAAACCAATACACCAGTGCACCAAAACAAAAAACGCCCTCATCCCGTAGGGACGAAGGCGCGCTTCGCGGTACCACCCTGCTTCCCGGCGACGTTGTCGGAAGTCGCCAGACGCTCTTTCGATGACCACCACCTCATGGTATCATCGCAGTCCCGGTAACGTGGGATGAATCCGGCCAGGCCTACTTGTTCAATACCTGCGCGGCGAGCGCCGTGTACGGAAGGTTCGGTTGGCAGCTCCGGAGGGATTTTCGGCGGAATGGATTGCCTGACTCACACCGTCTCAGGCTCGCTGAGGTTGGACAACCGCCTACTCGTCTCCATCATCGCTATTCTGGTTATTAATGTAGGCGCATTATGCCAGAAGAGGTGTGCACTGTCAACAATTGCAGCCGCCGGCTCAAGCAGGTTGTAAGCGGCGAAGGGCGCGTGGCCCGTCGGTGCGTGGACAACCCTTAGCCCTTGTGATAAGCTTGTTTTCGCCTGGGGAAGTGGATGTGCCGGCGTGATCGCTGCTACGATCATCATGTAAGAGCGCAAGAGATGAAGGTGTGCTATGAGCACTGGGCAAAAAACAGTTGTTTGCATCGAAGACGAGCAGGAGATGATTGAGCTGGTCAAGTTGATCTTGAACCGGCAAAACATCGAGGTGGTCGGCGCCCTGGGCGGGCGCGAGGGATTAAGCAAAATCGAGGCGACCGACCCCGATCTGGTTCTCCTGGATCTGATGATGCCTGAAATGGACGGATGGGAAGTCTACCAGAAAATGAAGGCATCGGAGCAGATGCGCGATATCCCCGTGATCGTAGTCACAGCCAAGGCGCAGAGCATCGACCGCGTGTTGGGCCTGCACATCGCCCGTGTGGACGATTACATTACCAAGCCATTTGGCCCTCAGGATCTACTGGACAGCGTGAACCGCGTGTTGGAAGAACGCCAGCACGGTCGGACGACTGAGGTTGAAGAGAAGGAGCAGGGAACGTAAGCGTTGCTTGTTCGATTTTGGGGAGTACGCGGCACGATTCCGGTGCCGGGACCAGAGACCCTGAAAATAGGCGGCAACACGTCCTGCATTGCCCTGCTAACCTCTGATCAGCAGTTGATCATCATCGATGCCGGTTCCGGCATCCGCCGCCTGGGACAGGAGCTGATGCGTGAGAGTCCGGGGCGCATCGTTGGAACCCTTCTTATCAGCCACACCCATTGGGACCACATACAGGGGTTTCCCTACTTTGGCCCGGCGTTCGAACGCAATAATCGCTTTGTGGTTGTGGGACAGAAACGTGTGGGCCAGCGGCTGGAGGCCATCCTGGCACGGCAGATTATCGAGCCTTATTTGCCATTTGACTACAAGACGCTTCCCGCCGATTTTCACGTCAAGGAGATCGAGGACGGCGACGTGCTGGTCGTTGGCGATGAGACGACGGTGTATGCGGCAACGCTGAACCATCCCGGCGACAGCCTTGGTTTTCGCATAGAGAATAACGGCGCCGTGCTGGCCTACTGTACTGACACCACGCACACAGACGGCATGGTCGAAGAGAACGTGGTCAGGCTGGCGCAGGATGCCGACCTGCTGATCCACGACTCCCATTTTTCTCTCGAGGGACGCCAGCAGTTCCCCGGATGGGGTCACAGCAGCTGGCTTGAGGCCGCCCGCGCTGCGCGCGCGGCTAACGCGAAGTGCCTGGCGCTGTTCCACTATTCGCCCGATGCTACCGACGATTACCTGGAGCAGGAGATGTTACCACGCGCGCGAGAGATCTTTCCGGACACCATTCTCAGCCGAGAAGGCTTGCTTCTGAAGCTTCCCCTGTCAACGCTTCCTGACTAAAAGCAAGACTCGTCGCTGCCAGCGCCGCTCGTTCTTTCCTAGAGCAGCCAAACACACAAACGCCGGTTGAGAGCAGCCCCCAGAGTGGAGCGCTCAGGTGGGACGCGCAGAGATTTATGGCCAGACCTGCTGACTTTTCTCCAGTTACATTGCCGGAAAACGAGAATTGTTTACAATAACCCAGAGGGGTAGAACCCGCTGATGATGGACACCATGAAGCAGAGGCAGCATTGAGTTGGTCTGTTCTAGTTGTAGACGATGAGCCGATGGCGCGAACGTTGCTGCGCCTGATGTTGGTTCGCGCCGGCTTTGACGTCGTCGAAGCGGAAGATGGTTTCGATGCTCTGGAAAAGCTGAAAAACAGCTCGCCAGATGTAATGATTCTGGATGTGATGATGCCCGGCATCGATGGCTTTTCCGTGTGCAAGGCGGTTCGTGGTGATTCGATGACGGCGGAGCTACCTATCATCATGTTAAGCGCCAAAACGGACCTGGAAAGCGTCAACAAAGGGCTCCGTGTTGGAGCTGATAAATATCTCACCAAGCCGATATCCCCCGAGGAGTTAACGCGGCAGGTGCGAGATGTGCTGGACAGTCGCGGCGACAATTCGAACGGATAACATAAAAGCTTATGCGGATTGGAGGATTTACACATGTTGGTTAAGAGGATACTGGTTATCGTGATATCGCTTGTGGTCGGCTCGATCATCACAGTGGGCCTGGTACGCTTTGTACTGGAAACAAGCGTAGCCGAGTACGGTACGTTTTACTTCTCGATGACCGCCTTCTTCCTGGCCTGTGCTATCGGCATCTGGCTGGACAAGTTTTTGAACACTGAGTTTTTACCTGAGTAATGGACAAAGGATCACACCATGACAGCAGAGTTAATTGACGGAAGAGCGATTGCTGAGAAAGTTCGCTCGCAAATTGCCGAGCGCGTCTCAGATATGAAGGAGCAGTACGATTACACGCCGGGTCTGGCGACGGTGCTGGTCGGCGAGGATCCCGCTTCGCAGACCTACGTTGGCATGAAGCAGCGTATGTGCGAGAAGCTGGGTATCCGTTCTATCGGCCACACGCTGCCTGCCGACGCCTCACAGGAAGAGGTGGAGACGCTGGTCGCCGAGCTAAACGCCGACCCAGAGGTCAACGGTATCCTGGTGCAGCTGCCGCTGCCCGGACATCTCGACGAAGAGGCGGTGCTTAACAAGATCGATCTGGCCAAAGATGTCGATGGCTTCCATCCGGTGAACATCGGTCGTCTGGCCATGAAGGGGCGCGATCCGCTGTTTATCCCCTGTACGCCTTATGGGGTGATGGTCATGTTGGAGGAAGCCGGGGTGGAGACCAGCGGCGCCGAGGCCGTCGTGGTTGGACGCAGCAACATTGTGGGGCTCCCTGTGGCTATGTTGCTGCAGAAAGCGAACGCCACGGTGACCATTTGCCACAGCCGCACCCGCGACCTGAAGGAACACACACAGCGTGCGGACATTCTCATTGCCGCCATCGGTCGCGCGGAGATGATTACGGGTGATATGATCAAGCCCGGCGCGGCGGTCATCGACGTTGGCGTCAACCGCGTCGACGATGCCTCAGCCAAGCGTGGTTATCGTCTGGTAGGCGACGTGGAATTCGACACGGCGAAAGAAGTTGCCGGCGCCATTACGCCCGTTCCCGGCGGCGTGGGTCCGATGACCATCGCCATGCTCATGAGAAATACCCTGCACGCAGCCGAACTGGCTCTGGAAGATCGCGAGCCGGCTGCGGCGTAAGCGGTGATTGGAGATTGGTTAATTGGAGATTGGTTGATTGGAGATTGGGTAACCGGCTCACTACAGAGTATTTCTCAATTGCCGACCTCCAGTCTCCAATCTCCAATCTCTACACCAACCGATAAAACACCTGGTTGCTGAGGAACCAGCCTCGTCTGGTCAGCAGCAGTCGACCCTCTTTCTCCTGTAACAATCCCCAATCGATTAATTGATCCACCTCTTCGCCGAACAGGTCCGCCAGCGGGCGGTCGAAGCGTTGCTCGAATGCCTTCAGTTCCAGACCCTCCTGTAGCAAGCGCAGCTGCATAATCAGCGTGTCGGACATCGCTTCCCGCGTGTCCAGTTGGTGCGCCTCGGAGACGGCGGGGGAGAGCGGGTAGGGTTGTGGCTGTTCCTGGCGCAGGCGGCGCAGGTAGACGCGGGGTTGTTTGACCACCTCATAGCGGGTGCCGGCGGCGTGACCATGGGCGCCGGCGCCCAACCCCAGATACTCTCCATTGCGCCAGTAGGTCAGGTTGTGACGGCATTCGTGACCGGGGCGCGCCCAATTGGAGATTTCATAGTGAGACCAACCGTCCGCTTCCAGGAGACGGCAGGCCAACTCATACTGCTCCGCAGCCAGATCGGGGTCCGGCGGTTCGATGGCGCCGTTGTGCAGCCAGCGATGCATGGGCGTGCCGGGCTCGATGGTCAGGCAGTAGAGGCTGAGGTGCTCGGTGTCTAGATCCAGCGCAGCGCGCAGGCTACGCTCCCAGCTCTGCAGGCTCTGGTCTGGCAGACCGTAGATCAGATCCAGGCTCAGGTTATCAAAGCCGGCAGCGCGGCTGAGGCGCACAGCGTCTACGACGGTTTCCAGCGTGTGTTCCCGCTCCAGCAGGGACAGTTCGCCGGCGTTGGCGCTCTGCATGCCGTAGCTGAGACGATTGACGCCAAGCTCGCGCACGGCCTGCAGGTAAGCGCGATCTACTGTGCCCGGGTTGGCTTCCATAGTGATCTCGGCGTCCGGCGCCAGGTCAAACGCGCGGCGTATGCTGCGCATAATCTCGCCCAGGTCATCGGGATCCATCAGCGACGGCGTGCCGCCGCCAAAAAAGACGCTGTTTGCGGATAGCGCCCGTCCGGTCTCCGCCGCCGCACGCGCTACCTGACTCGCTTCCTGAGCCAGCGCACGGGCATACACGCTCTGCAGGTCACTCAACCCCGTATAGGTGTTGAAATCACAGTAGGCGCAGCGATGACGGCAAAATGGGATATGTAGATAAAGACCTAGCGAGTTGTTCATTCCATTACCGAAAATTGATGGGCGGCGCGACTTCCGCCGCCGCGAATGCCTATCTTATCATATATCGAATCTTAACGTCAGTTACCGTTCCGTCCTGTTTACGGTAGAATATGAACATGAGTTGGATGAAGTGGTTTTCACCGGAACGGCCCTACCGGCAGGTCCTCGTTGGCCTGGTCCTCGCCCTGTTGCTGGCGCTGCCGCTTTCGGGCGTGACGGCTCAGCAGTCGGGCGACGTGTTGCAGCTAACGGCTGAAGGGCCGGTCACACCGGCTATGCTCAGCTATCTGGAGCGGGGGATCGGCGAGGCCGAGCAACGGGGCGTACCGGCGCTGGTGGTGCTCGATACCCCCGGCGGCGGCGTGGAAACCACCCAGGAAATTGTGCGCCTGTTCCGCAACGCCGGCGTGCCGGTGATCATATATGTGGCGCCCTCAGGGGCGCAGGCGGCCTCAGCGGGCAGTATCGTCACGCTGGCGGCGCATGCTGCGGGGATGGCCCCGGAAACGGTCATCGGCGCGGCTTCACCCGTTGGCGGCGAAGGGCAGGATATTGGGGAGACGATGTATCGCAAGGTGGTGGAGGATCTGAAGGCCACCGTGCGCGGGTTGGCGGAGCGTCGCGGGACGGAAGCGGTGACGCTGGCGGAGGAGATGATTGAGGACGCGCGCGCCGTGAACGCCGACGAGGCGCTGGACGCCGGACTGATCGATTCCGTGGCGCCCGACGTTGCTTCGCTGCTGGATGAGCTGGATGGATTGACTGTGACGGTGCAGCAGGAGGAATGGACGTTAGAGACGGCGGGCGCGCAAACGGTGCCTTACGAGATGAACTCCATCGAAGCGGCGCTGCACGCCCTGTCCAACCCGCTGTTGCTGAGTATCCTGTTGCCGCTAGGGATGACTTCTATTCTGATCGAGCTGCATAGCCCAGGCGGTTGGGTGGCGGGCTTTATTGGGGTGCTGTCACTGGGCCTGGCTTTCTATGGGCTGGGTCAGTTACCCGTCAACTGGCTGGGCCTGGGCCTTATCGCGGTGGCCTTTGTGCTCTTTATGCTGGAGGTAAACTCGCCTGGCGTCGGCGCGCTGGCCATCGCCGGGTCGGGTTCCATGCTGGCAGGGTTGCTGGTGCTCTTTAACTCGCCGGGCTCGCCGGAGTTCGTACGTATTTCTCTCCCCGCCGCGGTGGCTGTGACCGTGACGACGTCCGCTATCTTCCTGTTGATCATCGCCATGGCCCTCCGCGCGCAGCGCCGCCCGGCGTCGACGGGCAAAGAGGGACTTGTGGGCAAAATCGGACGCGTGCGCAAAACACTGGTACCGGCTCCGGCCGGCTCGCTCAAATATGTGGGCTCGGTGCTGGTACACGGCGAGATCTGGCGCGCCGAAGCGGACGAGGCGATTGAAACGGATGAGGAAGTGGTCGTCGTTGGCGTGCAAGGGTTTACATTGAAGGTGGAGAAACAGGCGTAGACAGTGACCCGCCCGGAGGTTCGCAAACAGTGAAGGTTAAGGTTGAACTTGGCGGCGAGGAGCGGGAAATCGAAGTTGTGCGTCAGGGGGAGCGCTTGCGCATCACGCACCAGGGCGAGAGCGTAGAGGTGCGCGTGGTGCACACCGAGGGGCCGCACTTTGTGCTGGAGTACGAGCAGCAGGTGGGCCGGCAGGTGCGCCGCCGCCAGCTTCGTGCAGCGGGCCACGTGGATGGCGACCGGCGCCAGCTGTGGGTCAACGGCAGCCTCCTCAGCTACCGGCGCCTGCGCGAGCGGCAGGAGTCAAGGACGGAGGCCGCCGGCTCGCTATCTGCTTCCATTCCCGCCGTGGTTTCCGAGGTGTTGGTGCAGGAAGGGCAGCGGGTGACAGCGGGTCAAAAGCTGATTCTGCTGGAGTCGATGAAGATGATTTTGCCCGTCCAGGCCCCCTACGATGGAACAGTGACCACCATCAACTGCGCAGCCGGGGATGCCGTGCAGCCCGGCGTGCCCCTTGTGGCGCTGGACGAGGACGCGTGACCATAGTTGAGTAAGTAGGCCGGCGGTCGCGCGCCCGGCGCGATGGCTGACGGCAGGAGAAAAGACGGGAAAGACGATGAACGACCAACGCCTGGAGCGCTTGCAAGAAGAGACCTTAGCGCATGGACTGGATGGCCTGGCCCTGGTACCCGGTCCCAACATGATTTACGTGAGTGGCATTCACGCCCACCTAAGCGAACGCCCGATCGTGCTCTTTCTGCCGGCTGACGACGAGCCGGCGATTATTATTCCCCGGCTGGAGGCCAGCAAGGCCGAGGCCGCAGGCCTCGACGCCGACCGCATTTTTGCCTGGGGTGACGAGGAAGGGTATACAGGCGCCTTCCAGCAGGCGTGCGCCCACCTGGAGTTATCCGACTATCTGCTGGGCGTGGAAGCGCTACGCATGCGGGTTCTGGAGCTGGAGTTGTTGCGCCGCTACGCGCCCGGCCTGACCACGTCGCACGCCGAGGAGGTCTTGGATGGCGTGCGGCTGTCCAAGGACGAGCAGGAACTGGCGGCGATGGAGCAGGCTGTCGCCATTGCCCAGCAGGCCATGGAGCGGCTTCTGCCACAGCTGGCGCCGGGCATGACCGAGAAGCAGGTCGCGAGCGAACTGGTCAGAGAACTGTTGGCTGCGGGCAGTGAGAGCCTTCCTTTTGATCCTATCGTTTCTGCAGGCCCGAACGGCGCGTCGCCGCACGCAGTGCCCACCGATCGCGCCATTGAGGAAGGTGACTTCCTGATCGTCGATTGGGGTGCGCAGGCGGGCGACTATGTTTCAGATATTACGCGTACATTTGCCGTGGGCGAGGTGAGCGACGAAATGCGGCGTGTTTACGAACTGGTTCGGGGAGCTAACGCCGCGGGCAAAGCGGCGGCGCGTCCCGGCGCCAGCGGTCAGGAGATCGACCGCGCCGCGCGGGCGGTGATCGTCGACGGGGGCTACGGCGATTACTTTATCCACCGTACGGGCCACGGTCTGGGAATGGAGCCCCACGAGAGCCCCTCGCTGGTGGAGGGCAATGAGAGCCCGTTGCCCGAGGGGGCCGTCTTCACCGTGGAGCCGGGCATTTATCTGCCGGGTCGCGGCGGCGTGCGCATTGAAGATGACGTGGTGATCACCGCCGATGGTCACCGGTCGCTGACCGACTTCCCCCGCGAATTAATGACCATTGGCGCCTGATCCGGCGCCGAACATCGATTGTAAGCTTCCGCGTGCTGCGATACAGTCAGCCCTGAATTGAGCAATCAACGAGACACAGGAGGCGATTGTGCCTCAAGGAGGCAATGGTGCCTGATTTGAGCAAACGTGAACGGTTAGAAGCAGCGATTGCCGGTGAGGCGGTGGACCGTCTGCCGGTCGCTCTCTGGCGGCACTGGCCTGGCGATGACCAGGATGCGCAGGCCCTGGCAGCAGCCCATGTGAGCTGGCAGAAGGCGTATGATTGGGATCTGGTTAAGGTGTCCCCGGCCAGCAGTTTCTGCCTCGTCGATTGGGGCGTGGCCGACCGCTGGATGGGACATCCAGAGGGAACGCGAGAATACACGGGGCGCGTTGTGGAGGCTCCTGAAGATTGGGCCACTCTGGAACCGCTGGATTCCGGCGCCGGCATGTTGGCCACGCAGATAAACGCATTGCGATTGTTGCGCAAAGAATTCGGCGAGGAGGTCCCCTTGTTGGCCACAATCTTCTCCCCGCTGGCCCAGGCCAAGAATCTTTCCGGCGGCGAAAGAATGTTGAGCCACATGCGCAGCCACCCCGATTTGTTTCGCCAGGGGTTGCGCACAATAACAGAGTCCACGCTGCGCTACGTGGAGGCCGCGCGCCGGGCGGGCGTCAGCGGCATCTACTACGCGATACAACACGCGCGCTACGCACGGATGAGCCCTGTGGAGTACCAGACATTTGGGCAGCCGTTCGATGAACCGATTCTGGATGAAGCCAGTGACCTGCCCCTAAACATGTTGCACCTGCATGGTGAGGGTGTGATGTTCGATATGGTCGCCGATTACGATGTGCCGATGCTCAACTGGCACGACCGCGACGCCGGCATCAGCCTTCAAGAAGGGCTGGAGCAATTCTCCGGTGCAGCCAGCGGTGGCGTGTCGCGGGATACCATGCACCTGGGATCGCCGGAAGACGTGTTGTCGGAGGCCGCAGATGCCCGGGACCAGACGGGCGGGCGACGATTGATTCTGGGCGCCGGCTGTGTGGTGATGACGAACACGCCCATGCGCAACATCCGCGCCTTGCGCGATTTTGCGCAGAACGGCTGAGCTATACCGTCGGGGGCCTCTCGTGTCTTCTGCTGCCGACCAATCGTCTCTGTGGCCACGGGCCATTCTGCACCTGGACATGGATGCCTTCTTTGTCAACGTCCACCTGTTAGATAATCCGCAAGACGCAGATGTTCCTCTGGTGATTGGCGGCAGGCCAGAGGGGCGGGGCGTCGTGGCGTCCGCCAGTTACGAAGCCCGCCGCTATGGGATCCACTCGGCGATGCCCGCGGCCCAGGCGCTCAGGCTCTGTCCCCACCTCAAGTTCGCTAACCATAATTGGCCGCGCATCAAAGCCTGTTCGCGGCAGGTCATGGAGCTGTTGCGCGAGTACGGGCCGGTGGAGCAGATGAGTGTAGACGAAGCGTACGTAGACGTGAGCGACCGTTCGCGACCGGAGACACTGGCCCTGGCTATCCGCGAGCGGGTGAAGGCGGAGACCGGTTTGCCGGCATCGGTGGGTCTGGCGACCAGTAAGCTGGTGGCCAAAGTGGCCTCGGATCATGATAAGCCACAGGGGTGTACGATTGTGCGTCCGGGTGATGAAGCTGCGTTCCTGGCGCCTTTGCCCGTGCGCGCCATCTGGGGCATCGGGCCGCGCACGGCGGAGCGGCTGGCGCGGATGGGAGTAACTCTCTGCGGAGAGCTGGCCCAGGCCGATCCGCAGGCGCTGCGGCTGGAATTTGGACGCCAGGGCCCCGCTTTGCAACGAAGGGCGTTGGGCGTTGACGACCGGCCTGTAAAGGCCGAGCGGGGCATGCCAAAGTCTATCAGTCAGGAACGCACATTTGCCCGTGACGTGGATGATGCCCGCTTTCTGCAAGGGAAGGTGCGCCAGCTAGCCGAGGAAGTGGGTGCTTCTTTACGCCGCGATGGCCTGGTGGCCTCTACGGTGTTTGTCAAATTCCGCTGGCCCGATTTCACGACCTTCACGCGTCAGAAAACGGTGGACGTGCCCTTTGACGACGACGAGGAACTGATCCGCCTGGCAGTGAGTATCTGGGAGGAAAACTGGCCATCGGGACAGGCTATGCGATTGCTGGGAGTGGGGGTGGCGAACCTGGAGGAGCCGCTGGCGCGGCAGCTCAGTCTGTTTTAGGTCGCGCGGTGGACGATTCGCGGCAGATTATTGGCTGTCCGGCGCCGGCAGAATGAAGTGAAATGCGGTTCCTTCTTGTGGCGCGCTCTCAACCTCAATATGGCCCCCCAATCCTTGCACAAAGCTCCTGGCCCAGAAGAGTCCAAAGCCCATGCCTTTCCCCTGTTTGCTGGACCAGCCGATCTCAAAGATGTGGGCCATGTTCTGGGGAGCAATGCCCACGCCATTGTCGCGTATGGTGACGCAAACACTCTCACCATCGCTGTGGCTCTCGATCTGTAACGCGCCTGCAACGTCATCACGCTCTTTAACGGCATCGACGGCGTTGCTGATGACGATACGGAAGGCCTCCGCCAGCATCTCCGGCGAGCTATGAACAGCAGGCAACGTGGGCGCCAGGCTGCAATGGAGCGTGAGGTCCGGTTGAACCGCCGTCGAAAACGTGTGGGCACCGACTTCCGCTTTCACGTTCGCAAACAGTTTAGACAGGGCCATCATCAGGCAGTCGTTTACGTCTGTCGCGCTCTGTGGGTCTTGTTGCCACGGTTCGTGTAGGTGATCCAGAATTTCCGTGGCCCGGTCCAGACTCTCGTATGCCTGGCGACCGGACTGAATGACGTCTTGCTGCTGTTCCGGCGGCATATGCGGCAGCATCTGCACAAGGTCGAGATAGCCGCGCAAGGAGCCGATTTGATTGCGCAGCGTGTGTAGATAGGCCGAGGCGCTGAAGGCCATGCGCGCAAACGTCTGCGCCGCTCGCTGCTGTTCATCGCTCTGACGATAAAGTCGGGCATTATACAGGCCCAACGCGATCTGTTGCGCCAGATATTTAAGGAGACGCTTCTCAGCGGGCATAACGTGATCGCGATGTGACATAAGCAACAGGCAGCCCCACTTCTCGCCATCGCTGATCAGCGGAAGGGCCAGGACCCGTTCCACCTGCGCCAACCGGCCCGCATGGATCGCCTCCTCTTCGCTGAGTAACGGGCCGAGCACGTCATGGATGTGATTGGATTCGACTATCTGACCGTCTCCGGCAAGCGCGCGCGAGGCGAGATGGTAGGCGTGCCGCGGCTCATCTAGCAGCACCAATGGCCTGTTGCATTCTAGCAAGTCGTTCAGGGGGCACAAAAACAGATCGGCGTCTGCTCCCGGTGGCAATCGTATTGCGGCGGCCCGTACTCTTAGCTGGCCCCGGTTATGGAGCGTGAGGGCCAGCGCCCCCGCGTAACCGCCGGCGTCGACGAACGCCCGGCAGGCACCGTGCAAGATTGTGCCTTCCTCCTGATTGCGCTGTTCCAGAATGGGAATAATCTGTTCCATTGCAGCCAGGCCCGCGAGGATCACGCCGTGTTCGCCGGCAGGCTGCTCCCTTTCTGCGCGCAAGAGGAAGACGTGCGGTGACGCGCGCTCTGATGCGCTGTGTTGCTGGTGGGCGTCTTTGTCTGCTGAAGCGCGGGCCATGGCGTTTCCACGTTGTCTGAGACGATTGAGCGCTTCAAGTATAGCACAATAGCGCTCCGGAATGCGAAGTAGATAGTGCGTGTGGGCCGGCGCCCGGCCGAATCAGTGGGGCCGTTCCAGCACGTGGCTAACGATGGTTGCGCCGCTGCCGCCGATGTTCTGCGCCAGTGCAATACGCGCGCCGTCAATCTGAGCCTCGCCGGCGTCGCCTCTCAATTGCAGCGTGGCCTCCGCCAGCTGGTAGAGGCCCGTCGCGCCCACAGGATGCCCCCGCGCTTTCAAACCGCCCATGGTGCTGATGGGTACGCGCCCGTTGGGCAAAATGGCTCCTTCCTGAGCCAGCCGCACGCCCTGGCCCGGCCGGGCAAAGCCGCACGCTTCCAACGACAGGGCGGCCATAATGCTGAAGGCGTCGTGTGCTTCAAACAGGTCTATGTCGTCAGGTTCTAGGCCGGCCTGTTGAAAGGCGCGCCGGGCGGAATCCTCGGCGGCCTGCAGCCACAGCGGATCTTTGCGGTCGTGAATGGCCAGGGTGTCCGTGGCAACGGCAGAGCCAAGCACGCGCACGGCCTGCGGCGCCTTATCCGCGGGCACCAACAACAGGGCAGCAGCGCCGTCGCCAATGGGCGAGGCGTCGAACAGGGTCACCGGATCGGCCACTATCCGTCCTTTGCGGTAGGCTTCCTCAGTAATCGGGCGGCGGAACATGGCGTATGGGTTCTTGGCTCCGTTGGCGTGGGCGTTGACGGCGAAGGGGGCGAAATCATCGTGTGCATACCCGTACTGGTGCATGTAGCGGCGCATGATCAGCGCGTTGAGGCCCACAAAGCTAACGCCCTGAATCGCTTCGTACTCTGCATCGGCGGCGCCGACCAGGGCCGTCGTGGTATCCGCGCCCGGTGTTTCGGTCATCTTTTCTACGCCGATAGCCAATACTGCGTCGCAATCACCGCTGGCGACGGCGATAATGCCCTGGCGCATCGCCGACCCGGCTGAGCCGCAGGCTGCTTCCATGCGTATCGCTTCCGCGCCCCACTGGCCCATAAAGTCGGCCACAAGCGCCCCTAACTGGCGTTGCTGGTTTACGCTGCCGCTGGTCATGTTGCCCACGTAGATAGCGTCTGCTCGTTCCACACCGGCGTCGTCCAGCGCCGCGCGCCCGGCGTTCACAGCCAGCTCGCGAATCGACATATCCCAATGCTCGCGCACCGGAATCAGCCCCACACCTAAAATTGCTACCTGACGCATACACGTCTCCTTAATCGATCTATCATTGACTTTCTATCACACAAGACACAGTATCCGGATAAGGGGAAACCGCAGTCGTGTTTTCGTGGCATACGAACAATTTGTGGCAGAAGTTCGTATTAAGCTCTGCCCAAGTGTAACGGACAAAACCGCCAGAAACTATCAAGTTGGGGGATCTGGCTCCCAAATAGTGCCAACTGTTACGAAAGATGGGTCAGAATGGAAACGCCAGCCGAGTCCCCTCGACTGGCGCTACTGAGTGAACGGGTTTCAAGTGCTAAGAGTGGACCTCGATCTGGTGCGTCCAGCCGTAGGGATCGCCGGCGCGACCAAACTGGATATCGGTTAGCGCCTTGTAAAGTCGCTGGGCCACAGGCCCTACATCATAGCCGTTTATTACGTACTCTTTTTCACCGTAACCGAATTTACCCACGGGGGCGATGACGGCGGCGGTGCCGCAGCCGAACACTTCGGTAATGCGCCCAGATTCGATGTCAGACAACATCTCCTGCACGTCTACGCGACCTTCGCTGACCTCGTAGCCCAGGTCGCGCCCCAGTTGCAAGACCGACTTGCGCGTGATTCCGGGTAGAATGCTGCCCGTCAGATCAGGCGTCACAATGTGTTCGCCTTCGTAAACGAAGCAGATGTTCATGGCGCCGACTTCTTCCACGTAACGGCCTTCTACGGCGTCGAGCCACAACACCTGGGAATAACCTTTTTGCTTCGCTTCCTCGGTCACCAGCAGGCTGGCAGCGTAGTTGCCGCCGGTCTTTGCCGCGCCCGTGCCGCCCACGACGGCGCGACGATACGTGTCCGAGATATAAACGGGGACAGGGTTGAACCCTTCTTTGAAATAGGAGCCGACAGGGCCCAGGATCACGTAATGCAAATACGTCTTGCTGGCATGGACGCCCAGAGCGGCGTCGGAAGCGAACATTACAGGGCGAATGTAGAGCGCTCCGGGAGGCTCGGGCACCCAGGCCTGTTCCAGTTCCACCAGGTTGACGATGGCCTGCAAATGGTCTTCTTCGTCGACGGCGGGCATCGCCATGCGCCGCGCCGATTGATTGAAGCGTTTCGCATTTTCCCAGGGGCGGAACAGATTGATGTCACCGTCGGGCCGGCGATAGGCCTTGGTCCCCTCAAAGATGGTCTGGGCATAGTGGAACACGGCAGTCGCCGGGTCCAGGCAGATTTCCTGGTAGGGGCCGATGGTGGCGTCGTGCCACCCTTTGTCCGGCGCGTATCGTTGCAGAAACATGCGATTGGTAAACGTACTGCCGAAGCCAAAGCCGTCGCTGGGGATCTCTTTCTTTTCGGATTCGTTCAGCGGTTTGATCTGGATATCCATGTACACCTCCGGAGAAAGTTTGGAACGTGGGCCGATTATACCATGAAACGAGGCTAGGCACGGGCCATCCATCCTAGGGCGGCCCTGTGTCTTTGGCCGGCAGGCGTTTCTTGTACGTTTCGTAATCGGGCGTGGATCGTTTGTAGTCACTCTCCATGAGCGGGGAAGTGATGATGTAATCGGCTGAAGCGCGGTTGGTAGCCAGGGGAATGTTCCACACCACCGCCATGCGCTGCAGCGCCTTGACGTCCGGGTCATGTGGATGCGGCGAGAGTGGATCCCAGAAGAAGATGAGGAAGTTGATTTCACCCTCGGAAATCTTAGCCCCCACTTGCTGGTCGCCACCGAGCGGACCGCTTTGCAACCGCTTAATTTCCAGCCCTGTGGCTTCCATCAAGACGCGTCCGGTCGTCCCGGTGGCGTACAATTTGTGCCGAGAGAGCAGTTCGCGATTGTGCTGCGCCCAATCGATCAGCTCATCCTTCATGTTATCATGGGCTACCAACGCTATGTGCTTTATGCGGCTTACCTTTAGCTCGGTCATCAGCCATCTGTCCTTTTGCGGCCTATAATCAGGTTTCCCACAGCGGCATTATACTGTTTTTTGCCCCATTCCCCACGTTCGTTTAAGATCGTGGGCTGAATGTATCCAATTCTTGGCCGTTACGGCCCCTTTTTCTTTTACACCTATACGGCCGTGATGGGCCTGGGATTGCTGGCTGCAGCCGGCCTCGCCGTCTGGCGGGCGCGCCGCCGCCCTGTTTCTTTCGCCTGGTTCGACGCCTCTCTGGTTGCCCTGTTCGCCGGTTTGCTGGGTGGCCGTCTGGCCTACGTGGCCAGCAACTGGGTCTATTTTCAGGAGAACCTGGACGAGATTCCGTTGGTATGGGAGGGTGGTCTGAGTTATCATGGTGCGCTGGCAGCCGGCCTGCTCGTGTTGTGGGCCTGGTCCCGGATGAAGGCGCTGGCCTTTGGCGCTGTAGCCGGGTTTCTGGCGTTGCCGGCTGTGCTGTGGAACGCTTCGGGTTGGCTGGCCTGTTACCTGGATGGCTGCGCCTATGGGCGCGAGACGCTTCTGGGCCTTCTCGCTGCCGATCTGCCGGACAGCTACGGCGTCTATGCCCTGCGCTATCAGACGCAATTATTGGGTCTGGGTCTTGGCCTTCTGGCGTTGCTGGCGCTCTGGACTGCCCGCCGGCGCATGTGCCCCTTACTCCAGTTCTGGCTCGCCCTGTTTTTGGTCAGCCTGGGGCGATTCACGGTCAGCCTCTTTCGCGGTGACGCTGTACCCCTGGTGTACGGTGTGCGCCTGGATACAGTCATCGACGGCGCGCTGGCCCTCTTCTCTGCACTGGTTCTTCTGCTCTACTGGGTGCGCCCGTCGTCGCTCCGGGCGCAGGTTACTGATAAATAACGGCTTGGTGCTGCTCGTACTATGAAAGTTAACGTTGGACTCGCTCAAATTAATCCCCGGCTGGGCGACGTTGCCGCCAATCTGGATTTGCACCTGCGCACGATTGAGAAGGCGGTGGTTCAGGGTGTCGAGTTGCTCGTATTTCCCGAGCTGTCGCTGACCGGCTATCGCCTGCGCGACCTTGCGTTCGAGGTGGCGATAGAGCCTGCGGAGAACGATCCCACCTTTGCACGGCTCCTGGCAGCCAGCCGCGACATGGACCTGGTGGTGGGCTTCGTGGAAGCGGACGCCCGGCAGAAGTTTTATATCAGCGCCGCTTATCTGTCGGGAGGCGAGCTGTTGCACGTGCATCGCAAGGTTTACTTGCCGACGTATGGCATGTTCGACGAGGGGCGTTACTTCGCCTGGGGCGACGCGGTGCGCGCCTTTGACACACGCTTCGGCCGGATGGGTCTGCTGATTTGTGAGGATTTCTGGCACGTCAGCCCTGCCTACCTGTTGTGGCTGGACGGCGCCGATATTTTGATCCTGATGTCCTCGTCACCCGGTCGCGGCCTGGCTACCGAACAGAAGATCGGCAGCGCGCAGTGGGTCGAGCACATCAACCAGGCATATGCCAGTATCTTTACCAATTTCATCATCCACACCAACCGCACCGGCTTCGAGGACGGGGTCAACTTCTGGGGGGGCTCGACTGTGTATGACCCTGAGGGCGTGTTGCAGACACAGGGTCCGTACTATGAAGATGCCCTGGTCACAGCGCGTCTGGACCTGAATAAGTTGCGCCGTTCCCGCATCCGATTGCCCCTGTTGCGCGACGAACGGGTCGAGCTGACCCGCCGCGAGTTGCGGCGAATTCTGGATGAATAGGCGACTCTGTGCTAGTTCATACGTTTGCGGGTGATACTATATCTATGCAAGAATACGACTCAGACGAATTTAGCGAATATTTAGATCTCGAATCCTTCGAGGAAGAAGAGCTGCCGGACGACTACCGGTCGGGCTACGTGGCCGTGGTGGGGCGGCCCAACGTGGGCAAGAGCACGTTGATGAACGCGTTTTTGCGCCAGAAGGTGGCCATCGTGTCGCCGCGCCCGCAGACGACGCGCACGCGACAGATGGGCATTTTGACCACGGGCGAGTATCAAATGATCTTCATCGACACGCCGGGGATCATGCAGCCGCGTCATAAGCTGGATGAGTACATGTTGGGCTCGGCGCTGCAAGCGTTGAAAGAGAGCGATGTTATTCTGTGGCTCGTGGACGGCAGCCAGTCGCCTGGCCCGGACGACAGAGAAATCGCCGGACGCCTGCGCCAGGTGGCGGAGGAAACGAAAATCATCCTGGGTATCAACAAGGCCGATTTGTTGGACCCGGGCGAGGTGCTGCCGCGAACCGACGCCTACCGCGCGCTGTTGCCCGAAGCCGAGGAGTGGATCCTTTTTTCGGCGACCGAGGGCAGTGGTCGTGACGAGCTCTTCGAGATGTTAGTGGCTTCGCTACCGGAAGGGCCGCGCTATTTTCCGGCAGACCAGGTAACGGACGCTTACGTACGCGATATTGCGGCGGAGATGATCCGCGAACAAATTCTGCTGAAAATCCGCGAGGAGATTCCCTACGGGGTCGCCGTGCGCATCGAGGAGTTCAAGGAACGAGATAACGGCGTTATCTATATTAATGCCACGATCTACGTCGAGCGGGAGTCACACAAGAAGATTGTCATCGGCAGTCGTGGCTCGCAGTTGCGCGAAATTGGCGCTGCGGCACGCAAGGAGATCGAGCGCCTGGTAGGTACCCGCGTCTATCTGGACCTGTGGGTCAAAGATGCTCCCGGCTGGCGCAAGGATGAGGGGGCGTTGCGGCGGTTTGGGTACACCGAGTAGAGATCGGAGATTGGTTGATTGGAGATTGGTGAGGACTTGGCTCTTCTCCAATCTCTAATCCCCTACCCCAACCCGCTCCTCCTCGTCCTCAATGGCCAGGCGGATATGCAGCTCCCGCAACTGCTGCTCGTTTACCTCTGAAGGCGCGCCGGCCATGAGGTCGGCCGCCTGTTGTGTCTTAGGGAAGGCCATTACCTCGCGAATGTTAGGCTCGCCGGTCATCAGGGCCACCAGGCGGTCGATGCCGGGCGCGATGCCCCCGTGAGGCGGGGCGCCATATTCAAACGCTTCCAGTATGTGGCCGAACCGTTCTTCAGCCTCTTCGATGTCCAGGCCGATCAGCTCCATGATCTTGCGCTGCAGGGGGCGTTCGTGGATACGGATGCTGCCCCCGGCGACCTCAAACCCGTTGCACACCAGGTCGTACTGCTGGCTGAGGACGGAGCCGGGATCGCTGTCCAGTAGCGGCACGTGTTCCGGTTTGGGCGCCGTGAACATGTGGTGGCTGGGCGCATAGTGCCCATCCTCCAGTTCCTCCTCGAAAAGGGGGAAGTCCACGATCCAGCAGAAGGCCAGTTCACGCTGATCTTTGTAGCCCAACCGCTGCCCCATCTCGTCTCGCAACGCGCCCAACACGGCGTGCACGACCCGCGCCCTATCGCTGGAAATCAGGATAAGGTCGCCGGGCGCGGCGTCCAGGCGGTCGGTGATCTGAATCAACTGTTCCACGTTGAAGAACTTGGTAATGAAGCCGCGGATTTCCTCCGATTCGGCGTCAATGGCCAGCCAGGCCAGTCCTTTCGCGCCCTGTTCTTTGGCCAGCGCTTCCAGCTCGTCGATCTGGCTGCGGCTATAGTCGCCGGCGCCGGGCACGCGGATGGCCTTGACGGGCCGGCCCGCTGCCACGTTCTCGCTGAAGACGCGGAAGGCGCTGTCGGCCACGATGTCCGAGATTTCTACCAGCTCCATGCCAAAGCGTAAATCGGGGCGGTCGGTGCCGAAGCGGGACATCGCTTCCTGATAGCTGAGATGCGGAAATTCGTCCCACTTGAGGGGCACCTCGCTGGCCACGCGCACCATGCCCACCATCATTTCTTCCATCAGGTTCAGGATGTCGTCGCGCTCCACGAAGCTCATTTCCAGGTCCAGTTGGGTAAACTCCGGCTGGCGGTCGGCTCGCTGGTCCTCGTCGCGGAAACAGCGAGCGATCTGGAAGTAGCGCTCGATACCGGCAACCATCAGGAGTTGCTTCAACTGCTGTGGGCTCTGTGGTAAGGCGTAGAACTTGCCCGGGTGCACGCGGCTGGGCACCAGATAGTCACGGGCGCCTTCCGGCGTGCTCTTGAACAGGATCGGCGTTTCTACCTCCACAAAATTGCGCTCGTCCAGGAAGTCGCGAATGAACTTGATCGCCTTGTGGCGAATGGTCAGGTTGCGCTGCATGCGTTCGCGGCGCAGATCCAGGTAGCGGTATCTGAGGCGCAACGCCTCTTCCACAGGTTCCTCGCGGTCGATGACGAACGGCGGCGTGCGCGCCGGGTTGAGCACGGTCAGCTCGTCCGCGTACACCTCGATGTCGCCCGTGTCCAGGTCGGGGTTTTCCTGCCCTTCCGGGCGCGCTTGCACGACGCCCTTCACCTGCAACACATATTCGGGCCGGATCCCTTCGGCCGTCTCAAAGGCGTCTGGCGCGCGCCCAGAATTGACAACCACCTGTGTCTTGCCATCGCGATCTCGAAGATCGATAAAGATGACGCCGCCCATGTCGCGGCGACGGTTGACCCAGCCGGCCAACGTGACTTCTTTATCGACGTCTTCAAGGCGCAATTCACCACAGGTATGAGTTTTCAGCATAAGCCAGTCCTTCCTTACAGTAGGGAGATCAGAGATTGGGGATTGGAGATTAGATAATAGCAGCTACTCTACAATCGCCACTCTCTGACAGCGGTTAATTCAGAATGGGAATTCTATCATGGCTGGCGGTGGCGGACAATGGGCGATGACCAGGAGCAACCGGGCAATGAGGCGAACGGGTTACTCTCGTTAACTACCCATTTGACCGCCAACGGCGTTCCATCATATTTTTATAGAAAGATTTGATAAAAATTGACACGGCATATGTTTGTTGCTAAAATCGACTCGAGTCGAATTGTTTGATAATGGTTTGGTTTGACCAAAAGGTGAGCATAACATGGCTGTAACGGAACAGACCGAAGTCGTCCATCTGACCGAAGCTGCGATAAATATGGTGCAGGATCTCCTGCAGCAGAAGAATGTGCCCAATCATGGACTGCGCGTATTTGTTTCGGGCGGTGGCTGCTCGGGCATGCAGTATGGCATGGCTTTAGAAGAAGAGCCCCGTCCTTACGATCACGTCGTAGAGAAGAGTGGCATCAAGGTTTTCATTGATCCCACCAGCATGATGTATCTGGAAGGTTCTACGATTGATTACGTGGACAGTCTGATGGGTGGCGGCTTCAATATTGAGAATCCGAACGCCGTTTCGACCTGTGGCTGCGGTCACAGCTTCAAGACCGGTGAGGAACAGCAGGCAGCAGCCGGCGCTGGAGCCGCCTCGGGCGGTGGTGGTTGCGGCTGCGGATAGCGGCTGAAGGCAATTAGAGCTTTATAGCGAGGCGTCTCGACTTCTCTCTGGTTGCGGCGCCTCGTTCTGTATCTAGAGACGGATGGCGCAACGTTATTTTACGGTGCAGGAGGCGAATGAGCTTTTACCGACCATTGCACCGTTGATGGATCAGCTTCTGGAGCGGCGCGCTCGGGTCGTTGCCGCCCGCAAGGAAATTGGCAATATCATAGAGGACCTCCACAGCAATGTTGGTGGTCCTGCTGCATCCGAACTTGTGCGCGAGTTTGCTGCCATCGAACGTCTGGTGGCCAAAATCCAATCGTACGGATGCGTCGTGAAGGACATGAACACGGGCCTGCTGGATTTTCTGGCAGAACGTGATGGTCGCGAAGTATATTTGTGCTGGCGCCACGGAGAACCACGGGTGGCCTACTATCACGAACTGCACACGGGGTTCAATGGTAGGCGTCCTATAGAAGAGTAGACACCTCGCAGCGTAGCCGGGTATTAACCTCGTCCGATGATGAATAACGACAGACATTGCATTATGAAAATCATTGACCGATATTTCGAACATCCCAGGAGGGAGGTAGATGTTCGGACAGTTGTTCCGTAAGAAGCACGAAAGGGGTTCAGACATCGTCTGGATCGATCTGGGCGATCTGGGAGATCTGGTAAATCCGGACGGACCACACGAACAGTGGCAGGATCACGGGTTGGGCCTGCTGCGCACCATTCTGCATCAAAGTGGCATAGAGACCGACATTCTCTCCACGCGCGCCGTCACCAATTGGAGTCACCTGCGCCGGCAGTTGGAGGGGTATCGCATGGCCATTATGAACGTGCGTAGTTATACCTATCCTGCTGCGCTGAAGTCGGCCCAACTCTTCAAAGAGGTCAATCCCGATGGCCTGGTGCTCACCGGCGGCATGCATGCCACTGTGGCCCTGGATGAGATGGAATCGGTGCCGCAGTTCGATAAGATTTGCCAGGGTCCGGGCGAGAACGTGATTGTGGATCTGGTGCGTGATCCGCATAGCTTCCCGCGCGTCTTTCTGGGCCAGGGCGCCCGTTCCATGGCCGAGTGGCCCATGATGGACCGTACCCTGTGGCCCAAACCGGCAAGCCGTCGCCTGAAGCGCTCCTTCAACTGGCCTTTGGAACCGGAGTGTGGCTGGGGGCCGGCGCCGGTGGCGACGATGCTCACCAGCCGCGTGTGCCCCTGGCAGTGTGTCTTCTGCAACGAGAATTCTTATATTCCTAACATGGGTCGCCGCCCCGTCGATATGGTCATCGACGAATTGAATTACCTGGATGAGACTTATGGCCCGCTGGGCTCTGTGGTAATTCACGACTCGATGTTCTTCCAGAATCCCAGCTGGTTGTGGGAGTGGATCGACAAGTATCCGCGCAAAGCCAACCAGCCGTGGCCCTACTGGGCAGCGGCGCGCTCAGACACGGTACGCCAATGGCCCGATCTGTACGAGGCCTTGATTCGCGAGACCAACTGGACGACGGTGTCGATTGGCTTCGAGTCGGGCAGCGACCGCATCCTGCGCTTGCTGAACAAGGAGTGCACGGAAGAGGACAACCTCTTCACCATCGAGCTGACCAATCGTATTGGCGACGAAATGGAACGCGAGGGCAAAGAGCCGCCAAAATTCTGGGCAAATATCATGCTGGGGATTCCCGGCGAGACACCGGAAGATGCCTTTAAGACGTTGCGCATGCTGAAAACGATGAAACGCGTTTTCCCCTCTATTTCCTTCTATGCACCCTATCCTGGTTCCGCCCTAGGTAACCAGCTTATTGCCGAAGGCAAGAGCCTGATGTCCAAGGACAATTACCATCGCTTTCCGGATGACGAGAAGGTGGTGGGCGTGGACTACGGGTTCTACCGCGATTTATTGGCCGGTAAGTATGACGATGAAGTCAACCGCGGGCTGGAGACGTACCAGAAGCGGCGCAGCGGCGACTTCAGCGAGGCGCTGATTAAAGCGTAGGGGTGAACTGAGGGCCCGGTATGAGCAGCTTCAGCAATCCGCACTATATGTATCTGTTTGATCTGAAGAACGGCAAGAAGAAGCTGGCGTATGGCAAGTCGCCAGAAGATGCGCTGGACATTCTGAGCATTCGCCTGACGCCGCAAGAAATGGATCAGATCGTGCGCGACAAGTACGAGAAGATCCGCCAGCGTGACCTCCAGAAGTACGTGCACCTGTTAGGGTAGCGGCTGCCCGAACGATGTCCCTCTCTCCTGCCGCAAAGCAGCTCCTGCTGGCGTTGGGCTCTGGCGCGACGCTCAAGTCCCACCGCGATCTGGACGGTAACAAACAGTATCGCCTGCACCCGTTGGGAGACGATGCGTGGCGCGTTGTCGATTGGCAAACGGTGGAGCTCTTACGCGAGCAGCACCTGATCGACAGCAACAAGAAGTTCCCCGCCGCTACGTATCTACTTACTGACAGGGGCAGGGCGTTGGTCACGCGCTGGGGACAGGATGAGGACGATCTGCCACTCACCGCCCGCGGCTGGCAGGAGTAGTAAGAGATCGGAGATTTGAGATTGGAGATCGTTATGACGGTTTCCGATCTCCAATCCACCGGTCAACTAATCCCCAATCTCCACCTCCACTGCATCGCCAAGCGGATTCCCTCCCACGTCCATTAGCGGGATATTTTCCACTTCCGGATACAGGTAGAGACCTGTGCGTATGACGTAGGGGGGCGCGGCGTCCGGGGGGAGGTCCAGTGGGAAGTGGCTGATGACGGCATCCCCCTCCTGCCACTGCCGCGCGGGGAATGCAGCAGCATCTTTCTGCGCTATGCGCCGGCCCGAGGCGTCCAGCAGGTGATTGAAGAAATGGTAAGATTCGGGCCGCGGATCGTCGGCGGGGCGCCAGTAGAGCCTCCACAGTAACGTATTCTGTTCAGGGCGTTCCAGATCGTATCCGTAGAGCTTGACGAAATTGGAGAAGAGAAGGGCATCGTTATACACGATCTCGGGCG
>JBMCFH010000026.1:0-27819 GCA_048620455.1 Chloroflexota bacterium | reverse complement strand
CTCACACCAGCTCAACCACCGTCGCTTCGCCCTGGCCCACGCCCACGCAGAGCGTCGCCAGGCCGTAGCGCATGCGCTGACCCGCCTCTTTGCGGCGGCGCATTTCGTAGAGCAACGTGGTCAGGATGCGCGCGCCGGAGCAGCCCAACGGGTGGCCCAGAGCGATGGCCCCGCCGTTGACGTTCGTGATGTCGGGATCCAGGCCCAGCTCACGTATGACGGCCAGCGACTGCACGGCGAAGGCTTCGTTCAACTCCACAAGGTCTATTTCCGAGAGCGCAAGGCCCGCACGCTGCAGCGCCTTGCGCGTGGCGGGCACCGGGCCCAGACCCATCGTGCGCGGATCGACGCCCGCGGCCCCTGACGCCAGCCAGCGCGCCATAGGCTCTATACTAAGCGCTTCCGCACGCTCCGCGGACATCAGCACCAATGCCGCCGCGCCGTCGTTAAGGCCGCTGGCGTTGCCCGCAGTCACCGTGCCCCCCTTGCGAAAGGCAGGGCGCAGCATGGCCATCAGTTCCAGGCTGGTGTCCAGTTCGTAGCCGTTCTCGCCCTTGCGAATGCGCGGGTGCTCGTCCGTGTCCACAACCAGCGGATCGCCCTTGCGCTGCGGAATCTCCACCGGAACGATCTCATCGCGGAAGCGACCGGCGTTGATCGCCTCGCAGGCCCGGCGCTGGCTCTCAAAGGCAAAGGCGTCCTGCTCCTCGCGGCTGATTTCGCCGCCCTCCAGGTTACCCGCGCAGCTCATCTCGTATATATTCTCCGCCGTCTCGCCCATTGCTTCCAGGGGGAACAACTCCTTCATGCGCGGGTTGGGATAACGCCAGCCCAACGTCGTATCGTAGCCCGTGATGTTGCCCGGCGGGCCGAAGGGGCGTGGATTCTTGGGGAAGGAATAAGGCGCGCGGGTCATGCTTTCCACACCGCCGGCTACATAGACGTCGCCATCGCCCACGGCGATAGCCCGCGCCGCCTGGTTCACGGCGTTCAGACCGCTGGCGCAGAGGCGGTTAAGCGTAACCGCTGCCACGTGATGCGGCAGGCCCGCCAACAGTGCGCCCATGCGCGCCACGTTGCGATTATCTTCGCCGGCCTGGTTGGCGCAGCCCATATACACTTCTTCGATTTCGTCTGCGTCCACTCCGGCGCGCCCTACCGCCTCTTTGATAACCAGCGCCGCCATATCATCCGGACGCACCTGTGACAATGCGCCGGAAAGGCGTCCAATCGGTGTGCGAACGGCGCTGACAATGACAACTTCTCTCATGCGGCTTACTTCTCCATGAAAATTTGAACGGGTTGATTATTCGATTCCGAGATGTTCCTCGATCGCTTCTTTGATTGTACCGGTGGCGACCAGGCGGCGCACAGCTTCGATGTACGGCGCCAGCACCGTGTCCTCTTGCAAAAAGGGGATTTGCTCCCGAACCAGCCTGTAGGCCACGCCCGTCCCCTCCCCCAGCCGCGTCTGGGACGCGCCCGGCTCTCGCCGCCGGAAGTCGATCCCCTGTGCCGCGCACAGCAACTCGATGGCTATAATCGTCTCCACGTGCTCCAGAATCTGCGCCGTCTGGCGCACAGCGGTGGCCCCCATGCTCACATGATCCTCCGTATTGGCGCTCGTAGGAATGGAGTCGGAACTCGCCGGGTGAGCCAGCACCTTGTTCTCCGACGTCAACGCCGCAGCCGTATACTGGGCCATCATGAAGCCGTTCTCCAGGCCGCCATGCTCCGTCAAGAACATGGGCAACACCCCGCCGTTGCTGTCGGCGTCCACCAACCGCGCAGTGCGACGCTCGCTCATGTTCCCCAGCTCCGTCAGCGCCAGCGAGGCGTAGTCCATGGCTATCGCCACCGGCTCGCCGTGGAAATTTCCGGCGGAAATGACGTCTACGTCACCGCTGTCGTCGTCCACGAAGATGATCGGATTGTCATTCACCGAATTGAGCTCGATGTTGATCACCCACTGGGTGTAGGCAATCGCGTCGCGCACCGCGCCGTGCACCTGCGGTACGCAGCGCAAGGTATAGGGGTCCTGAACATTACGCGAGTGTTGCGGTCGCAAGAACTCGCTGCCGGCTAATATCTGGCGCAGAAACTGGGCATCGTCGATCTGCCGCGGGTGCGGTCGCACGGCGTGCACGCGGGCGTCGAAGGCGCGGTCCGTACCCTGCAGCGCCTCCAGGCTGAGGCAAGCAGCAGCATCGGCCGTGAGGATCAGGTTGATGGCGCGGCGCACCAGAAGCGCGCCGTGCCCCACCATCTGTGTGGTACCGTTGACCAGCGCCAGCCCCTCTTTGGCCTGCAGTGTGATCGGTTCCAGGCCCGCCGCTGCCAGCGCCTCCCCACCGGGCATCAGACGTCCCTCGTAATACGCTTCTCCCTCGCCGATCAGCACCAGCGCCAGGTGCGCCAGGGGAGCCAGGTCGCCGCTGGCGCCCAGGGATCCCTGGGAGGGAATGCGCGGATGCACACCGCAGTTCAACAGGTCCAGTAGGCGCCGGATCACCACGGGACGCACGCCAGAATAACCGAGGGCCAGCGTATTGGCGCGGACCAGTAACATGGCGCGAACGACCCGTTGTGGTATCTCCGGCCCCACGCCCACGGCGTGGCTGCGCACAAGGTTTAGCTGCAGTTGCCTGGTCTGATCCGGCGAGATGATGCGGTCTTTAAAGTGGCCAAAGCCGGTCGTAATACCGTAGGCAATCTCACCCTTTGCTACCAGCTTTTCCACCGCTTCTCTCGACCGCTCCACCCGCGGTAGAATCGTCTCATCCAGGGCCACAGCGCGCCCATCGGCCACGGCAACCACATCGTCGACACTCAACTCAGCGCCCGATATTAACAGTGCTTCGCTCATGGCCCTCATTATACGTGAACGCAAGACAAATGCATTCCGAGCGCCGGCATCCTGGCCGAACGAGGCCGGCTTGGCCGGCCGGGAAGCCGCCGCTCCATCGTTGCGCATTGCGCCGTTCGCTCTACAATGGACCCATGTCCGAAGAAACCGCCTGGAAAAACCTGGTCGGCCACCGCTGGGCCGTGGACCTGCTTGCGGGCGCGATCCAGAATGACCGCGTGGGCCACGCCTATCTCATCACCGGCCCGGAACAAATCGGGAAGACGACGTTGGCGCGGCTGTTTGCGCAGGCGCTGAATTGCACGGCGCCGGACCCCACAATGCGCCCCTGCGGGCGCTGCCGTTCCTGTACGCTCATCGCCGCCGATCGCCATCCTGACGTCCGTATGCTACAACCGGCGCTCAGCGGGCGCGGCAAGCGCACCTTGAAAATCGACGAGATACGCGAGTTGCAACAGGATTTGAATCTCGCTGCCTACGAGGCGCGCTGGAAAGTGGCCATCCTCCCCCACTTCGACGCAGCCACGCAGGGCGCGGCCAACGCTTTTCTCAAGACGTTGGAAGAACCACCCGGTCAGGTGCTGTTGCTGCTGACGGCGAGCGAGGCCGACGCCCTGCTACCAACCATTACCTCCCGCTGCCGCGTCATCGCCCTGCGCCCGCTGGCCATTGAGGAGATTGCCCAGGCGCTGCACGAGCGTTGGCAAGTCCCCGTAGATCGGGCGCGACGCCTGGCGCACCTTGCCGATGGACGCCTGGGATGGGCCGTGGAGGCCCTCGATGAACCGGCGCTGTTGGAAAAACGAGAGGAGTATCTGAATCTGTTGCGCGAGGCGCTGGACGGACGTCGCGTAGAACGTTTTGCGCTGGCCGACCGGCTGGCTCGTGATTCAGAGACGCTGCCCGAGGCGCTGCGCGTGTGGGGTAGTTGGTGGCGCGACATTACCTTGTACATGCACGGCAACAATCACGTCGTCAACGTGGACCGCAGCGACGAATTGGCGCAATTGGGCGAGGAGTGGTCCACTGATAGCGCAGTTCAGGCTCTCAAGGGGACCAAAGAGGCGCTGTGGCAACTTGAACACAACGCCAACGCCCGCCTGGTCATGGAAAACCTTCTGCTGCTCTACCCCTACCGGGTGCGCTCAACCGTCGCCGGTTAAAGGCCGCAGCGGTCAGGGGGAGACCCGCAATTTGCCTGACGCCGATCCCGCGCTAAGAAGGCAGTTCACCGGGTGGCGCGAAGTCATAAGCAGGTACAAAGCGGCGCAGGCCGAAGCGGGTCAGAAAAACGGCGCCCACCCCCACTACCGTCGCCAGGATGCCCACCCAGCCGCCGACGAGAGGAATGAAGACCAGTAGATTGGTAATGGTCATAAAAAGAAACGTACCCACGAAAGCGGTTGCCGGTAATGACCAACCGCGCCCGAGGTGGCGGCGCACCCATTGGCCCAGCGCCAGGCCCAGGGCGGACCAACTATAGCCCACAACCAGCCCTGCCAGCAGCAAGCCAATGACGCTGACGGGAATGAGAATGACCGTGAAGGCCATCAGCACCAGTAAGGAGGGCCCCACAATGGTCACCAGGGCGCCCATCGCCGCCGCCACAAAGGGGTGCTCAACCGAGGTCTGGCTGACGCGACTCAGAGGCCGGTGCAGAAAGCGCGCCAGCAGATAGGCCAGCGCAGCCATCAGCAGCGCTTCCGGCAGCAACTGCACCAGACGTTGTCGAGCGGTACGTTGCGGAAAAAGGGTGTCCAGACTCACGTCGACGTCCCCGCCGACCAGCGCCTGGCCCACCACTGTGGCCTCTGGCGCCCGCTCCAGCTCTCCGCCGCCGGCGCTTAGATCGCCCCCAATGTAGGCGGTAGGACCCAGATGGAGGTCGCCGCCGATCATGGCCACATCCTCGCTCACCTCGCCCTGCACGTCTACATCCCCACCCAACATGTAGATGGAGCCGGCGACCTGCGCCCCTTCCGGCACCACAACGCGCCCATCCATAACCGCCAGGTGGCCCTGCACCCGCTGGCCCGGCTCGTATACGTGCTCCCCCTCCCAGATGAGCGTGCCACTGACCGCACCGTCGGCACATCCAGCCAGGCTCAGAAGGAGCAGTAGGACAGGTATCGACGCCCAGGTTCTCCACATTGACATCTCAAGTCTCGGTTAGCGCCTGCTCCTGTTGCGACGGGTTGAAGTAAAGGAGGGCCAGCACCAGCAGGAAGAATAGCATTGCCACGGCGTCGACGAGTTGCAGGTGAGTTTCAAGCGTAACGCCCATCTCTGCGAGTTGCAATGAGAGGGCCGTGCTGAGAAAGGTGGCGGCCCAACCGGACAGAGCCACGCCCGCTGCCGTGTTGCGGGTGATAGTATGTGGGGTGGAAATATCAGCCCAGATGGCGAAATTCACCACCGTGTACAGGCTGACCGCGAGCGCGTAGAGGATGGGCATACCCAGCGACGTTCCGATCCCCAGCAGGTGCACCATGGCGAAGAGACCGAAGATCCACAGGAACAACTGCCGCTCGCCCATCGCCGTATACAACGCCCCGGCAATAAGGGCGCCGGCGATGTGCGTCAAACCGATTAAGAGACGGGGCGCCAGATCCGGCGACTGCCAGGCCACCTCGAAAAAGAAGGGCGTGTCCGCCAGCCTCAAAAAGCCCAGGCTATCGATGAAGTAGATGGCGAACATGAGCAAGATGAGGCCCAGCAGATAGCGGCTAACGTGCGTCTTGCCCGTGGGACTCACGCGCACGAAGCGGCCCATGCCGAACGCCGTCTCGCGGTGCTGCTGCGCCAGAGATCGGGTCAGGGATGCTGTCAGCGACCAGGGACCGAACGCCAGGAGGCCAAGAGCCACGGCGCCGGGCGCCATGACCAACAACATCTGCGCGCTCAGCGTCTCGATAGTCCACACGCCGGAAAAGACGGCTGCCGGGAAGTAAGCGCCGGCTGTGATCAGCGCCGCCGCCAATCCACGGTCGCCCACGGGAATGAGATCAACCGTCATGCCGAACGTCGCCGGGACGCCCACACCCAGGGCCAGCGAAGCGACGACGATCCAGATGAAAAAGGACGCCTCGCTGCGGATGAACGGCGCGGCTGCGGTCAGCGCCGTCTGCAGAAGCACCACGGCAAAGGCCAGGCGCAGCTTTATCTCGAAGCGCTGGCTCCACCCCCGGCGCATCATAACCCACCCCACCGTAAGCGCCACGGCGCAGGTAATTACCGCCAGGAACGTCATCTGCACCGCTACCTGCTCCCGCGTCATGCCCACAAGCCGCGTGCCCAGATCGAGCAGGCCAAACTGCACGAACGTCAGGTTATAGTAGTAGCCGATAGCCATCATGCCCACAAACAGCAGATAGCCGGCGAGCGCGTTCCAGTTGTGCGTTTTGAGAAAGTGGATAAGCCACATACGCTACCTTTGCCAGACTGACGTCGCCACTGACGACGATGGCTCATACTACTCGTGATAGAGAACATAGAACAGTGACGATTGTACGTGGCCCTCAGTGATCATCGTCATATCGCATAGCGTCAACCAGCGTTACAATGCGATGTAATATGAGAACATCATCTCGTTCCAGACGCTGGAGTTCTCACCGTGGCTGTTTGCCGGCAAACGCAGACGGCTCCGCAACATGAGCACAGGTTTTATGATCTGAGGAGTGTAATGAAAATCATCGTTTGGATTCTCGTCATAGTAATCGCCCTGGCGATCATCGCCTGGCTCGGCCTGCGCGTCAGACCTGCGCCATTCGATCCCGTGCGGTTGCCTGCCTCCACCGTGCAGACCGTGCCCTTGCCCGACGGGCTACCCGCGCCTGTGGAGCGTTTCTACCGGCAGACGTACGGAGACGAAGTACCCGTGGTAGAAACCGTCGTGCTCTCAGGGCGGGCCACGATGCGCATTCAGGGCATCACTTTCCCCGCCCGTTTTCGCTTCACGCACCGTGCAGGAGACGATTACCGTCACTACATTGAAGCCACCATCTTTGGACTGCCGCTGATGAAAGTGAATGAGCGCTACCTGGACGGCGTAGGGCGTATGGAGTTGCCTGTTGGCACCGTCGAGGACGAGCCCAAAGTGAACCAGGGCGCCAACCTGGCGCTGTGGGCTGAAGGGCTATGGTTCCCCACCCTCTTTATAACGGACGACCGCGCCCGTTGGGAGGCAGTAGACGAGAACACGGCGCTGCTTTTCGTGCCTTACGGCAGCGACGAGGAGCACTTTGTCGTGCGCTTCGACCCACAGACGGGCCGCCCCCGATTAGTAGAAGCGATGCGCTACAAAGCTGAAAACAGCGAGGAAAAAACATTGTGGCTCAACGAAGCGCTGCAGTGGGGCACAGTGGACGGTCATCCCACGGCAACGGAAGCAGCGGTGACGTGGCTCGACGAGGGACGCCCCTGGGCCACATTCTCAGTAGAGGAGATTCTTTTCAACGCAGACGTCGATGAGTACCTGCACTCTAGAGGTCCCTGACCAGCCCGGGGCAAAGGAAAGCCTACCCATGTCAAAGACAACTACCCTCGTTCAATCACACCGGTCCAGCATCGCTCATCTGACCCTGAACCGCACCGTATGGATGCTGACTGCAGTAGCGACGCTGGTTGCCTCCATCGCCGGGCTCGTGCGGCCCGCCATCTACGAACCGGTCGTCAGCGAAGCGATCATGCCCGGCGTTTTCACCCAGGATCTGCTTGCCGCCGTGGCAGCCGCCGTCATCATCATCCTGGCCCTCACCATCGGAAACGACAGCGCTGCGCGGCCGATTATCATTCTTGGCCTGCTGGGCTTCCTCTTTTACGCCTATGGGATATATGCCATCGAGCAGGTCTATACTCTGTTCTACCCGCTCTACCTGGCCATCTTCGCCCTGAGTTTCTACGGCATGGCTCTGGGGCTGGCGTCGCTACAGAAGAAGTATTGGTCACAGCTTTCCCTGGCAGGGTGGCTGCGCAATGGAGCCGCCGCGTACGCCATTTTCGTGGCTATCATGTTCAACGTCATCTGGCTCAGCCAGCTCGCCCCACTGCTACAAGAGGGAAATCGGATTGAGTACACGTTCTCAATCTACATCATCGACCTCAGTTTTATCATGCCCGCCATGGCTATCAGCGGCATTCTCGCGCTCCGCCGCCACACTCTGGGTATTGTGGGGCTGCCGGCCCTATTCATCCTGGGTCTGGGGATTCTGAGCCCGCTGGCGCTGGCAGAGCTTATCAAGCCGGCGCGTTATGGACTGCCTACAGATCCAGGCGGGCTGTGGTTGTTCGGCTCCTTGTCACTCATTTTCCTGGCCCTGACCGTACTCTATCTGGTTCAGCTAAAACCGACTGTGAGCCGCCGCGGCACCTCACCACGAACTGTCTAATGCGTGACGTATCGATTCACGCCAGGCGCAAGCTGTTGTGGAAGCGATCATCCCTGTCTGCCTCTACGCCTGTCCTCCCCGCCGCGCGCCAGGACAGCTTCCGTGATTTCGTCCGCCAGATTGAGCGCCTCTACGTCACTTTCGGGCAGTTCCTCCTCGGCGACTTCCACGCGCCCCCGGCGGCACAGCAGAGCCAGGGGCACGCGATAGGTCAGCCCCGGCTCACGCACCTCGTAGTTGCGCTCGGGATGCAACCCCCGCTCCTTCAGGGTGGCGTAGACGCGGTCCACGAACTCCCCACCCTCCAGAAACAGGTCGTTGATTTCCACCGCCTGTTGAAAGCGATCCCACGTCGTGTGAATGAATGTCACCCGCCGCCAGCGGAGGCTGACGATAGGTCGTTCCAATTTGTGTAGGGGAGCTAATTGCACCTTGTAGTAGTAATCCTCGGCGCGCGGGTGGTCCGGTTGGTGCGGGAGAAGCGCACGTCTGGTTGTCAGCTCGTGGCCCAGGCGCTCGGCGTAGTAATGGATGGCCCATTTTTGTGCTCCGAAGCGCTGCCCAAAATAAAAGGCGAAATATTCCGCATACAGTCCTTTGGGCGCGTATTTCTGTGGAATGCGGTACCAGCCTTCATCCCGGGCCACCGCAAAGTCAGCCGGGCGCGGCATGTAGGCAACCAGCACGCGATCTTCAGGATAGGCCATCGGCAGGCTCCGTGAATCATTAACACCTGTACTCAAGTATTCTATCAGCGAGCGCACATTTACGGTATAATAGCAGGGTTCTTTATACTGGAGGTAACATGACTGATCCACGTGTTGAAAAACTGGCCCATCTCCTGGTAAATTATTGCATCGGCGTGGAACCGGGCCAACGCATCTTACTCAGCGGACCTTCCGTGGCACTGCCCCTGATCGGCGAAACCTATCGCGAGATCATCAGAGCCGGGGGGCATCCACTTGTTAACTGGAATGAAGAAGTCTTTGCCGAAATCCTGCTTAAAGAGGGCAATCAAGAACAGCTTGAACACGTTCCGGAACCCCTCTGCCATGTGTACGAGAATTATGACGGGCTGATCTCTATTCGCGCCGCTCTCAACACGCGAGCGCTCAGCAACGTCGATTCACGCAAGCAACAATTGCGCCAGAGCGCAATGCGCGGCCTGATGAAATTGACCATGGAACGCAGCGCTGCCGGCGATCTGGACTGGGTGGGCACGTTGTATCCCACACACGCTCAGGCGCAGGAAGCGGACATGTCTTTAAGCGAATTCGAGGCGTTCGTTTTCCGCGCCTGCTACGTGGATCAGGATGATCCGGTAGCCCAGTGGCGGCGGATGTCGGACCGGCAACAGTCGCTTGTGGATTGGCTGCACGGTAAAAAAGAGGTCAAGGTAAAGGGTCCAAACGTGGATCTGTCCCTCTCCATTGAGGAGCGCACCTTCATCAATTCAGACGGCAAGCGCAACATGCCCAGCGGCGAGATTTTCACCGGGCCGGTGGAAGAATCGGTTAATGGCTGGATTGAGTTCACCTATCCCGCGATCTACGGCGGTCGTGAAGTCGAGGGCATCCGCCTGCGCTTTGAGGAGGGGCAGGTAGTGGAAGCCACGGCGCGCAAGAATGAAGCGTTCTTGCTTGAACAGCTTGATACTGATGAGGGCTCGCGTTATGTGGGCGAGTTTGCTCTTGGTACGAACAAGGGCATCGATCGCTTCACCAAGTCAATTCTGTTCGATGAAAAGATCGGTGGCACGATTCACATGGCGGTGGGTGCAGGATACCCTGAGACGGGCAGCAAAAATGATTCTGCCATACACTGGGACATGATCTGTGACATGCGCGATGGTGGGCAGATCTGGGTCGACGATGAGCTGTTCTACGAGAGTGGTCGATTCCTCATCCTTGACGAATAATCATTATCATGACAACCACCAGCGAGCAACACTGCTAGATTATGCCTGAACTGCCAGAGGTTGAAACGACAGTCCAAGCGCTGCGCGAACCGCTGCTGGGAGAAGTATTTACCGAAGTCCGCACCTACTGGCCGCGGCACATAGAAGTTCCTACTCCCGAAGAGTTACAGAACCGCATCGCGGGCCTGCGCGTCGAAGAAATGGGCCGGCGCGGCAAGTACCTCATGTTCACTCTCTCAGGTGGAGAGCATCTCATTATCCACTTGCGGATGACGGGCCACCTTTGTGTCGTCGACCGTGACGCGCCGCTTCAGACGCACACTCACACAATATTCGGCCTGGCCAGTGGTCGCGAACTGCGCTTCCGCGACACGCGAAAGTTTGGGCGCGTTTATCTGGTAAAGAATCCCCAGGAGATTGTGGGTAAACTTGGCCCAGAACCGCTGGCGCCGTCTTTTACGCCCGACGTATTAACAAAACAACTCGAAAGGCGCTCTATGCGGCTCAAGCCTTTGCTGTTGGATCAGACCTTCATCGCCGGAGTGGGTAATATTTACGCTGATGAAGCGTTGTATTATGCCGGCCTCCATCCGGAGCGTCCGGCCGACACGCTGACGCCCGAAGAGGTGTGCGCGCTCCATGCTGCCATCCAGAAAGTGCTGCGCATGGGCATCCAGCGTGAAGGCGCCAGCATCGACCGCTACCGAAAACCTGACGGTACGCGCGGGGATATGCAGAACGCCGTCGCTGTGTTCCGCCGTGCTGAAGAACCATGTTATCGTTGCGGCACACCCATCCGGCGTATCGTCCTGGGTGGCCGCAGTACCCATTTTTGTCCGTCCTGTCAGAGCGAACCGAACGAGGATAACCATGCGCGATGAGATTGAGGTTATGCGGGTAGTCAGAGTGCCCCCCATGGGGAAGCTGGTGGTACAGGCCGGCAGCGAGCGGCTGGAGTCCCTTTCCGAAGTCAGGAATGAGAAAGTCAAACACCGTTTGCTGGCGGCGATCGGGGAATTAATTTCCTTTAGCGGCGGCTATCAGGTGCTGGTTGACGCCGGCGTCGCTCCCCCGCTGGGCAGTGGTGCGCCGGCTTCGCCCGAAGCAACGGCAGAGGAGCCGCTTAACGAGGAACAGGCAGCCTTTCTAGACCAGTTGGAGCGCGAGCTGAAGGCCAACAGCACCAGCGCCGCTGCAGCGGAGACCGTGCCCGTGCAGGAGGTGGAACCTGAACAGGCGGCGTCTGCTCCAGAGCCGTCCGAGGCTCAACTGAATCTGGTCGCCGAGATCGACGCCATTCTGCAAAAACACGTGGAAGCGGATCCTGAGCTGGTTCAGAGATCGATCCACCTGGAGCAACCGCCGGGCGGCCTCCTGCGCATTCGCGTCGACGGGAAGCAGTATGAGCATCCCAACGATATCGAAGACAGCAATGTGCGCCAGGCTCTGAAACTGGCCTTAAAAGAGTGGGAGTCGCGCTAAGCACGCCGGCAGAAACTCGTCGGGAATGAACCCGCGCCACAGCGTACTCATCAGGTAGTTGCACGCCAGTCTGTGCTTGCTGAACGCCGATGAAAATGTGCAACTGCACTTAGGCGTCAAGGTTCTTGGGTAGCGTGAAGTAAAAGGAGCTCCCCTTGTTGACCTCGCTCTTTACCCAGATATCGCCGTGATGCGCATCGATGATGCGCCTGACTATAGCCAGGCCAATGCCGGCGCCGCCAAATCGCCGCCGCGACGATCCGTCTATCTGGTAGAAGCGATCAAAGATACGTGAAGCCTTCTCTTGCGGCAGGCCAATACCCTGATCAGAGACGACGACCAGTACGTCTTCCCGACGCTCCACCATGCGTAATTCAATCGTACCCCCGTCCGGACTGAACTTCATGGCGTTGCCAATGAGATTATCCAACACCTGGTTGATACGACCGCGGTCGGCCTCCACAATTCCCTTCTGTTGGGGACTTGACTCAAACACCAGTTGCAGACCCTGGTTGCCGGCGCTGAGTTGGTGGCAGTCCACAGCGGATTGGATCAGCTCCGCCATCGAGAATCGCTGTCGCATTAAATTCGCTTCGTCAATTCGCTGCAGTGAGATAATATCTTCCACGAGGCGGGTCACCTCGTCCGTCTTCTCCGATACAATCTGCAGCGCCCGCTCTTGCTTTGACGACATCTCACCCATCTCGCCATCGACCAGCAGATCGATGTAGCCGCGAATAAACGTCAGCGGCGTGCGCAACTCGTGCGATACATTTTGCACCAGTTCGTCTTTGAGGCGATCGTTTTCCTTCAGTTCCTCATAGGCCACAGCCAGCTCCGCCGCTCGCTCCTCCAACGCTTCAAATAGACGGGCATTGGCAATGGCTACGCTGACCTGTGCGGCAGCAATCGTCATCAACTGGATGTCAGACTCATTAAACGCTTCCGGCCGGTCGCTATCTACGGTTAACGTGCCAATGACCTCGTTGCGTGTGATAAGGGGAACGACCAGCAAGGAGCGCAACACCTCATCAAAAAATAGAAAATCGGATTCCTGATAGGTGTCGCGAATGTAGATCATACGCCGGTCGCTTACCGCCCGTCCGGACACCCCATCCCCCAATTTAATGCGCACGCGATGGTATTGCGGCTTGATGCCGGCGGCTGCCTCCACCACCAGCTCATTTCCATCCTCAGAAAGAAGGGCGATGGTGCTGGCGCGCGCGTGTAACAACTTCTGCAACGTCTGTACCGTTGTCTGCATGACCAGCTCCACCCGCAAGTTGCCCGTCACCTGCTTGGCCATCTCTACCAGCGCGGACATACTGCGCAGTCGCTGTTGCGCATCACTGAACAGCCGGGCGTTCTCGACGGCAACCGCTGCCTGATCGGCCAGCAGCGTCATAAGCAACTGTTCATCCGGCGTGAAGGCGTGACGCTCCAGATAGGTCACGGTGAACGCGCCAATGACGCGTCCATTATGCCTCAGGGGAAAACCGGCGATCGCTTTGATCCCCCACTCGCGCCCTTCAGGGGTATCGTACAGGGGGTGGTTTGTGGCATCGTCAATGATAATCGGTTCACCGCTGTGTACCACGGTCGCCGTCAGCCCATCGGGGCGCGGCGACGTGACCGCCGGCGTCCGGCGCCCGTCACGCCACAGCGCAGAGCAGAAGGTAAACTCTTTCTTCGTGTCGTCCCACAGGTAGATGTGTAGGTTGTTTGCCTCTATCAGTTCCAGAGCAGCGTCGGTGATATTTTGCAATACCACCTCCAGATCCAGCGGGGTGTTGAGCTGCAGTATGATGCGGTGGAACGCAGACAGTTCCTCGATGCGCCGAACTTGTTCCTGCAGACGCTCGTGCTCAGCACTCGCACGTAGAGCCTCATCGTCCTCCAACCCGCTCTCGTCAACGGCGACGGCAGATGGCGCGACGAGATGCTCTCGCAGCAGGCCCGCCACAAGCTCGACCAGCGCTACCTCTTCATCGTCAAACGGCTCCGTACGCTCCAACTGGAGTTGCATCTCCGCCCCGTCGAGCGACAGGAGCAATCCGTTCGGCGCTCCTTCATTGCCACCGTCTTCCTCGTCGCGCGCCATCAGCGCGGCGGAAGCTCCGAGCTGCTCGCGCAGAAAAGCCAGCGCCTGCTCGGAGGCAGCTGAGGACGAAGACGCCGATTGTAACGCGTCCTGCAAGGCACGCAGGCCGAGAATTCGGGATTGTTCCCCTTCCATCTTATACGTCCTGGCACTATATTGAGGCGCACTCCGTTGCACTCAACTCCGCAACGGGCGATATAACGCGTTCGTGCGCCTAGCGGCTTACGCGCGCGCGCCCCTGTCCCTTCGAACGACGCGCTGCTTTCCGATCCTGCCGTAAGTGACAGTGCTTATACTTCTTGCCACTGCCACAGGGGCAAGGATCATTGCGACCAACCTTGGGCATCTCACGCCGTAGTTCGACGCCTTTGCCCTGATCCCGCTCCACCATCTGATAGCCGGCCTGGCTCATCTGCTCCTGGTAAGCAATCTCAGCCTCCTGGCGCTGGATGAAGTCCTGGTGGCTTTGCAACTCGCGGAAGAAACGGTCGACGACACTCTGGTCGATATTATGCCGCATGTCGGCAAACATCTGGAAGGAGCGGCGCTTATACTCAACCTTGGGATCGCGCTGACCGATGGCCTCCAGCCCGATTTCGCGGCGCAGATCGTCCATGGCGGTCAGATAATCGCGCCACTCATTGTCAATGGCGTTCAGCAGCAACAGGCGCTGGAAGTTCTGATACTCGTCTCCAATACGCTCGCGCCACCGCTCCTGCTGGTTATTCACATGCTCCTGTAGAGCTTCGACCAGTTCGGCCGGCTCGAGAGTCGACAGGCTGTCCAACAGCAGTGTGCGCAACACCTCATCCACGTCGTACTTGAACTGGCTTTGTTGGTTCTTGAGAGCCTTTAGCGAGAGCCCCTCTACATCAAAGTCGGCAAAAGCAGTGTTTAGATCGTCAACTGCCATCTGCCAGATCTCCTCGCTCTGTTCCTCCTCAATGTAGTCGGCGAGGAAATCGTTAAACAACGCCTCCAGCTGGGACAGAAACTCACGCCGGATGTTCTCACGGGCCTGGATCTGCCCGGAGCGCATGGAGCCCAGGCGCGCCGCCAGATTGGGAACCGGCGGCAACAAGGGCAGGAAGCGGTTCATGGCCCGCAGCAGCTGGTACAGGTTTTGCCCTTCCTCCTCCTGTTCATAGGCAAGATGCATGAAACGGTCGGCCAGATCGTCCGCGGAAAGCTCGGCTAATTCATTGCGATCGAACTCCAGAGCGCCGGGCAACAGGCCGCGCAGCCTGTTCACGACACCGTTGACGTTGATCGTGTCCGTCGCGTCCGTGCTGAAATCGGCTATCGCGCGGTCCACTTCGCCGCGGATGAAGCCGGGGTAATCTTCCAGGTAATTATGGACGAGTTCCTCAATTGAACTGGCAAAAGCGGCATCGATCTTCTCATCCAGATCGATATCCTCGCCCATCAGGATCGCCCGGCGTTCATTATAGATTGCCTGGCGCTGCTTGTTCATAACGTCGTCGTACTCTACGACGTTCTTGCGAATATCGAAGTTATACCCTTCGATGCGCTCCTGCGCATTTTCGATAATTCGGTCCAGGATGCCCATCTCCAGCGGCACGTCTTCGGGAATGATGTTGCTGTTCATGAACCGCTTCAACCGCTCGCCTCCGAAGCGCTTCATGAGATCATCCTCCAGCGAGAGGAAGAAGCGCGAGGAACCGGGATCGCCCTGGCGCGCGGCGCGACCACGTAGCTGGTTGTCAATACGCCGCGATTCGTGCCGTTCCGAGCCGACCACGTGCAGGCCGCCAAGCTCCCACACCTTGCGTCGCGCAGCCCCGGCTGCTTTCTTCACTTTCTCAATCTCGTCGATCAGGTGCGGCTCCAGACCGGGCACCTCCTCCACAAGCTGTCTGGCTTCCTCTTCATCCCCGGCAAGCACCGCGCGAATCAACGCTGCGCGTCCATTGTAATTATGCTCGAATACCTGCTCTGCCAGGAATTCCGCCTTCTGGCGCTCGTCCTTTTGCACCGACTGATAGCGGCTGTAGAGTTGCAGCAGGCGCGTGGCTTCGTCCACCAGCGCCACATCCTTCTCGATCTCCTCCAGATACGCGCGAGCCTCCATCAGGCGATTTACCCGAACGAGGCGCAGTACCTCACGTAAATCATTGAAGTCGACGCCGTACGGCTCTTGCAGGACACGAGCCACATAGCCCACCACCTGCACATCCTTAATCTCCTCCAGAGCGCCGTCGTACTCCACCTTCGTCTGTACCAGAGCATCGACCAGATCGACCGTCAACTTCTTATTCTGACCTGCGTACTGGCGCGCGGCCTCTTCGCCCTCGGCAAGCAGCTTCTGCGCCAGTTGCGTTAACAGACCCCGGTCGAACATGGCCTCTTCCATGTGCTCGGCAGCCAGGCCCTCCGCGTTGCCGCCGAGGATGATGTCCGTACCACGACCGGCCATGTTTGTAGAAATCGTAACGGCCTGTTTGCGGCCCGCCTGGGCGACGATCAACGCCTCCGAGTCAAAGTTCTTGGCATTCAGAACGTTGTGGTCGATGCGCTCCTTCTGCAACAGACGATGGATGACCTCTGAATGCTCCACGGAGGTCGTACCCACAAGTACGGGGCGCCCTTTCTCGTGCACGCGCTTGATTTCCTTGACGATGGCCACATCTTTAGCGTCCGCGGTGCCGTAAACCTGATCGGGATAATCCGTCCGCTTGAAGAAGACCGGCTGTTCCGGTTTATCGGCCGGCGCGTAGTAAATTTCTTCCGTTCCATCCACACGCCGGCGCTGTTCTTCCAACTCATTGTCGCCGTTCTCCACGATGTACTCCACGTTCGTAGGCAGCGGCGTCACGTCCACTTCGTAAATCTCGCGGAACTCTTCAGCGTCGGTCAGCGCCGTACCGGTCATACCGGCCAGCTTGTCGTAGAGGCGAAAATAATTCTGCAGCGTGATGGTAGCGACGGTGATCGTCTCGCGCTTGATCTGCACGCCTTCCTTGGCCTCAATCGCTTCGTGCAATCCATCTGAGTAACGACGGCCCGGCATCAGACGGCCCGTGAAATCGTCGACGATAACCACCTGACCGTTGGTCACCACATACTGCTGGTCACGCTGGAATAAATACTGAGCGCGCAGCGCATTGTCCAGGTAGTAAGTCAGGTGATAGAAGCGCGGATCGTACAGGCTCTGCCCCGCTTCCACGTCGATCTCCGGGATGCGCTTCTCGATCTCGGCAATGCCCATATCTGTGAGGCTGATAGAGCGGCTCTTGTGATCGATGTCATAGTGACCATTCGGCTCAGCGTCTTCCTCCGCCGTGTTCTCGCGCAGACCGCGCACGTACTGCGAGAAGCGCGCATAATCCTTGCCCGAGCGCGGAGCCGGTCCGGAGATAATCAGCGGCGTCCGAGCCTCGTCGATGAGCACGTTATCGACCTCGTCGATGATGGCAAAGTGCCGCTCGCGCTGTACCAGTTCCTCGCGGTTGGTAGCCATGTTGTCGCGCAGGTAGTCGAACCCGAACTCGCTGCTGGTGCCATAGGTGATGTCGGCAAGGTACGCTTCGTGGCGCGTGGCAGGTCGCCAGTGCACCAGTCGCTCATCCTCCAACTTGGCCACCGGATTCACGTAATCCGGGTCGTACAATGCGGAAAAGCGCTGTGGGCCAATACACCCAACGCTCAACCCCAGCGCGTGAAATATCTTACCCATCCAGCCGCCGTCACGCCGGGCCAGATAATCGTTAACCGTCACCAGATGCGCCCCCTTCCCCTCAAGCGCGTTAAGATAGAGCGGCAGGGTCGCCACCAGCGTCTTACCTTCACCGGTGCGCATCTCGACGATTTCACCCCGATGCAGAAGAATACCACCCATGATCTGCACATCATAGTGGCGCAGCCCGGTAGTACGGCGCGACGCCTCGCGCACAACGGCAAACGCCTCGGGCAGAATCTCCTCCAGCGTCTTGCCGGCTTCTAGCTCGCTTCTGAAGCGTTCTGTCTCATCGCGCAAAGCCTCGTCGGAATAGGAGCTATAGCGCTCCTCGAGGTCCGCAACCTCTGCAACGGTCGGTTTCAGGCTGTCCAACAACTTCTCTGTCGGATCACCAACGATTTTATGAAATATCTTTTTGAACATAGGATCTCTGGCTTTCTAAGGCGAAAGTGCGTGAATTATCTACATCTCATCTCATTCAGTCAGGAGTAAGCCCCATCCAGAATACACTAGGTTAAAGCATATCTGCAAAACTCACCATAAGAAACGACTAATAGTAATTACTCGTTAAACAATTCACCCACGCTGCGGCCCTCATGGGAGCGCAGAATCACCTCGCCCAACAGTTCGGCGACGCTCAAAATCTTAACATTGGGCAGCATTTTTTGTTGCGGGATGGGGATGGTATCTGTCGTAACGATCTCCGTAATAGGCAGAGCACTGAGGCGCTCAACCGCCGGCTCCGACAGCACAGGGTGGGTAAACGCCACGTAGATTTCGCGAGCGCCTTGTTCCAAAACCACCTGCACCGCTTGCTGTATCGAGCCACCGGTATCAACAAGGTCGTCGACGATAATGACGTCGCGCCCTTCCACATTGCCGATCAACGTCAGCGCCTCTCGCCGTAAATCGTTGCCCAGGCGGCGCTTTTCGACGAACGCCAGGGGCACGCCTAACTCGTCGGCGTACTTGCGCCCCCCTTTGGCAAAGCCCAGATCGGGCGTGACGATGGCCGGTTTCTCCAGATTCTTCTTCTTGAAATAATCTACCAGTATGTAGCGAGCCGTAAGGACGTCTCCGGGGATTTTGTAAAAGCCCTGTATCTGTCCCGCATGTAAATCGAGCGTGATCCAACGATCAGCTCCTGCTACTTCGATCATATCCGCCAGCAGGCGGGCAGTAATCGGCGTGCGCGGCTGGGTCTTCTGGTCGCTCTGCGAGTAAGCCAGATAAGGCGCCACCACCGTGATACGGCCCGCAGAGTCCCGCTTCAGACAGTCGATGGCGATAAGCATCTCCATCAGGTTGCGATGTACGGGCCGCGCGTGAGTTTGAATCAGGAACACGTCCTGCCCGCGCACGCTACCATGCAATTTCACCCACACATTTTCGTTTGGAAAGTCGATGATGTCCCATCCGCTGAGAGGCACGTCCATGTACTCAGATATCTTCGCCGCCAGGTCGGGACAGCCTGAGCCGGCAAATAGTTTGATCCCCCCGTAGTGCATTAATGACACAGCTTACTCCACTTTCATATTTCTACGGGTCAAAGAACATCGACGATTGTACCCCAGGCGCGATTTGCTGGAAAAGATCGTCTACCGCCGTATAAGGGTCCACTTTGCGTTCGGCCACGTCGGCGATCAGCCGCTCTCGTTCTGCGGGCGGCACAACCGCGCGCAGGCGCTCCATCACGCGCGCCTGCAACAGCTGCTCGATCTCCTGGCGGCTACGATTACGCTCCCGCTCCTGCCATCTGCCGCTGGCGCGCAAATGATCGTGATGTGCCAGCAAGGCATCGACGACGGCATTAACCCCCTCGCCCGTCGTTGCCACCGTTTCATAAACGTCGACGTTCCAGACCTCATCTTTGTCGGTCACCTGCTCGCCGCCCACCGGCGCGCTCGCCGCGCCCATGTGTAACATCGTCTTCAACGCTGTCACCGTGGCTCGAGCGCCGCTGCGGTCCGCTTTGTTGACGATCAACAGATCCGCTATTTCCAGAATGCCGGCCTTAATCGACTGGATGTCGTCTCCCATACCCGGCGCTTCGACCACCAGCACGGTGTGCGCCGTGTGGGCAATATCCACCTCGGCCTGCCCGGCGCCGACTGTTTCAATCAGGACAACGTCAAAAGCGGCGGCATCCAGTATCTTAACCACTGCTGCAGTCGCCCGCGCCAATCCGCCGAGACTACCTCGCGCCGCCATACTCCGAATGAAAATGCCCGGATCGCCCGCCAGGTCGCGCATGCGAATCCGATCGCCAAGTAGAGCGCCGCCGGTGAAAGGGCTGCTGGGATCAACCGCCACGATACCCACCTGCCGCTCACGTTCTCGCAACGCTTTCGCCAGCTCGTTAACCAGCGTGCTCTTGCCCGTGCCGGGCGCGCCGGTGATACCAACAACGTGCGCCTGTCCCGTATAGGGATACAGCGTCTTTACAATTTCACGAGCGCGCCCCTCGCTGCGCTCCACCTGTGTAATTGTGCGAGCCACGGCGCGGCGCTCCCCCTGCCGCACGTCTGCCAACAGATCATCCACCAGACGTTGCCTCTCGTCTGTCAACGGCCTCACGAATAGCGGTCACGATACGCTCCATGCCGGTGCCCGGCCCGAACACGTCGATCACACCGGTCGCCTCCATTTTCGCAACATCGTCGTTGGGAATAATGCCGCCGAGGAAAACGGGCACGTCGGCGATCCCCCGTTCCTCCATCAGCTCCATGATACGCGGTACCAGCGCGCGGTGCGCGCCCGAAAGAATACTCAGGCCGATGGCGTCTACGTCTTCCTGTAGAGCGGCTTCGACAACCATTTCGGGCGTCTGCCGCAACCCGGTATAAATCACCTCCATGCCGGCGTCGCGCAGGCCGCGAGCGATCACTTTGGCCCCACGATCATGCCCGTCGAGCCCTGGTTTGGCGATCAACACCCGAAGCTTTCTTTCCTCCATCGTTTTCTCCTACGTTCGTACGCGCTTTGATCGTTTCACTGTCTGAAGCGTTGCCGTCCTTTATTATACCGGCTGCTGGCGCTTTTACGATAGTGACAGGGCAACGCGAGATTCCGGCCCGTTTGTGGCGACCGGTACGCATCTTACATTGCGAATAGAAACTGGATAGAGTCAGGCTCGACCGGCTTTTACCAGACTGCGGGCGGCAGCAAAAACGTCCTTGCTGCGCACCAGCGATTCTCCCACCAACATGGCGTCAACGCCGATTTCGGCCATCCGCTTCACGTCCTCTGGCCCCTTGATGCCACTTTCGGCGACGGTCACCACCGTCTCCGGAATCTGCTGCCGCAGACGGGCCGTGTTTTCAAAATCCACTTCGAATGTCTGCAGATTACGATTGTTGACGCCGATGACCCGCGGCTCCAGGGCCAAAACCTTCTCCAACTCATCCGCGCTGTGCACTTCCACCAATGCTTCCATCCCCAGCTCGTGTACCAGCTCCAGCAGCGAGCGCAGATCATTCCTGCCCAACACTCTGGCGATAAGCAACACGGCGTCGGCTCCCGCAGCCCGCGCCTCGTAAATCTGATAGGGGTCGAAAATAAAGTCCTTGCGTAGCACCGGCGCCGGTTGCCCGGTTCCTGGGCCCTTCATCGTCTGCAGCGCCTCTTTCACCTCGCGCAGGTCGTCAAGCGTCCCCTGAAAGTGGCGCGCGTCGGTCAGAACAGATACCGCGCTGGCGCCTGCGCGCACGTACGCTTGCGCCAGTTGCCCGGGATCATAATCGCGCACCAACAGGCCGCGACTGGGCGATGCCTTCTTACACTCGGCGATCAGTGATACGCCCGGTCGCGACAGCGCCGCGACAAAGTCCAGAGGCGGCGGCGCCATACCGGCAAAGGCGCGCACGTCTTCCAGGGGCACCGCCCGCTTGATCTTGGGCAACTGCTCCCGATGATGGGCCATTATCTCATCCAGCATTTTGCCCCGCTGGCGGGCCTGTCGCGATACGCTCATAAGTTTGCCTGTTGGTATACTGGTTGATTGGTTGATTGGAGATTGGTGACCGGCGCATCGCGCTCGATCTCTGATCTCCAATCTCTGATCTCCAGCCTAATCTTATCTCCAATCACCCATATTGATTCGTCTTCTCAATCCACGTCTCCAGGATATCCAACGCCGCGCCGCTGTCAATTGACTCGCGAGCCTGGGCCAGGCCGTGCTCCCAGTCGTTGTCTTCCACGCTGAGAACAGCAGCTGCATTGAGCAAGACCACGTCGCGCCGCGGACCGCGCTCCTTCCCGCTAAGCACGTCGCGTGTGATGCGCGCGTTTTCCTCCGGCGCGCCGCCGACAAGATCGCCCACCGTTGCCGGCGGCAAATCAAGCGTCCCGGGATCGAGCGTAAAACTGGTCACCGCGCCGTCCCTAAGATAACTGACGTGATTGACGCCGGTGACCGACAGCTCGTCAAGGCCATCCGCGCCGTGCACCACATAGGCGCCCCGGCTTCCCAGCTCGCCCAGCACTCGCGCCATGCGCTCCGTGAGCGCGCCGTCGTACACGCCGATCAGTTGGTGCGTGGCGCCGGCGGGATTGGTGAGCGGTCCCAGCACGTTAAAAATCGTGCGCTGGCCTATCTCGCGTCGCGGACCGATGGCGAAGCGCATCGCCGGGTGATGGTGAATGGCGTACAAAAAGCCAATACCAACCTCGTCCACGCACTCCGCCACCTGCGGCGGCGCCAGATCCAGGTTGCCCCCCAACGCCATGAGCACGTCGGCGGAGCCACTGCGGCTGCTGGCGGCGCGATTACCGTGCTTCGCCACGCGCACGCCGGCGCCCGCCACCACAAAGGCCGCCGTGGTGGAGATATTAAACGTGTGTTTGCCATCCCCGCCGGTGCCACAGGTATCAACCAGCATCTCCCCATCCGACGTCGACGGCTCTACCCCGATGACGTGTGCGCGCATGGAGCGGGCGCTTCCCGCAATTTCTGCTACCGTTTCGCCCTTCATGCGCAGCGCCGTCAGGTAGCTACCAATCTGCGCCGGGGTGGCCTCGCCGCTCATGATTACGTCCATGGCGGCTTCCGCCTCCTCCAACGTCAGATCGTGCCCGTTGATCACTCTGGCTATCGCCGATTTCAGGGGCATCGGTTCAACTCCTTTCTACACGACCGCAATTTGCACGACATTACCTGCCATCCAGGAAGTTCTGCAGCAGGCGTTTGCCATGCTCCGTCAGAATGCTCTCGGGATGAAACTGGACGCCCACGACGGGATGCTCTTTGTGCCGCAGGCCCATAATCTCACCCTCGCTGGTGAAAGCAGTCACTTCCAGAACGTCGGGCACCGGCTCCTCGACGATGAGCGAGTGATAGCGCGTGGCCTGAAATGGGCTGGGCACACCATAAAAGAGCCCCTGGCCCTTGTGATAGACGGCAGAAGTTTTGCCGTGCATCAACTGTTGCGCGCGCCGCACCTGTCCGCCGAAGACCTGGCCCAGGCATTGGTGCCCGAGACAGACGCCCAGCACGGGCGTCGTCGGCCCCAGCTGCCGGATCACCTCGTTGGAGATGCCGCCATCGTCCGGCACGCCGGGTCCGGGGCTGATCACAATGTGGTCAGGAGCTAGCTGGCGCAACTGCTCCACCGTGATGGCGTCGTTGCGATACACGCTCAACTCGGCGCCCAGCTCGCCCAGATACTGCACCAGGTTATAGGTAAACGAGTCGTAATTATCGATGACGACAATCATTTGAGCCTCCTATGGGCCAGTCGCTTCGCCGGCAGCCTGCCGAATCTCGCCTTTCTTGTCCAGTCGTTTCCGTCCCTTGCGACTGAACTTGTTCCACACGCCGGTCAGGCCCATGGCCTTCTTCATTTTCAGCAAGGTATCCTCGGCGATTTCGCTGGCGCGCACAGTGCCCTCGTAAATCACCTGCTCCACAAAGCCGCTATCCTGCTCGATCTCCTCGCGGCGCTCGCGAATGGGATCCAGGAAGTCGTTGATGGCGCGCGCCAGCTTCTCTTTAACCTCCACGTCGCCCACACGTCCCTCACGGTAGCGGGTTTTCAGATCTTGCACCTCTTCGCGGTCGGGATTGAAGTAATCGTGGTAAATGAAGACCGGATTACCGTCCACCGTGCCCGGAATGTCGGCGCGGATACGTTTGGGATCGGTGTACATACCGTGCACTTTCTTCTCCACCGTTTTGGCATCGTCAACGAGATAGATGGCGTTGTCCAGGCTCTTGCTCATCTTGGCGTTGCCGTCGGTGCCCACCAGGGTTTCACCCTCCACCAGATAGTCGGGAATGGGGAAGATTTCGTCATACAGGTAGTTAAAACGGCGCGCGATCTCGCGGGTAATTTCCACGTGCGCCTGATTATCCTTGCCCACAGGCACGATATGCGCCCGCGGCATCAGAATGTCCGCCGCCTGCAGCACGGGATAGCCCAGCAGGCCGAACGGCATTTCATTGAGGTGCGCGTCGCGGGCCATATCCTTGAGCGACGGAAGCCGGCTCAGCCGCGGCACGGTGACCAGCATCTCGAAGAACAGGTTCATCTCGTACACAGCGTGAATCGCGCTCTGCAGGTAAATCGTGCACCGGGATGGATCGAGCCCGGCAGCCAGATTGGCAATCGCCACCTCATAGGCATTGGTGCGAATGTTAAAGACGTCGTCCTTGCTGTTCTTCGTCGTGAGCATGTGCAGGTCGGCGATCAGGAAGTAGCTCTCATATTCATCCTGCAGAGCCACACGATTCTTGATGCTGCCCACATAGTGGCCCAGATGCATGCGACCGGTCGGCCGGTCGCCCGTCAGTAGTCGTTTTTTCGCCATAAGTCGTTACTCCTCGGTAGCGACTGGCGGTGGGCGGCGCGCTCTTCACCAGGTGATGGACGCGCCACGCCTCGCCTGACCGCTACAATAATCCTTGTTCCGCACGCTCGATGGCTACCGCCAGCGCGCGCGCCTTGTTCAGACACTCTTGATGTTCGTTCGCCGGATCACTATCGGCGACAATGCCCGCCCCCGCCTGTACGTAGACGGTATCCTCTTTCATAAGCATCGTACGAATCGCAATACAGGTGTCCATACTCCCATCGTAGCTGAAATAGCCGATCGCGCCGGCGTACAGACCCCGCCGCTCGCCTTCCAACTCCTCGATTATCTCCATGGCTCGCACCTTGGGCGCGCCGCTGACCGTGCCGGCGGGAAACGTGGCGCGCATCAGGTCGAACGCGTCCAGGCCCGCGCGCAAACGACCCTCCACCTGGCTCACAAGATGCATCACGTGGCTGTACCGTTCTACAGCCAGCAGTTCGCGCACGTTTACACTACCGTACTCGCTGACACGGCCGATGTCGTTGCGTCCCAGGTCCACGAGCATCACGTGCTCCGCCCGTTCCTTGGGATCATTCAGCAGTTCCTCGGCCAGAGCCGCGTCCTCATCTTCGTGCTTGCCGCGACGGCGCGTGCCGGCAATGGGCCGCACGCTGGCTACACCATCCTCCAGGCGCACGTGCATTTCCGGGGAGGCTCCGATCACCTGCAGATCGTACCGGCCGAAGTCGAAGTAGAACATATACGGGGAAGGGTTGAGCATGCGTAAGGCACGGTAGACGGCGAACGGGTGAGCCCGCGTGCGCCTGCTCAGCCGCTGGCTCAGGACGACCTGGAAGATGTCCCCGGCGGCGATATACTCCTTGGCCCGGCTGACCATCGCTTCGAATTGTTCCTGGCTGACGTTAGAACGCAATTCGCGTGACGATTGGCCATCGCGGTTGGCGTCCCAGCGCAAATGGGGAATCGCCGGCAACGGTCGCAGCAGACGCTCGCTGACCCGCTCAATGCGCTGAATGGCATCCACGTACGCCGCTTCCACGTCGCCGTCCGTCCGGGCGTTGGACAGGATCAGCAAACGGTGATGGGCATGGTCAAAGACCACCAGCGTGTCGGCCAACAGAAAAATGGCGTCGGGAACGTCAAGCACGCTCTCCGCAGAAGCGGGCAGACGCTCGAAGAAGCGCACCACGTCATACCCCAGGTACCCTACCGCGCCGCCGCTGAAACGCGGCAATCCGGGAACATCGGCCGGACGAAAGCGCTCCAGTTCTTCCCGCAAGACGTCCAGAACGTCTTCACCATCGCCCAGTTCGCGCCGCTCCGCCCGGTCCTGGTGGATTTCTTCGACTTCTCGCCCGCGCAGCGCGATCATGCCGCGGGGGTCCACGCCGACAAAGGAGTAACGACCCACCTGTTCGCCGCCTTCAACCGACTCGAGTAAAAAAGACGCCCCTATGCTGTCCATCAGCTTCAGATAAACCGATACCGGCGTCTCCAGATCGGCCGCAAACTCACGGTAGATGGGTACCAGGTTCGCCGGTCCCTCCGCCAGTTGACGAAATTGGTCCAGGGCTGGGCGGTACACCGACTCGCTCGTTGCCATGGTCCGCTCGCTTGTGTGTGACATAATCACTCCTTTCAGGCGTCAGCGCCGCAGGCTTTGACGGGCAACCTGACACCGGCTACTACGTGCTGCATCATCGGTTACAGGTCGATCTCCGGCAGGTGGGTCATGGCCTGGGCCACCGCCTCTTCAGGATACTCGAAATCTTCCAGTTCACCCTTGAAGTAGGCATCGTACGCGCCCATATCGAAGTGACCGTGCCCCGACAGATTGAAAACAATCACGCGCTTTTCACCACTCTCCTTACAGGCCAGCGCCTCGTCCAATGCCACGCGAACGGCGTGCGCCGATTCAGGCGCGGGCAAGATCCCCTCCGCCTGGGCGAACTGCACCGCAGCCTCGAACGTGGGTAACTGGGGCACGGCGCGAGCTTCGACTGCACCATGGTCCACCAGGGCGCTGACGCTGGGCGCCATGCCGTGGTATCGCAGGCCACCGGCGTGAATACTCGGCGGCACAAAGTCGTGGCCCAGCGTGTGCATCTTGACGATAGGCGCCATCGCCGCCGTATCACCATAATCGAAAGTATATTGACCGCGCGTGAGCGTGGGGCAGGATGTGGGCTCGGCGGCGATCACCTTCGTGTTCTTGCCGTTCGTGAAGTTTTGGTGCAGGAAGGGATAGGCAAAGCCGGCAAAGTTGGAACCGCCGCCGGCGCAGCCGATAATCACATCCGGATATTCACCGGCCATTTCCATCTGCTCCAGCGCTTCCAGGCCGATGACCGATTGGTGCGTGAGCACGTGGTTCAGCACCGATCCCAGGCTGTACTTCTTCAGCCCACCGGAGGTTGCTGCGGCTTCCACTGCCTCCGAGATGGCGATACCCAGCGAACCGGGGCTATCGGGCTGCGCCGACAGCAATTTGCGCCCATACTCCGTGCGGTCCGTGGGGCTGGCATAGACGGTTGCGCCGTAAGTCTCCATGATCACGCGCCGGTACGGTTTCTGGTGATACGACACTTTCACCATGTACACTTCCAGATCCAGGTCGAAGAACTTACAGGCCATAGCCAATGCCGAGCCCCACTGCCCGGCGCCGGTCTCCGTAGTCAGCGCTTTCGTGCCCGCTTCCTTATTGTAGAAAGCCTGAGCCACTGCCGTATTTGGCTTGTGCGATCCAACCGGGCTCACACCCTCGTACTTGTAGTAGATGTGGGCCGGCGTATCCAGAATTCGCTCCAGGCGGTGGGCGCGGAACAGCGGGGTCGGCCGCCACAGTTTATACGCTTCGCGGACCGGCTCTGGGATCTCGATCCAGCGATCACTGCTCACCTCTTGCTGGATCAGAGACATCGGAAATAGCGCACTCAGAAACTCAGGCGTCACCGGCTCACGCGTGCCCGGATGGAGCACGGGAGCCGGGGGCACCGGGATATCGGCGTTAATGTTGTACCAGGCCTTTGGAACCCGAGTCTCATCCAGAAGATACTTGTACTGCTCAGCCATCATTCATTCCTCCTTACATACTCTTTCAAAACTGCGCCTTGCCAACGCACCAAAACAAAAAACGCCCTCATCCCCGAAGGGACGAGAGCGCTCATTCTCCCGTGGTGCCACCCTGGTTAGGCCAGCCCAGCCACCATCCTGTTAGAACAAAAAAACGCGCCGTGAAAGCGCGTTCCGTAGGTGATAGCCAGCCTCACTCTTTTCGATCCGGTCGTTCACAGTGCAGTCGTAAGAACGACGAGATCTATGCCCAGATAACGGTGGCACCTCCGGTTTGAGCTAGTTAGACGTCATCATCCGTTCGCCCAAACAACTCCTCGGCCCATTCACCTGCTGCGTTGCCGCCGGCGTCTCAGCATATGCACCGGCTCTCTGTGACCCGCTTTGCAGACTACTCTTCCGATTCGCAGTCATTCGGTCTTAGATTGTGGCCTGATGGTAGCATGGGCGGCGCCACGTGTCAAGAAAATCTTGTACCTG
>JBMCFH010000025.1:0-28782 GCA_048620455.1 Chloroflexota bacterium | reverse complement strand
TCAAAGTGAAGATCTGTGGCATTACGCGCCTGGAAGACGCGCTAACGGCGAGCCAGGCCGGCGCCGATTACCTTGGTTTCATTCTGTGGCCCCACAGCAAGCGAGCCATCAGCGCTCAGGCGACGCGAGCCATAAGCGATGCACTTCGGCAGCGCGGTGATTGCCCGACGCTTGTTGGCGTGTTCGTCGATCGCAGCGCCCGTGAGACGGCGCAACTTCTGGATGAGTGCGGGCTGGATCTGGCCCAGCTGAGCGGCAAGGAACCACCGTCCCAGGTCGGGGATCCTCAATCCCCACTATATGGTCGCAGCTACAAGGCCCTGCAACCGCAAAGCCTCGCCGAGGCAGAAGCAGAAGCCGAATGGTACGTACCGCCACAGCCGGCCCCCGGGCAACCCCGTCTTTTACTCGACGCCTACCATCCCACGCTGCCCGGCGGCACCGGTCGCACGACCGATTGGGCTCTGGCGGCGAAATTGCGAGAAATCGTGCCCGACCTGATGCTGGCGGGCGGGCTGACGCCGGACAACGTGGCTCAGGCCGTGGCCCAGGTGCGGCCCTTTGCCGTAGATGTAGCCAGCGGCGTGGAAGCCAGCGCTGGTATCAAAGATGCGGAAAAAGTGCGCCGCTTCATCGAGCAGGCCAAACAGAGCGCGGGAGGCGACAATGAGTGAGCGCGAGAAACTACTCCTGGTTGACGACGAGGAAGCTATTACCGAGAATCTGGCGCCGTTCCTGGAACGGTCTGGATTTGAAGTGCGCGCCGTCGGCGATGGTCAGAGCGCGTTGCGCGAAGTCGAAGCGTTTTCCCCGGACCTGATCATCCTTGACGTACTCATGCCGCAACTGGACGGGCGCGAAGTGCTCCGGCGCTTGCGCCGCGATGATAACTGGACCCCCGTGATTCTGCTTACGCAAGTGGGGGAGGCCGTAGAGCGGGCCATGGCTCTGGAAGAAGGCGCCGACGATTATCTCAACAAACCGTTCGATCCCCACGAACTGGTAGCGCGCGTGCGCGCGGTGTTGCGCCGCGCCCGGCCCGGACAACGACCCCTCGCCACGGCGCAGACGCTGCTCAGCGACGACCTGAAACTGGATCGCACCGCGCATCGCGTCCAGTTGCGCGGTGAGGAGTTGGCTCTGACGCCCAAGGCCACCGCGTTGCTGGAGTATCTGATGACCCACCCGGACGAGTTGATGACCCGCGAGCGGCTGCTCGACGCGGTGTGGGGCTGGGATTACCCCGCCGGCACGCGCACAGTAGATACGCGTATTGCCGAACTGCGCCGTGCCCTGGACGACGACGCCTCCGCGCCAACCTACATCGAAACGGTACCGGGCCAGGGCTACCGCTACATCGCTGCAGTTGAGGCCGCATCATGAAGTGGCGCTGGCTATCAGTCCCCCTACCGGCGCTGTTGGCTCTGGCGCTGAGCGCATTGCTCTACTATAGCAGTAGCCTGCCAAACCCCGTCCTGCGCATGCGCATCAGCCTGAACGTGGTTGTCCTTCTGGGAGGTGTGCTGCTCTCGCTGCTGCTTGCCCTGGCGTTGGGCCTCCACCAATGGCAACAGCAACGGTATCGCGCCGCTCTCGAGCAGCAACGCCGTGACGCCGCGGCCGACCGCCGTCGCTTTGTACAACGCCTTGATCACGAGCTGAAAAATCCGCTGACGGCTATCCGCGCCGCGCTGGCGAATATCGGCGGTGCGCCGGCATCCTCGGCCCATCACGACGCTCTGCGCAGCATTGAGGCGCAGACCGTGCGCCTCAGCCGCCTGACGGCGGATCTGCGCAAGATAGCCGAGCTTGAATCTCGCCCGCTGGAACGCGGGCCTGTCGATCTCAACGCACTGCTGCAGGAAGTGGTCGATCTGGCGAGGGACAAACCGGAGAGCAATTCGCGCCGGCTCTCGCTTACTTTGCCCCAGGCGCCCTGGCCCCTGCCCACCATATCCGGAGACTGGGACCTTCTTTTTCTGGCTGTCTATAACCTGGTAGAGAACGCCCTGAAATACACGCGCACAGAGGACACCATCGAGGTGCGGGCCCGCGAGGACGGCTCCCGCGTGGTCATTGACGTCGCGGACACGGGGCCCGGCATCGACGCGGACGATTTGCCCCACGTCTGGGAAGAACTCTATCGTGGAACGGCAGCACGCGGCGCTTCCGGCAGTGGCCTGGGCCTGGCGCTGGTGCGTTCTATCGCCGAGCGACATGGCGGAGAAGTGCACTTACAGAGCCGTGCGGGCCACGGCACCGTCTTCACGCTGCAACTACCGGTCACCTGATGTTACCACCTTGTAACGGCCCTTTTCTGAACCGGCACAGGGCAGCCATACTGACGTAACAACGATTGTATAGGCTGGTAGCAGTACACGCAGGGCGCCGCCTGGAGATCGCTTGACGCAGGCAGCGCCCGGAAAAATCGACTGGAGGCAAAGAAAAATGAGTAACAGACACTCAGCCAGATTACTATTAATACTTTTACTGCTTATTGGTCTCAGCGCCTGCGGTGTGCTTGAGGTTGACCTGGAGGCGTCACCAGAACCGGGAATCGGCGGCGAGGAACCCACGCCGGCCGAAACCGATGTTGCGCAGCCCACGCCACCGCCCACTGAAGAAGCAACAGAGGAACCCGCCCCATCGGCGACGGCGACACAGCCAGCTGAAGCGACGGATGAAGCGGCGCCGGCGGATACGCCCGCGCCGCAGCCTGAGATGCTGCGCGTGGTCTTCAGCAGAGAAAATAACGCTTACCTCTGGACGCCCGGTGCGGGGGAGCAACCGCTGACGGACAGCGGCGACGTGGAGGGCGCAAACATCAGCGATGATGGACAGCGTGTAGCTCTGATCCGTGACGGTCACCTGTGGGTCGTGAACGGCGACGGCAGCGACGAGCGCCAGTTGACGCGCGATGAAGATTTCGCAGGCATGGATCTGGACGACGTCGCAAGCAATATCGTCGGCGTGCGTGTTTATCAGACAGAGTGGATCCCTGGCACACACAGCCTGCTCTTCAACACCAACCCACAACTCGAAGGGCCCGGGCTGCTACTGAGCAACGATCTGTGGCGCGTGGACGTCGATAGTGGTGAACTCACGCAGCTCCGCAGCGTCGGCGAGGGCGGTAACTTCACGCTGTCGCCTGATGGCAGCCAGCTCGCGCTGGTCAGGCCAGACAATGTCAGCGTCATGAATCTGGACGGAAGCAACGTGCGCGACCTGCTCAGCTACACACCGGTGCTCACCTACAGCGAGTACCAGTATTACGCGCAACCGGTATGGATGCCGGACGGCAGCGCCCTGCGCGTGGCCATCCCGCCATCAGATCCCATGGCCCAGCCGGCGCAGGCCACCGAAATCTGGCATCTCCCTGTCGACGGTGGGTCGCCGAACCTCATGGGCCAGGTCATGGCCTTCATGCCTCAAAATCAGGCCAACGTCGTTCTGGCGCCCGATGGCAGCCGGCTGGCCTATCTCGAGGAGTCGGAAGCCGGCGGCGGCGCGCGAAATCTGATGTTGGCCACTCTTAACGATCAGGTCGGCGAGTCCACAATGTACGCCGAGAGCGTCAACGAAATCCGTGGCTGGTCTCCCGACGCCGCGCGATTAGTCTTCGCGCGTCATTCTGGTAACACCATGTCGCTCTCGCTCGGCGCGCCGCCCGCCGCACCGCAAAATGTCGGCGGCGGACAGTCGCCCGTCATCGCTCTGGAGTGGGCCGACGACGAGCAGTTCGTCTTCACACAGCAGTCGGGCGAAGGATGGGACCTCATCCTGGGCAACATTGCCGGCGAGACGCAAACGATCGCCACCATCGCCGGACAACCGCCGGCCTTTGACGTTGACAAGTAACGGCGTTTGCGGTTGAATCGACAATCGTATGCGACGAGCATAGGGGCATGGCAACCATGCCCCTATCATCGTTTCAGGTCTCATTGAGTTGGAGGACAAACAGGAGACAGCAATGGTTTCATCTCAGGAGTCGCTCCCCGACGCCCGCGGAAAGTTCGGCCCCTACGGTGGGCAGTTTGTGCCCGAGACGCTGATGCCTGCTCTGGAGGAATTGACAGCGGCGTATGAGCAGGCGCGCAACGATCCCGCGTTTGTCGAGGGATTCGAACAGTTGCTGCAGAGTTACGTTGGCCGGCCCTCGCCCATCACCTATGCCAGACGGCTGAGCGAGGCGCTGGGCGGCGCGCGCATTTACCTCAAACGTGAAGATCTCAACCACAGCGGCGCACACAAGATAAACAACGCGCTGGGCCAGGCGCTCCTGGCGCAGCGCATGGGTAAGCGACGTATTGTGGCCGAGACCGGAGCGGGCCAACACGGGGTGGGCACGGCGACGGCGTGCGCCCTGTTAGGCTTGGAGTGCATTGTCTATATGGGCGAGGTGGACATGGCGCGGCAGCGGCCCAACGTTTTTCGCATGAAGCTGCTCGGCGCCGTGGTTCGCCCCGTCGGCAGCGGCAGTAGGACCTTGAAAGACGCCATCAACGAAGCCATTCGCGATTGGGTGACCAACGTAGAAACCACCCACTACCTGCTGGGCTCCGTGCTGGGACCGCACCCCTATCCGATGATGGTGCGCGATTTCCAGAGCGTTATCGGGCGCGAAGCGCGTCGCCAGATGCTAGACATCGCCGGACGGCTGCCGGACCTGATCATCGCCTGCGTCGGCGGCGGCAGCAATGCCCTGGGTATCTTTCACGCCTTTCGCCACGATGAGGATGTGGCCTTGCTGGGCGTGGAGGCCGGCGGCGAGGGCATCGAAAGCGGGCGCCATGCCGCGCGCTTTGCCGACCTCAACGTGGCTCGCGTCGGCGTCCTGCACGGTACGAAAAGTTTCGTTATGCAAACAGACGATGGGCAGATCATGGAGACGCACAGCATCAGCGCCGGGCTGGACTACCCCAGCGTGGGCCCCGAGCATGCCTGGCTGCGCGACGTGGAACGGGCAGGCTACACATACGCCACCGATGACCAGGCGCTCGAGGCGTTCCATACCCTATCCCAGATGGAGGGCATCATCCCCGCTCTGGAGTCGGCCCATGCCGTCGCCGAGGCCATCAGGCGCGCGCCGCAGATGAGCGAGGATGACATTATCCTGGTCAACCTGTCCGGTCGCGGGGACAAAGATCTGGACACCGTTAAATGAATGGAGGGACCAGGTCTTCTGGTCCCTCCACAACTAATCAGGCTGGCAGTGGCCGGCTGGCCGGTTAGAAATCGTACTCTTCGTCCTCTTCATCATCCATCACACGGTCCAGCCAGTCGTCTACCTCCTCGCGGGCTTCGTCCTTGGCGTACCCGTACCGTTCTTGCAAACGGCCTTCCAGCTGCTCGCGGTTGCCCTGGATGCGATCGACGTCGTCATCCGTCAGCTCGCCCCACTCCTCGCGGACGCGGCCTTTCAACTGCTTCCATTTTCCTCTCAAAACGTCGTTGTTCATAGCGCACTCCTTTCATCTCATCGTATTCAGTCAAATGAGCCGGTGCTCGCCGCGCTCGATAGGCGCACGCTCACTCACTCATTCTGAATTCTAAAGAAGGAGACGCCGATTTCCATGTATAGGGGCACAGCTGGAGGATACAAAAACAGCTACAATTCCGCCGGATGCGACAGCGCTCCGGCGCTCAGAATGCTATCGGCCAGATCGGAAATGGCACGAGCCGCGCGCGCTGCCGGCTCCAGACGCACCAGGGGCACGCCTGCACGCAACGCGTCTTCAAACGCCTCGGGAGCGGCGGGAACCACGCTGATCACACCACGCCCCATACCACTTGGCGCGAGCGCGTCCTGCCACGCCACATCGCCCGAGTCGGATCCTTCGCTGCGCTGCATGTCGCCCAACACCTGGTTTTCCAGCTCCCGTCGCGTGAGGGAGATGCCGGAGGGCACGCGAGAGACGCCAAGCACGGCGACCGTCTGCACCAGATTCCACTTAACCAGGGTCTGCAACATAGTCCGCGCACAGACAGCAGAGAGAAGCTCCGTATCGCTGATTAAAATGATCTGATCGGCGAGCTCAAGGGCGCGGCGCGAAGTGGCGTCCATCACCGGCGGCAAATCGAGGATGAGATAGTCCGCCCCCTGCTCCAACACGCCCAGCACCGACTCCACATGGGCCGCCGTCAGTGGCTGTTGTGGAACCGCCGGCGGCGCCAGGAACAGCCTGATCCCAGAGCGATGTTGTGCCGCGTATCGCTCCACTTCGGCTCTGGTGAATCCCTGAGCATCCTTGTGCAGCAGAGGACCGAAATGCGGCTCCGGCGGCACATCCAGCAGGTGCCGGAGCGTTCCCTGAGACGAGCGCACCTCCACCAGCGTCACGGAGCGCTCCCGCTCCATCAAGGCCGCTGCCAGGTTCACAGCCACAGTGCTTACGCCAACGCCGCCCTTGGCGCCGATCAAGGCAATCGTGCGCCCTCTGTGCGGTTGCGCCAGTTGTGAACGCGCCAACAGGGCGTTGATGCGCGCCAACAGTTCCTTAGGGTTGACCGGCTTGGTCACGTAGTCATCCGCACCGGCCTGGAAGCCGGCTAACTTATCCTCAATGCGTTCCAGATTGCTCATCATGAGGATCGGCAGATGGCTGGTGGGCGATAATTCGCGAAGACGCCGGCACACTTCCGTTCCCTTCATAAAAGGCAGGGCTACATCCAGGATAACCAGGTCGGGCTTCATCTTTTCCGCCAGCGAAAGCCCCTCCAGGCCGTTCGTCGCAGCTTGAAACTCATAACCGGCTCGCTGCAATAGCAGGGCCATCATCTTCAAAAGGTTGGCGTCGTCATCTATGACCAGAATACGCCCTTTGTTTGTCTCCGTCATCGTGCCCTTCCTCTCCACGCAAGATTGATTGAACGACAAAGATTGAGGTCCTGCCGGCAAACGGTCAGCATTATATCAGATAATCTTATCCACCAGATCCTGACAATCGCGAGAGCGCCCATACGACCGCTGGCGTCCATTGTATCTCGGTCTGCCGTCGGGGGAAAAGAGCGACCATGCCGGCTCAGGCAGTTGCGCCGCAATAGCTAATGGCGGTTTCGGCCAGGATTGCCGTTAACTGCTCTAATGAGTGAATGTCAACCCACTCCTCAGCCGCGTGCGCGCCGGCGCCAGCCGGGCCAATCACCACGACGTCTACCCCGGCCGCAGCCAGCAGCGCCGAATCCATCCACGGCGTATCCCCAACGTGCGGCGCAGGTTCGCCAAGCACCGTCTCCGTCGCCGCATCCAGCGCCTGTACCACCGTCGCTTCCGGGGCCACTTCGAACGGCTCGCGCACCAGAAGCGTCTCCAGCTGGGCCTGAAACGTGTCATCCTCTGCCGCCAGGCGCTCCAGGATCTGCTGTACCTCCACTGTTACCTGCCGCGCGACTTCGCCGGGCACGGTGCGGCGTTCAATGCCCAGACGGCAAGACGCGGCGTACATGCTCAGTTCGGTCCCGCCTCGCAACGTGGCGGCGTGTAAAGAAGGCGGGCCAACCAGCGGATGCGGCGTGCGGCGGCGCAAATCGCGTTCGAGCCTGTCCAGCTCGGCCAGGACGCGCCCCATGCGCATGTTGGCATCGATGCCCAGCTCGAAGCGACTACCGTGCGCCGCTCGCCCTTTCGTCTCCACCTGCATCCAGATAAAGCCCTTGTGCGCCAGGCAGGTCTGCAGAGCAGTCGGCTCGGTGACGATGGCGCCGTCTGGTTGACAATGGTTGAGCAGATCAGCCGTACCAATGCTGGCGTACTCCTCGTCGGCGACGGCTGCAATCAGCAGATCGCCCTCCAGGTTAATCCCTGCATCCAGCAGGGCTTTCGCCGCCGCCATCTGCGCCGCCAGGCTACCTTTCATGTCGTACGCGCCCCGGCCGTACAGGCGGCCCTCCTGCACCCTGGCGGAAAATGGATCGCTCATCTCCTCCACGCCCACCGTGTCATAGTGCGCGTTCAGCATCAGCGAGCGACCGCCCCCGCTGCCCGGTAATCGCCCGAGCACACTGACGCGCCCCGCTTCAGGCTCGTGGCGCGTCACCTGCAGGTCAAGCTCGGTCAGACGCTGAGTGACATACTCGGCAATCTGAGCCTCGCCGGCAGCGCCGGGGACCAGAGAAGGATTTACTGAGTCGATTTTCACGAGATCGACCAGGGTTTGCAGGAGGTAGCTTTTGTCGATTTGTAGCATGAATACTCCTTAGCGTAAGATATCAGAGAGAAAGGATTCACAACGAGTATGAGTGCCAGCGGAGGGAAAGATCGCAGGCCCTTCACAGCCATTATTATAGAGGAGAGGGAGATAGGGCAAAGGAAAATGGGCGAGGCGCACGCATAGGAACAAAAAAACCCCGGATGAGAGCGAGGGGCACCGGAGTTGGCTGGCGTTTCGGCGGGTTTATGTGTCTCGGATCCCGTGGCGGCCGATGACACAGTTGTTGGCTTCCACCTCATTCACCTATGGAAGCGGGCGGGCGCACCAGAGGGGACCTCAGAGCCGCCTACATTTGCCAACCTGCCCCAGGATCATCCGGGGTCTATAGCAAGTCTTCCTGATTCCATTATAATTGCCCCCTGATCACCGTGTCAATACCCTGTATCTTAAAAAGTGTGCCCCAGCGCCACAGCCAGGAGAGTTGTCTATGAAGCCTTATCGCATCCTGACCATTGACGGCGGCGGCATTCGCGGCCTACTTACCTGTGTGATTCTGCAACGCCTGCAGGAAGCTGTGCCCGGCTGGCTGGACGGCGTCGATTTGCTCGCGGGCACTTCCACCGGCGGCATCATCATCCTCGGGCTGGCTCATGGCCTGACGCCCACGACGCTGCGCAACCTCTACTACGAAAAAGGCCCCATCATCTTCGATGACTCCTGGGCCGACGACCTCGTCGATCTGGGAAAGATGGTCGGCGCCGACTACGACATCGAACCGCTGCAAGAAGAACTGAAGGCCGTCCTGGGCGATACGCGGCTTGGTCAGCTGTCCAAACGCGTCCTCGTCTCCGCCTTCGACCTGGACAATGAACATCCTGAAGCGGCGCGCCGGCACTGGAAACCCAAGTTTTTCCACAATTTTCCTGGGATAGATAGCGACGGCGAGGTTCCTGCCTATAAAGTGGCCCTCTATACGTCTGCAGCGCCCACCTATTTTCCCACGGTCGACGGCTTCATTGACGGTGGTGTTGCCGCCAACAATCCCAGCATGGCGGCCCTGACCCAAACCCAGGACCGGCGCGCAGAAATGGACCGGCGTCCCGCGCTGGAGGAGATTGTGCTCCTCTCCTTGGGTACGGGCCAGCCATCCCATTTTATTGAAGGTGCGCGCCATGACTGGGGATACGCCCAATGGGCCAGGCCGCTGGTCAATATCATGCTCGAAGGCGCGTCGGGTATCGCCGATTACCAATGTCGCCAGCTACTCGGAGACCGCTACCATCGTCTTTCCCCGCTGCTGCCGCAGCCAATCGACCTCGATCATTGGCAGCGGCGTAGCGAGCTGGTCAGGCTGGGCGAACGATTGGAGTTGAGCGACACGATTAAGTGGCTGGAGAACTGGTGGCAACAAGACACCAGCGATGAGGAGGAGTAACGGCGACGCCAGAGTTACCACCGCCCTCCCTCGCCTACTGAAGATGCTGCCGGAACCACTCCAGCGTACGCTCCCAGGCATCGGCGGCAGCGCCCTCATCGTATGCCTCTCGGGTGTCGTTGAAAAAGGCATGATGCGTGTTGGGATAGAGTTCGAAATGGAAATTATTGAGGGCACAATTCCCCAAGAAAAGAAATGGCGGGTGATGACCCTTCTGAATCCGCAGCAGGAACCGGGTCTTGCCTGGCGCTTCACCCAGCAGCTGGCAAAGGCCGGTAACGGCGAAGCTGTTGCGCTGATCATCGTGCAAGAATCAGCAACCGAAAGTGAGCTTAACGCAGCACGCCAGGTCATCCAGCAGGCACAGGAGGAGTTTATAGCAAACCTGGTCTGCCATTATCTGTTGGTTACCTCTGGTAATTTTCATAACGCGCTGAAGAATGTAATAGAGCAAGCGGATATTGACTTGCTGTTGGCGGACGGCGACAGCGCTTACTGGCGTCGTCTGGACAAGCTGCCCTGCCCGGCGGCCATCATCCGCGGTTCTGCCTATCAGGCGTACGCCCAGGCTGACCGCGACAGCCACGAGCCGGCAGCCTCAGATGAATCCCCTGAACAGGAGTCGATACGTCCCATCCGGCGCATCCTCATCCCCACCGCCGGCGGTCCCAACTCGGCCACTGCCCTCAGCTTCTTGCTGCCGCTGACGCCGGCAGTGGAGATCACTGCGCTTTACGTAGCTCCCAGTTATCTGGGCTCAAATGAAGCAGCGCACGGGCACGCGCGTCTGCGCCAGCTCACGAGCTTTGCCGATGCCAGCGAGCGTATTCAGATACGGGTCGTGCAGGCCGAATCTGCGACAGCCGGTATCGTGGAAGAGGCCAGCGGTGATTACGATCTGGTAATCATTGGCGCCAGCCGCGAGAGCTCGATTGACCGCGCTCTGTTCGGCGATGTCGTGGGCGCCGTCGTGCGCCAGAGTAAGACGCCCGTGGCCGTCGTCTGGGAACCGTCCTCACCCTTCGTCGACGTCGCCCGTAGCCTGGCGTGGCGACTGCAACGTATTATCCCACGCCTGGCGTTAAGCGAGCGCACAGAGGTCTACGTGCGCATTCGTCGCAGCGCTCGCCCGAATATTGACTTTTACATTCTGATGGGTCTGTCGGCGCTCATCGCCGCCCTGGGCATGCTCCTCAGCAGTCCAGCAGTGGTCATCGGAGCGATGTTAGTCGCGCCCCTGATGTCGCCGATGATAGGCGCCGGACTGGCCATCGTGCTTGGCAACACGCGCTTTTTGCGCCTCTCCGTCGCCGCAGTGATTAAGGGAGCGATGCTGTCCATCTTCCTCGGCCTGGCAATGGGCTTGCTGCAGATGGAAGAACCATTGACGGGCGAGATCCTATCGCGCACCCAACCAACTCTGCTGGACCTGGGCGTTGCTCTATTTGCCGGCCTGGCCGGCGCTTATGCTCTGGCGCACTCGACCGTGGCGGCTGCGTTGCCGGGCGTTGCCATCTCTGCGGCGCTGGTGCCACCATTGGCCGCAGTGGGCATAACCCTGGCCGCCGGCCATTTTCGCGAGTCGCTCGGCGCGGGGCTCCTCTTCACCACAAACCTGACGGCCATCGTGGCCGCTGCCGTTTTCGTCTTTTTCTTGTTGGGTTTCCGGCCCAACCGCGAGCAAAAAGCACAGCGTATGGTACGACAACGCAGTGTGCGCGTGGCAATGATCTTGCTGGTCGCGATTACACTGGTGTTGGGTGTCACCACGTACGAACTGGCCGCAGAAGCCGCCCTGGAGACTCGCATTCGCGAGGTGGTGGACACTCATGTCGGCGAGATGGAAGGCACGGAACTGGCTGAGCCGGTAAGCATCGAGGATATGACAGATGAGAGCGAACCTTTGACCCTGCATCTGACCCTGCGGTCGACGGGTCCCATATTGCACCGGCAGGCCGACGCCTTGCGCACAGCCATTGGCAGCGATCTCAGCGGGCATGTGGACGGCAACCGCGAAATCGCCATGACCGTTACCGTAATCCGCGTCACCTTCCTGGATCCTGAAGTGCCGCCCACGCCTACCGCAACGGCAGAACCGACCTCGACGCCGGCGCCGACGTTCACGCCGTTAGCGGGCGCATCCATACCCTGAACTGCCGCCGAGGAGCTGACGCCGCGCCGGCCCACATCACGGCTTAAAGCGGCCTATTATCTTTGACATAAGCCCGAATCTGGATATAATTAATTCGCTTTTTAGGCGCCTCCGTAGCTCAACTGGCAGAGCAGGGCACTCTTAATGCCAAGGTTAGAGGTTCGAGTCCTCTCGGGGGCACACTATCGTATGGGTGATACAGAGAGATAAAAAGAGGGTCGTCATCATGGCGGCCCTCTTTTCGTTTGCGCTTGCCAGCAGCTGCCCGGGTCAGGCAAAGCGCAGCTGCATCCGCCGGCGCAGCAGAGGCGCTAAGGCCAGCAGATAAGCAGCGCTCGTTCCTAACGTCAATGCACACGCCTGCCAGAAGCCGACGGGCCCACTCTGTTCGACAAACAAATTCTCGAATATCTTGAACATCCAGTAGTTAGGTAGAAGGTAAAATGCCCACTGCCAGTTGTCGGGGACAAAGATGGTCAGGATTGGAATTGTCAGATAAGCGAACATGACGATCTTAATCAGGCCGATAGCCTCAAGCTGGTTGCTGGTAAATCCACCCACCACGTAGCCAATGATCAGGCCCACGCTGCAGGCGACCAGGAACCCAACCAGCAGCTCACCGTAGTTAACGGCCGAGCCAGCCAGGATAAGGCTGCTGATGAGAGCGATGATGGTGCTGAAGGTCACGGCGAAGAGCGCGCGCGCCAGCAGATAGTGTGTCATGGTCAGGGGAGAGACAGCCAGCGCCTGGATGGCGTTGGTTTCCTTGTCGTCGACCACCAGAAACCCCATCACCAGCGCGCCGATCATCACCGCCAACATCACCAGGACCACGGCTCCATATTCCCCAATCAGCGAGCGGCTGGCGCGCAACTCCTCGTGAACAAAAGACGCTACCTGTCCATCCTGGAGCACGCTGGACATGATTATCGTGACCAGCTCCTCACCTTCCGGCTCATTTCCTTCCAGGTAGACTGCAAAGCGCTCCGGCGCATCTTCCTGGAGTACGATGCCCGGCACGTCGTCGTTGCGCTCCACGCGTTCGATAACCGCCTCACGGCTCTCGAGCAGCTCCACTTCGCCCAGTTCTTGCAGCTCCGCAATGACGCTGGCGTCCACAGCGCTCTCCACGGCGAACGTGAGCCGCGTGTCTTCCAGGGCGGGTAAAAAGACGCGTGCGCCGAGCGCCAGGAGAATGGGCGCCACAAACATATAGAGTACCAGGTTATCGCGCATCGAGTTGGCCAGGTCCTGGCGCATCAGGCTAACAATCTGTTTAAAGTTCATCGTATATCCTCCGGCCTTGTCACGCGGCCCGCATCAGCCTGCGATCAACGGCCAGGTAGCTCAAGCCAAAAGCGATTACGTTCAGGATCAACAGTTGCACAAGCAGAGGCGCGAGAAACTCACTCTTGCCCGTGGGAAAGAGCAGCTCGCGCACACCAAACAGCACCGGGTATGAGGGAATCAGTGTCAGCCAGCGCGGCGCGAATGTGGGCATCGTGTAGGAAAAGACCGGCAACATGTTCACGATCAAAACGCCGATGCCCACGAAGAACCATTCCGAGATATTGTTGAAGAAGACGGCAATAGCCAGCCCAATCAGCGTCATCATGGAACTGGTGAGGACAACCAGGAGCATGATGGGGCCATAGTCAGCGTCCAGTTGGAAGGCGGCGAACAGCAGCAGCCCTCCGTAGACGACGCTCATGATGGTAAACATCACGTTCTTGGCCAGAATATAATCCAGCGTCGTCCCCGGGCTGACGCGATACGCGCGATTGGCCCCTTCTTGCTTCTCCTGGAAGATCATGACCGCGCCAAAGGTAAAGCCCAGAAGCACAACTTCAAAGACCAACGCAACCGGCACAATGCTCAGGTTCAGCGGCACCGGATCGCTGGGCTCGCGCAACAAAGCCACGTCAAAATCGCCGGGCGCGCGCTCACCGCGCATGGCGCGCACCGCGCTGTCCAGGAGCGCTTCCATCAGGTTCACGTTTTCCTCGGCGAGACGCCCCACCGTCAGCAGGCGGAAGCGCGGATCCTGCAAATCTCCCTCGTAGATGATGCCGATGCCCCGGCTGGTGTCGTCTAACACCGCCTGCAGTTCTTCATCGCTGTCCACAAATAATTCATCATCGGCGCCCATCTGGCGCATATAGGACTCAAAGTGTCCATTGCCGGAGGCGTCATAGATGACCTCTGTGGCTTCCGTGCTCAGGCTCTCGGGCAGGAACCAGATAAGCCCAAGCATAATCAGCAACAATATGCCGGTGAAAAACACCAGCCCATTGCGCCATGTCAGCACCACGTCCTGTCGAATTAGAGTCAGTAGTCGCTTCATGTGAGCCCCCGTCCGGTGATCTGAATGAACGTCTGCTCCAACGTCGCCTCCTGAGAGTGGATGGTCTGCACCTCTTTCTCATTGAGAATCTTGTTGAAGCGCGCGCGATCTTCCTCATTTTCCAGGGAAAGCACGGCGCTTTGCAGTTCAGACGGCCCTGACCCATTTTCACGGTATTCCACGCGCACCGAGCGCTCGCCATATTGCAGCTTTAGATTGCGCGGTGTGTCCATGGCCACTATCTGGCCCTCGTTGATGAATGCCACGCGATCGCATAGTTCGTCGGCGATGTACATGTTGTGAGTGGTGAGAAATACGGTCTTACCCCCTTCTCGTTTGCGGCGGATGATTTCCTTGATGTCGCTGGCGAGATTGGGATCCAGTCCCGCCGTCGGCTCGTCCAGGAACAGGAACTCCGGATCGTTGAGCAGAGCGCGGGCAAAAACCAGCCGCTGCTTCATGCCCTTGGAATAATTAGCCGCCCGCTTGTGCATTGCGTCCTGCAAGCCAACCATGTCCAGTAACTTCGACGGATCCTCCGTGGGCACGCTGAACAACCCGGCGTAATACTTCAGGTTCTCGTAGCCGGTCAGCTTCCCGTACAGATTAGGATGCTCAAAACTGACGCCGATGCGGTTAAAAAACTCCGAACGCAATTCTTTGACCGGCTGCTCCTGAAAGAGAATCTGCCCTTGCTGAAGGGGCAACAGGCCGATCATCACGTTTTGCACCGTGCTCTTACCCGCGCCACTTGGTCCCAGGAAACCAAAAATTTCGCCCTGTTTGATAGAGAAAGAGACGTCGCGCACGGCGTATCTTCCCTGCCCCTCGTAATCATGGTATAGGTTTTGAACGTCGACCATCACCGTCTGATTCATTTTCGTATTCCTCTGTCACGCCTGGCGCCTCTGTGGGCGCCAGACCATACTGCAAAATCGCCAATGTCTGTGTGAAAATCGCCTGTACGTCGTCACTATCGAAAAATGCGCGAAGATCGTCCACCTGCCGCGTCTCCGTATCGGGTCGCTGTGGAAAACGTTGCAGAATATAGCGACCCAACTCCGTAAAGATGGTGTTGAAGATAAATGCCGCCAGGTCATCGTCAATCTCCGGCGCAATGTCACCTTGCGCCTTGCCCTGGGCTACCAGGGCGCGGAAGAAAGCCAGGCCTTGCGCCTGGTATTGCTCCACAAACGCCGGTGGATAGCCCGCGCCGGTCACCGCGCGATAGGCAATCTGCGCCAGGCGCGGGTTCTTCAGCTCGAAACGCACCCCTTCTCGCGCCAGCCAGCGCAAAAAAGCGAAGATGCCGATTTGCGGATCGGGCGGCTCGCTCTCCAGGAACTCCTGCTTCTCCTCGGCCATCAGGCCCAGAAGGTAGGCATAAAGATCTTCTTTGTCCTCGAAGTATTGATAGAAGCTGCCTTTGGCAATCCCTGCGCGTTTAACAATCTCCGATATGGAAACGTTGCCGTAGTCATTCTGTGCAAATTCCTCAATAGCAACGTCCAGAATGCCCTCGCGCTTCTCCGCCGGCAGGTTAAAGAAAGTCTGTTTCGGCATGAACTAACCCCGCATTTTTAATGTGACCACCCAGTCATATGACTGCATAGTCACATTATACAGAAAAAAAGGGGGGTGTCAATACGCTGTTGCAGAAAGAGAGACTGGAGAAATCAGCGTGATGGAAAGAAAAAGGCGGACCGCGGCGTTGAAATCACAATCAGCCGCAGTCCACCGTTTCGGCCCAGCTCGCCAGGGGCCTTTTGCCGTCGGCAATGGCGGGAGACAGTTTTGCTAAACGCCCTTCCCGGCCGGGGGTATCACGATCCACAGTATGACGTAAGGAACGATCCCCGGCGCGCCGCCGGGCAAGGCCAGAATTAAGAATAAGAGGCGGAACCAGAAGGCGCTGATCCCAAAAAACTCGGCAAGGCCGCCGCACACGCCGGCGATCATACCGTTTTGTCGTCGCAACTTGTTTTCTTTCATCGTCACGTCACTCCCATCGTCGTAAACCATACTCTGCTCCCTATACGTGACTGAGCTCGCACCGGTTGCGGTTCCGCCGGCAGGTTGTCGGTTCCCGTTCAGTCGCTGCTGGCGAGTTGTTCCTGCAGCGCTGCCGGTTCCGCCACAGGGCGCCGGCAGACGAACTGGCGACAGACGTAAGCTGTGGCCCTCCCGTCAAGTTGCGCGCGATCTTTTAGCAAAGGCACGGTGTCGCCATCACGTCCGACGGCGACCACCTGCAGGGGGCGGTAGGAATCGTAAGCCACGTCAAGCAGCGCCCGCACGTCCTCGTCTTCCGCGTCGCCGATGATGGCCACTTCGCGAGGGTCGCCCAAAATGAACGTGGCTGCGGTGAGCCACTGCGCGAAGCCGGTGGGATATTGAGCCATGGCGCCGCTCATCGCCGCCACAGCCTGTTCCGCCACATCCCAATAGCGACCCTTTCCGGTAAACAGACCAAGCGTGAGCAACACTGTGGCAGCCATGGCATTGCCGCTGGGCACTGCGTTGTCCTGGACGTCCTTGGGACGGTGAATGAGCGCTTCATGGTCGTCCGACGTGTCGTAGAATCCCCCGCCCTGTTCGTCGCGGAAGTGATCGAGCATCACTTGCGCCAGTTCTTCTGCCCAGGCGAACCACCGTTCCTCGAAGGTGGTCTGGTACAACGTCAGCAGCCCGTCGCCCAGATAAGCATAATCCTCCAGATAGCCATTGTAGCGGCCCTCGGACCCCGCCTTCCATGTGCGAAGCAGGCGCCCGTCGTCCCCGCGCAGTGTCTCGTACAGGAAGCGGGCATTCTCTCTGGCAACCTGCACGTAGTCGTCGCGATCCAATACCCGTCCGGCCTCGGCAAACGCCGCCATCATCAGGCCGTTCCAGGCAGTCAGCACCTTCTCGTCACGGCCCGGCCACACCCGTTCGCTGCGACGCTCGTACAACTTCTGGCGGGCGACTGCCAGCCGCTCCTCCGCCTGCGCCACATCCACTCCCAGCTCATTGGCGACGTCGGCCATATCTCGTGGCGTGTTGAGAATACTCTTGCCTTCCCAATTGCCCCCTTCGCTGACGTCATAGTAGCTCATGAACAGATCGGCGTCGTCATCCGGCAGCACCTCGCGAATCTGGCCCGGATTCCATACGTAGAACTTACCTTCCTCGCCCTCACTATCGGCATCCAGGCTGCTATAGAAGCCGCCGTCCTCGTGGCGCATTTCGCGCACGACCCAATCCAACGTCTCCTCGACCACCTGGCGGAACCGCTCGCGGCCCGTGACCTGCCAGCCGTGCAAATAGGCGCGGGCCAGCAGCGCGTTGTCATAAAGCATCTTCTCAAAATGGGGCACCAGCCACTTGCTGTCCGTAGAATAGCGGGCAAAGCCACCGCCCAGATGGTCGTACATGCCGCCGCGAGCCATCATCTCCAGCGTATGCGCTGCCATCTCCTGCCCTTCGCCGTCGCGCTGTACAGCCATGCGCAACAAGAACTCAATAGTCATCGCCTGCGGAAACTTGGGCGCGTCCCCCCAGCCGCCGTACGCTTCGTCGTAACTCTGCCGCAACGCCTGCAGAGCGTGGTCAAAAACCTGTGGCTGTAAATCACTCTGCTGCCCCATCAGACCCAACCGCTGCCCAAGGTGCTCGGACACCTGTCCCGCGTTCTCAATAATCTCATCCTGCTGTGTTTCCCAGGCGCGTGCCACGCTCTGCAACACCTGGCGAAAACTGGGCATGCCAAAACGGGGAACGGGGGGATAATACGTGCCGCCGTAAAAAGGATGCCCTTCTGGCGTCAGAAAAACGGTCATGGGCCAGCCGCCCTGTCCCGTCATGGTTACCACGGCGCTCATGTAGATCGAATCCAGGTCCGGTCGCTCCTCCCGGTCCACTTTGACGTTCACAAAGTGCTCGTTCATAATTGCCGCGGTGTCATCGTCCTCAAATGACTCATGAGCCATGACGTGGCACCAGTGACAGGCAGCATAACCAATGCTCAGCAGGATCGGTTTGTTTTCCGCGCGGGCCTTCTCCAGCGCTTCATCGCTCCAGGGATACCAATCGACGGGGTTGTCCGCGTGCTGCAACAGATAGGGGCTGCTTTCTTGCGCCAGACGATTGGACATTGTCATCTCCTTTCTGTACACCTGGACGCCAGGGACAGGATTGATTGCGCGCCACTTAAAGCGTTAGCTGGATAGTTGCTGTCATCATACAGTAAAATGTATTGGTCTTCATCAGCGCGACAGACGCTCTTATCAAAATCAAACACCCTTCGGCAGCAGGATCACAGCAGATACCTGCCCTTATTTGCGATAAGCGCCCTTCTGCTGTTGAGCCTGCTTCTGTATCTCCCCCCCTACAAAGACGCCTTCGTTGGCGACGATTACCTGCACTTATCCTACATCAGCCCTTTCCTGGACGAGCCATTGCGCGCCCTGCGCATCTTGCACCCGCTGTGGACGTCCTGGTACTATCGCCCGCTTCAAAGTCTCTGGATCCTCCTCAACCGGCTTCTGTTTGGTCTGACGCCGTTCCCCTACTACTATTTGCACGCGCTGTGGCACGCGCTCGTCGTCTGCACGGTCTACGCGCTGGCGCGCCACCTGCGCCTGCGGCGCGCGGGGGCGGTGCTGGCAGCGGCGCTATTTGCAGTCAATGCCCAGCACCACGATGTGGCGGCCTGGATCAGCAGCATCGGCACCATCATGACGACCCTTTTCTCCCTGCTTGCTGTCGCCGCCTATCTCTCGTACCTGCGTGTACCGGAGCGAGGGACTACAGCGCACCGGCGCAGGCTGGGCGCAGCAGTACTTCTCACAGCGCTGGCCATGTTCAGCCACGAGGAAGGATTACTACTTCCCGCTTTGCTGGTATTTGTACGATTCACTCTTTACCGGCGCCGCCCCCTGCTCCGCAGCGAGATAATAGCCGGAAGCGCGCTATTGGTCGCGATGCTACTCCTGGGCGCCGTGCACTTCATGCGTCCCAACAGCACCATATCGCTGCACGGTCAGACGGCGCTCGAATGGCTGACCTACTTCCATCCTTCAGCAGTAGCCAACTACCTCGTCAGCGTCACCGGATACTGGCTCCTATTGAACAAGACGGCAACCGGCGTCTGGATGCTACAAATAATTCGGAGCTCAGTTGTGGCGGAACTGCTGCTGGCTGCCGCAATTCTGACGCTCCTCGCTCTCTGGTACCGGCGTGGTGCAGACGCCGTGCGGTTCGGCATCGCCTGGTCCGCCCTCCATCTGGGATTCCTCTATCTCGCAGTCTGGAAACAGATGCCAGAGTTCTTCGCCGGACGGCACCTGTACAGTTCCTGGGCAGCGCTTTCGCTGGCGCTGGGCGTTTCCGCCGGAGGCTACCTGGCAGGCACCCTGTCCAGGCGCGCGACCACGGACCGCCTGCGCCTGGCCCTTAGCGCCATGGCCCTAATCCTGGCCCTCAATACCCTGCTGATCGGCAGCGCCCAGCAGGCCTGGCAACAACGAACAGCGGAGGTGGCGGGCGTGGCCCGGCAAATGAAACGACGACTACCACAGCCGCCGGCGCAGACCCAGATGTTCGCCCATCGTTTTGTGCTCCAACCAGGATTTGTGGCAGCCGCCGCCGCCGTCTGGTACGATCAACCGCAGATAAGCGGGGGCAGTCTGCAACGCCTCAAAGAGCAGGGGGAGGCAACTCCCGCCACTTATTTGTGGGATTTTGAAGACGGTCGTCTGTACAATGCCATGCCTGGCTTCCAGAAGCACCGGCTGACCATTCCCTTGTGGCAGCCATCAGCCGCGACCGTCGTGGACAGTTCTGGAGACGCTTCCGACAGCGGCGCCTATACTTTGGACAGCACCGTCGGCCCGCCGGACGAGCGTCGCCTCGGTGTAACCATCAGGCCACCTGGAAGCGGCTGGCTATCCCTGGCGTATGAAGAGGTGGTCCCGGATGATGGCGCGTTTACGGTCGATGTATGGGCCCATGCTGGCGCCGTCGTTCGCCTGCGCCTGCAGGATGCATCCGGTCGCACCACGACGGTTGCCACACTGCCGGTCACGCGGCAAAATGCACAGCGCTGGCAGACGCTGGCTACGCCGCTACCCTCGTACGGGGGAAAGCGGGTAATCGTATACCTGGACGTGCAGGGCCCAACCCGGCACGATGTATCGTTGACCGTTCCACGCTTCGTCGTCCAATAAGCTAAGAGTTGCGACCTACTGTCGAGCGGGCCATTATGCGTTATACTCTCGGCTGCTGAACACCGTCGCCCCGGGGCCTACGATGGCCCGGTTGCTGCGGTGCAGCCAATCTTACGCCCGGGCAGGAGCTGCTGGCGCAACGGCAGCCCCATACTCCTCGAGGTTGCCTATCATGGATGAGCAAAAGACCTTCCCCCTACGCTGGCTGGGTATCGCGTCAGTCATCATCATTGTCGTAATCGGCTTCGTCATTGGCGGTCTAATGCTTCTCCGCGCCCAAAACAGCCCCCGGGCTGCGTCCCCTGAGATATCGGACGCAGAGTCGCAGCCGCCGGCGCCCACGTCACTGCCGACGGTGACGGCTACAGCGCTGCCCGACCGGGCTGCCATCGCCTTGCAGTCGCCCACAGAGGGCATGGAAGTAGACCTCGGCGCGCCCGTGCAACTTGTCATTTCAGCCAGCGCCAGCAGTGGAGTACAGCTGGTCAACGTCACCTCTAACGGTCAGGGCATCGGCAGCTTCCGCGGCATGTTACAGACGGAAGTGGAAATCGACCAGGCGTGGACGCCGTCCTATGCCGGCACGCACACCATCATAGCCTCCGTTTCATCACGAGGCGAAGCCTCGGCCACCACCGAACCGATTCGCATTCGGGTCGTCGATCGCGAGTTAATGGCGCGTCACGCGCCCATCTGGGCCGAAGTAGAAGCCAACGTGACCGAAATTCGCGGCCTGGCCAGGTTAGAACCACTGGAACCGACGTTGCTTTCGCGCACGGAGCTGCGGCAGCGGCTACAGGACGAATTCTTCTACACAGAAGAAGATGCCCAGCGCGATGTGCTGGTCCTCAGTGCCTTTGACTTTGTCCCGGCCGACTTCGACCTCTACACGCTTCAGCGCCGCTATCTGGGGGATAGCATCGCCGGCTTCTACGATCCTGAAAACAAAGAGTTTGTCGTGGTCAGCGATGATGATGAAGTCGATGCGCTTGAACAGTGGATCTATGCTCACGAGTTCATGCACGCCCTGCAGGATCAGCATTTCCAACTGGACCTCATTGCCGACACGGAGCTGGGATTCGAGGAAAACCTGGCTATCCGCGCGTTGGCTGAAGGGGAAGCGGAGTTGCTGCAGTCGCACTATCTGGAATCGGGCTACTTTGACGATGTCCAATTCGCCGAAATTTTTAACCGCCTCAGCCGCGCTCACACGCCACAGGCGGAGTACCTCCCGCCTGTCCTCGTTAACCAGGGTCTCTTTCCTTATACCGTGGGCCACGAGTTTGCCAGCGCCGTATACCGGCAACAGGGCTGGCAGGGATTGGACCGCGTCTGGCAGAATCCGCCCCAATCTACAGAACAGATCATCCACCCCGATCGCTACTTTGCCGGGGACGCCCCCCAGATCGTGGACCTGGCTCCCCTGACCGACACGCTGGGCAGCGAGTGGCGCCTGATCGAGCAGGAGGTTTTTGGCGAGTTTCTGGTGCGCGAGTATCTAAGCCAGCGCCTGAACGCCGCCGACGTGGACCAGGCGGCAACCGGCTGGGGCGGAGATCGTTATGCCGTTTACCGGCGGGGGGATAGCGATGAACTGGTGATGGTACTGCGCAGCGTGTGGGACAGCCCCAACGATCGCGCCCAATTTGTGCGTGGCTACGCCAGCTACGCCGACCGCGTCTACGGGCAAGATCGCCTGCGACAACCGGATGGCGGTACCTGCTGGCAGACGGTGGACGTCATCTGCCTTTACGACAGTGGATCAGACGTCCTCCTGGTACGCGCGCCGACCCTGGAATTGTCCAGCGCCATAGCCGCCACAGCGCGCCCTTAAGGGGTCCGATCAACCTGTAACGACACGCGCAGTGCCTGGACGAAACGCACCGCTTCCGCAGCCTTATCCTCAGCGCCGTCCACAGCATTAATCAGAGCGCTGCCGACAATTACCCCATCGGCAATAGCGCCGACCTGCGCCGCCTGCTCGGGCGTGCTGATGCCAAAGCCAACCGCCAGCGGTGTGTCCGTCTGCTGGCGCACACGAGCCACGAAAGACGCCAGACTCTCAGAAATGTGCGTGCGAGCACCGGTAACGCCGGTGACACTGACCAGATAAATGAATCCGCGCCCGCGCCGCGCCACGGTCTTCATACGTGTGGGGCTGGTCGTGGGCGCCAGGAAGTGAATGAGGGCCAGCCCGGCTTCGGACGCTGCCTGATCCAGATCGCCGGCCTCTTCGGGCGGCAGATCGGGCACGATAAAACCATCGGCGCCCGCAGCCGCGGCATCTTGAACGTACTGCTCCACGCCATACGCCAGAATCGGATTATAATAACCCATCAACAGGAAGGGCGTCGTAATCCCACGGTCCCGCAGTTCTCTGACCATCTCCAGGCAACCGGCTGTCGTGGTGCCCGCCGCCAGTGAGGCCTGCGTGCTGTGCTGGATCGTCGGGCCGTCCGCCAATGGATCGCTAAAGGGCACGCCCAGCTCCAGCAGATCGCTGTAAGGCGCAATCGCTTCTACAACAGCCAGAGACGTCTCGCGATCAGGGTATCCCAGCGTGTAATAAGGCATCAACGCCGCCGCGCGGTCCGCGCCTACCCCGGAAAATGCTGCGCTGATTCGTTCCTGACCGCTTTGCAAAACCCTCTCCTGCTTCACTATTTCACCTACTCCAACCGCCTGCCATCACCAGACCAGTTGCAGGCTGGGCGTCACATCAAGGTCCAGCCTGTCGCGCTCGCCGCGCACAAAACGCTGGTGCGCAGCCGCGGCGATCATGGCGGCGTTGTCCGTGCAAAGGATCAGCGGCGGATGCCGCACCGGTATATCCAGCCGGGTGTTCATCGCCCACCGCAGAGCACGATTGGCGGAAACCCCGCCTGCCACGTGCACGGCTGTTACGTCATGTTTCTCGGCGGCCCGCGCCGTCTTCTCCACCAACACCTCCACGACCGCAGCCTGGAAACTGGCTGCCAGGTCGGCGACAGGTAGGCGCTCTTCGTCATAGCGCTGAACCTCGCGCAACACCGCCGTCTTCAGGCCGCTAAAGCTAAAGTCATACCCCTCATCCATGATCGCCCGCGGGAAGTCGAAAGCGCGGGGATTGCCCTCCTCAGAGGCGCGATCAATTTCAGGCCCGCCGGGATAAGGCAGGCCCAACAGCCGCCCGACCTTGTCAAATGCTTCGCCCGCAGCATCGTCCAGCGTGCCGCCCAGCCACTGATACTGCAGATGACCGGTCATCAGATACAGCTCGGTGTGTCCGCCACTGACGACGAGCGTCAGCAGCGGAAACTCAATCTGCGGCGCAGCATCCGTCAGCCACAGAGAATAAATGTGGCCTTCAATATGGTTTACGCCGAGCAACGGCTTGTTCCGCGCCAGTGCCAGGCCCTTGGCCACGTTGACGCCCACCAGCAGGGAGCCCACCAGCCCCGGCCCGCGCGTTACGGCAATGCAATCGAGATCTTCGAAACCAAGATAGGCCTCACTCATCGCCTGCTCCACGACGGCGTGAATAACCTCGATATGCTTGCGCGACGCAACTTCGGGGAAAACGCCCCCGTACTGAGCGTGCAGATCCGTCTGGCTGGCAATCACGTTGCTTAAGATAGTCGTGCCGCTCTCCACAACGGCGGCTGCCGTCTCGTCACACGACGTCTCAATGCCCAGAATACGCGTTACAGTTTCGCTCATACGCTTCCTTTAGGATCGGGCGTGGCGACGGCAACCGCTTCCGGTCCTTTCTCCTTTCCCATGAATTCCTGGTAAGCCAGGGTGACCGTGACGGAGCGGTAGGCAACGTAGACGGCATTAATCAGGGCGCTGATCAGACCAAGAACGAGGCCGCTGCCCACGAGCAAGACGATGTCGCCGGCGTCGACCGCGCGTCCAGACATCATGCCCAGCATCGTGGGGCCCAAAGCCAGAAAACCAAGCGGTATCATCACCAACGAGACGACCAGGCCAAACACAAAGCCCAGGACCAGGAAAATGATGATCAGTAAGATAACGTCGCCGATATTGTCGCGCACCACGCGCCACCCGTGGAAGATACTCTCAACCACACCCAGGTTACCCAGAACGAGCCCCCGCTGGGCGAAGGGATAGATGACGCTGACCAGTAAGACCACCAGGAGAAAGATACAGCAGGCAGTGCAAAAGCCAATAATCGCCGCGATAAGGCCGATTCCTGCCGTGTCGGGCGACGGCACACCTTCTGGTGTGACGGTCCTGGCAACAGGGACGATGGCTGCCAACACGCCAATGAGCGAGAAACCACCTATGATCCACAGAGGCAAGTGAATCACCACATTCAAGCCGACCATGCTCAGGAGATGGCTGACGCCTGTGGAAAAGGCATCGCCAAATGAGACGTGCTCACCTTCATCCAGGCGATCAGCAGCGCTGATCAACCCTGCCTGCGCCACAAGGCGCACCAACCACAAAATGATGGCCATCAAGAAAGCGACGCAGATCAGGCCCAGGGCGAGAGGGGCCATGGCTGCGAAGAACCGTTCCAAATTTGGAGCAAAACCCGGCGGCAGGTCTTCCGCCGAGAAGTTGTAATTGAATTGCCCGCCGCCGGTTGCGCCGCTGCCCAGAGCAGCCAGAAACCCCAGCAAGAAAAGGTATTTATTATCCCAGCACAGTTGCCAGGCGCGAGAAAAGATGCGTCCGTAATCCATGAAGCCCTCCTATCTGCAGGCTACAAAATCGTGATGGAAACAGCGTTTGTGCGCAAACTGCTTCCACTCTCACTACGCAACAGCGGCCTGAGAGTTGTATCGTCGCCAGAGCGAGCAAGCGGCTATTCCCACTCGATGGTGCCCGGCGGTTTCGACGTAATGTCGTACACGACGCGGTTCACGCCCGGCACTTCGTTGACGATGCGCCGGCTGGTGCGCGCCAGCAAATCGTCGGGCAGGCGCGCCCAATCGGCGGTCATAAAATCCTCTGTCGTCACAGCACGCAGGGCGACCACCTCCTCGTAGGTGCGCCCGTCGCCCATGACGCCAACGCTACGAACCGGCAGCAACACAGCAAACGCCTGCTGGGTATCGTCGCGCAACATGCCTGCGTGATAAAGCTCGTCCAGGAAAATGGCGTCAGCCGCACGCAGCCGCTCCAGCCGCTCCCAGTTCACCGGCCCCAGACAGCGAATGGCCAGGCCGGGCCCGGGAAAGGGCTGACGCCAGATGATGCGTTCTGGAAGGTCAAGCATCTCGCCAATGCGGCGCACCTCGTCCTTAAACAGCTGGCGCAGCGGTTCAACCAGTTCAAAGGTCATGTCCGGCGGCAATCCACCGACGTTGTGATGGGTCTTAATCGTCTGCGCCTCAGGCTTCTCAGCCGTGGCGCTTTCTATTACGTCGGGATAGATCGTCCCCTGGGCCAGGAAATCAATGCGGCCCAGGCGGCGCGCCTCCCGCTCAAAGATGCGCACAAACTTCTCGCCGATAAGCCGCCGCTTGACCTCAGGGTCGGCAACCCCCTCCAGTACTTCAAGAACCTCCTCAATAGCATTTACGGCGATAAGACGCATCCCCTGCTCGCGCTCAAAAGTCTCTACGACCTGGGTGGCCTCGCCCTGGCGAAGCAGGCCATGGTCCACGAAGATGCACGTCAGCTGGTCGCCCACAGCGCGGTGGATCAATGCGGCGGCGACCGCCGAATCCACACCACCGCTGAGACCCAATACCACACGCCCGTCACCCACGCGCTCGCGGATGCGCTCTACCTCCTCGTCGATGAAGGTCGCCGGCGTCCAGTCTGGCGTGGCGTCGCAGATATCAACCACGAAGTTGCGCAGCAGCCGCCAGCCCTGGACCGTGTGCGCGACCTCCGGGTGGAACTGCACCGCATAATAGTTGCGTTCAACATCCCCGGCGGCTGCGTACGGAGAGTTAGCCGTCTGCGCCAGGGCCACGAATCCGGGAGGCAGTGTCTCCACTCTATCGCCGTGACTCATCCACACCAGTTGCAGCCGGTCCTCACTCGCTTCCGCAGCAGCCGGAGAGCCATTGCCGTACGAAACGGCGCGCCAGTTCTTGAAGAGTGGGTTGCTCGTTGCCGACACCTCTAAGTTAGCCGGACCATACTCTTTGTGTCCGCCGGCTGCCACCACTCCGCCCAGCCGCTGTGCCAACAACTGCATGCCATAGCAGATACCCAGGACGGGCAATTGGCTCTCGAGTACATAATCCGGCAGCGATGGAGCGCCCTCATCGTAGACGCTGCTGGGGCCGCCGCTGAGGATAAACCCTCGTGGATTGAGATCCATTACCTCGTCCGCCGGCGTGCGCCAGGAGAGTAACTCGCAGTACACGTTCGCTTCGCGCACGCGACGCGCTATCAGTTGAGAATACTGTGAACCGTAGTCGAGAACGACGACGGTATCATGTTCGCTTCCTAGACTCACGCTCATTTTACGTTCTTCACCCTTTGCGGTACGGTCTTGCTGATTATAACATCTGGAAAACAGGGGCAAAATCGATCAATAAGAAAGGCGTAAAACGCTTGCGTCTTCTTTCACAAATTCCTTGACTGTCCATTCCTGACAATCTATAATGTGACTAAGTTTATAATGCGTTCAAAAAAAATTGAAAGTTGTGAACGAGGCAAACACCATGGTTAGGGATGCGATCAAGGAACATCTTGACGCTGTTGAGGAAGAATTACGCCGCGTCGTACAGAGCGACGTGACAGTGTTGAACGATGCAAGCCACCACATCATTGAATCTGGAGGTAAGCGGATGCGACCGCGTCTCGTCCTCCTCTCCTACCTGGCAGCAGGCGGCGCCGATCCGGCAGTCATCGTCTCTCTGGCTGCCGCCATCGAACTCGTTCACACGGCAACGCTGGTTCACGACGACATCAACGATCACAGCCTTACCCGCCGCGGCAAAATCGCGGTTCATGCCCGCTGGGGTCGCACCTTCGCTCTGCTCACCGGCGACTATCTCTTCGCCAAGGTTTATGAAATGATGGCGCCTTATGGCGCACGCATTAACACGATTATGGCCGACGCCACCGTAGAGTTGGTAGAAGGGGAAACGTTGCAGGCCGCCGCGGCCAAGTCGGGCCAGATGGACCGCGAGACCTACAAGAAGATCATTGCTCTTAAGACGGCAAGCCTGTTCCGCGCTGCGGGCGAGATGGGCGCCATCCTGGCCGACGCCGACGACGAGGTCGTCGAGGCTATAAGAGAGTATGGCTATAATCTGGGCCTGGCCTTCCAGATCGTGGACGATATTCTGGACATTGTGGGTGATCCTGAGAAGCTGGGCAAACCGATCGGCGCAGATCTGAGCCAGGGGACTGGAGCCGTCGCCGTGCACAACGGCCGGCGCAACACCCGCTCTGACGTCAGTGTGGCCGAAGCCGAGAAGGATCCATTCCAGCAGATGATGATCCAGCTGCGCGAATCAGGCGCCGTAGACGTGGCACAGTCCGAAGCTGAGGAAATGGCCGAGCGCGCCCGCGATGCTCTGGACCGCATCCCTGATTCCCCCGCCCGCCAGGAGCTGGACTACCTCATCGACGCCGTCATCGAGCGCGAACGGTAGCCACGGGCGCTCCGCCTGACATAGTGCGACATCTGCCCTCCCCAAGGTAGCTTTCGCGAAGGGAGTCATGGACAAAACGACGCCGCTGGACGACGCGCTGACGTTAGTAGAACCCGGCGACACGCTGGGCCTCGGCGGCATGACCATCTACCGGCGGCCCGTGTCCTTCGTACGCTCCCTCATTGCGCGCCGCCCCCCTCCCCGCGATCTGACACTCCTGGCCTTCACCGCCGGTTTCGCCGCCGACCTTCTGGTAGGAGCCGGTCTGGTGCGCCGCACGCGCACTTGCTACTTTGGTCTGGAAACGTTCGGCCTGGCGCCGATGTTTACGCGGGCCGCCAACCACGGCAAGATCCAGATCATCGAGGAAAGCGAGGCCAGCCTTGCCAGCGGGTTGCGCGCGCGCATGTCCGGTGTGGGCTTCATGCCCAGCAGGGCCTGGCAGGGCACAGATATGTTCGACGCACGCCCGGACGTAAAGACGGTGACAGACCCCTACAGCGGCGAAACGCTGACCGCCTTCCCCGCCATCAGCTGTGACGTAGCCGTGATTCACGTGCTGAAGGCAGACCGCGCGGGAAACGCAGTGCTTGGAGGCAACCCCACCATTGATCTGCAACTGGCAACCGTCGCCGACCGTGTCATCGTCACCGCTGAGGAAGTGGTGGACGAGCTCGAAGGACCAATTGACCTGCCGGCCCTGATAGTCACCAACGTCGTCTCTCTCCCTCACGGCGCCTGGCCCACCTCTTGTTACCCGCTCTACGCCATCGACGGCGAGGAGATTTTGCGCTACGTCGCAGCCTGCAACACCGGTGACTTCGACGCGTACCTGGCAACGATGCAAACAGCGCCGGCGTCTCCGGCTTAACAGCGCCGGCGTTGTGACGACAGTATGAACTATACGATTGATGAACTGATTTC
>JBMCFH010000024.1:0-29107 GCA_048620455.1 Chloroflexota bacterium | reverse complement strand
TTCTGGACCTCGGCGTGGAGTACGAAATCCTGGAGAAGCGTGGCTCCTACTACCGCTATGGCGAGGAGCTCCTGGGCCAGGGTCGCGAAAACTCCAAACAATACCTGCTGGAGAACCCGGAGATGATGGACGAGGTGGAGCTTTTGATCCGGCAGGAGGCTGGCCTGCGCATACCGAAGCGGTTTGCTGAAGAGGAAGAAGCAGCGGAGGCAGAGGCCGAAGCGGAAGTAGAAGAATAAGAGATAGGCACTCTGGCGCCCGCCTGATTCTCGATAGGAAAAGCGCCGGTGATCTGACATTTCAAGTGCAGACACCGGCGCTGATTTTTGCCCGTTTTCGGGGGTGTATGATCCTGCTAAGAGGCGCTTCGCCATTGGTTGACAGCCCCTCTCCCCCTGTTATAATTAGCGTCTGCTAACGACATATTCTGCCCCCCCATGAAGGCTGTGAAAATTCGCTTTCTCATGCCAGTGAGCAGCTGGTATGTAAAGTGCAGAATAGGTCAATGTTCATGTATTGATGTGGAGTGAAGAGTATGAGCGAAGAAACCAAAGATACCGGTGCTGCCCAGACGGAGGAAGTAGCCGAAGTCAGCAGCATAGATCAGCTTGAGCGCAAAATGAAGCTGCGCGGCACGATTGAACGCCTCGAACTCTATGGGGCGTTTGTTGATATTGGGCTGGAAACCAACGCCCTCGTTCACATCTCCCGGCTGGGACAGGGACGCGTCAACCGCGTGTCGGACGTCGTCAACGTCGGCGATGAGGTGGAGGTCTGGGTCGACAAGGTCGACACCGAGCAGGGTCAGATCATGGTCAGCATGGTTGAGCCGTTGGCTGTGGAATGGAACGACCTGAAGGAAGGCCAGGTGTACACGGGCGAAGTAACGCGCCTGGAAAGTTTCGGAGCCTTTGTCAACATTGGCGCCGAGCGAGAAGGTCTGGTGCATATCAGCGAGCTTAGCCATGACTACGTCAAGCACCCCTCGGAAGTGGTGCAGGTAGGCGACCAGATAGAAGTTCAGGTCATTGGTTTCAGCAAGCGCAAACGTCGCATCGACCTCAGCATCAAAGCGCTGCTGGACAAACCGGAACAGCAGGAGACAGCCAGCCCCGAAGATTACGCCGATCTCGACGATGGCAACGACGAAATGCCCACAGCCATGGAAATTGCTATGCGCCGCGCCATGAGCAAACTGGAGCGAGACGACAATGGCAAGGCTGGTAAGAAGGGCAAGCAGCGTAAGCAGAAAGAAAGCCAGGAAGATATTCTGCGACGGACGCTGAAGTTACGCGAGTAGACGGACGCGCCTCACGCTGACGTTACTCGCATCGGTAAAAGCGCCGCCCGGCGGTGTTATTCGATCCCCTAGAATACGGTGGGGGGCCAATCGATCATAAGGGCTTCTAGACGTTGACCCGCCGCAACCTCGGTCACGCCCTCGGGAACGATGACCAGAGCATTCGCTTTAACCAACGAAGTCATGATGTGCGACCCCTGGCTCCCGGTCGTGGTCGCTAGATAATCTCCATCTTCCCCTCGTGTCACGTGGGCCCGCAGGTACGATTCGCGACCATCCGAGCTGAGTGCTTCGGTAACGGTAACCGTCACGCGCGGTCGCTCCAACTCCGTGTGCCCGGCCATTTTTAGTATGGCAGGACGCACGAACCGCTCGAAGGAAACCATGGCTGATACAGGATTGCCGGGCAATCCAAGATAAGGAATCCGGGCATAGGTACCGAACGCCAGCGGCTTTCCCGGTCGCATGCGCACACGCCAGAAGCCAACGTTGCCCTCCTGTTCTAGCACCGCCTTGACCACGTCATAGGCCCCTACAGATACACCCGCAGAGCTGACAAATAGGTCTACACCGGCGTCGAGACCCGCCTGCAGCCGGCTTCGCACTTCCTGCTCGCTGTCCCCGGCAACGCCCAGGTCCACCGGTTCAGCGTTAAGGCCACTCACCTGCGCCGTCTGAGCGTAACCGTTGCTGTTGCGAATCTTTCCCGGGCGCAGGGGTTCTTCCACCGCGATGAGCTCGTCTCCGGTCGCCAGCACGCCAATACGCGGTTGTCGGATGACGGGCACCTGGGCCACGCCCAGTGACGCCAGCACCCCGATCTCCTGCGGGCGCAACAGGTGGCCTGCAGGCAACACTTCCGTTCCGGCTTCAATATCCTCACCAGGGTAACGGACGTAATCACCCGATCCTACCTCTCGATAAATCTCGATCTGTTCCGGCAGGGGACGCTCTACATCACGCCACGGTTCGCTTGTATCTTCCACAGGAATGACGGCGTCGGCCCCTTCGGGCAGCGGCGCGCCCGTCATAATGCGCGCTGCCGTGCCGGCGTGCAGTACAACATCCTCATCGGAACCGGCGGCGATGTCGCCGACCACACGCAGCGTCGCCGGCGTTCCCCGCGAGGCTCCAGCAACATCGCCGGCGCGCACGGCGTATCCGTCCATCGCCGAGTTGGCAAAGGGAGGGAGGCTATCCTGAGCCACAACCGGCTCAGCCAGAACGCGATGAAGGGCCCGCAGCAGTGGAACACGCTCGCCGGGCAAGACATCCACCCCGGCCAAAACCATAGCCAGAGCGTCGGCAACGGTTAGATACTCCTGTTCAGCCATAACAGACCTGGTCTCTCCTGCTTCTCGAAGTTGTTGATTGTCTGCCGTGTCCGATGGTCGTCCACGGCGTGCTAGGAATGTGCCAGCTGCCCGTCCAGAGCCAGGGCCTCAGCTTCACCCTGCATCGCCTGCAACACGTTCTGCACATGCTGCCACAGATCAAGCTGCCCGTCGAAGCAGGCGCGGCTGAAGTCAGACACGGCTTCTTCAACGTGCTCCCGATTGACGCCGGCGGCGAAGCGCCGGTCCTTCCACTTCTTGCGCACCGACTTCAATTTCACGTCGGCGATATCTTTCGAGGGCCGCACCAGGGTCACGGCCGTGATCAGGCCCGTAAGATCATCGCAGGCCAGGAGCGCGTAATCAATCGGCTCTTCGCGTTCAACGCCGGTGCCTTCCGTGTAATGCGAGAGGATGACGCGGATTGTTTCCTCATCCACGCCGCGCTCACGCAAAATCGCGGCCCCTTTGATAGGATGCTCGTCCAGATCGGGATGGATCTCCCAGTCAAAGTCGTGCAATAGCCCTACCGCGCGCCAATAGTCCGCATCCTGCTCCAGTTGTCGCGCATACAGGGCCATGGCCGCGCCCACCGCCAGCATGTGCCGGCGCAGGCCATCGTCCGTCACAAATTCACAGACGGTGCTCCAGGCCCACTCCGCATCGGGTCGCTGCCCATTCAGGTTGCCGCTGGTCACAGTATCGATTACCTCCTTTCAAAATAGATGGTGAAACGAAAAGCTCTGGCCCTTGGGCATTATACCCGGCCAGAGCCGTCCTTCCAATTGGATTGCACGCGCGCCAAGCTATGGAGCTGCTAACCGCGAGCGCCACATTCGCAACCACCCTCTTCGCCGCGCGAGCACCCTTTTTCAGCCTTCTCCTGGAGGGCTTTCAACTCTTCCAGCGGCTCGATCTGTTCGCGGCCTACTTCATAACGCTCCCCATCAATCACTACCACCACGGCGTCACGCATGGCCAGCACGTCCTTGACCTTGGCCTCGCCATGTGGCGTACCGATCTTCTTGCCACGCCTGGGCAACCGCTTCTTGGCCTCAACATACTGCTCATATTCATAAATGAGGCAACAACGCAGCCGCCCACACATCCCCGTGATCTCCTGCGGGTTGAGGGAGATGCCCTGTTCCTTGGCCATCTTGATCGAAATGGGGCTGAAGTCGGTGAGGAACGTAGAACAGCAGCGCGGGCCGCCACAGGCGCCGTGCCCGCCCAGGATTTTGGCGACGTCTCGCGGACCTACCAGTTGCAGCTCAATACGTGTGCGGAACGAGCGGTTCAGCGACGTGCGCAGGCGATTCAGGTTTATCTTCTTATTCTCGGTGGCATAATAGAATGTAAGCCAGGAGCCGTCAAAGCTATACTCGGCCTTGACAAACTTCACGTCCTGAACACCCAGTTCGTGGGCCTTCTCGCGGCAGGTGATCAGCGCACTAAGCTCCTTTTCCTGCCACACCTGTTGCATGACCAGGTCCCGCGGCGTTGCCTTACGCTCAATCGGCCGCAACCCCCGTCCCTGATAAACCTTTTCCGGAGGGATTTGGGCAATGACCTGCCCCAACTGGCGCCCGCGCTTCGTCTCCACGATCACGTGATCGCCAGCCTGCACCTCCTCACTGTCTGATAGTTCAAAGTGATACAATTTGCCCAGTTTCTGGAAGCGCACACCTATGGCGTTCGGCATTCTTACTCCATTTGGTCGAGCCGGCACATCGTTACGTCCGTTACCCTTACAATCGACTCCACTGACACCCAAGTTTAGCGTTGGACAACGACCATTGCAACAGGAAGGCAGATCCTTCCAGAGCAAGAACTCTGAAACGATCTGCCGTGTAATGACCGCTTGGCGCTAAGAGGGCCAGCTCAGTTAATCATCTGAATTGGAATAACGTTGTCCTCGTTGGCCAGCGTCAACACGCTGACGCGCGCCGCAACCTTCTGACTGATCTCGTCGAATGCCCGAGCTGCCGGCGAATCGGGATGGCTGACGACGATGGGCTCGCCCGTATCGCCGCCCTTACGCACGTTGGCATCCAGAGGCACCGACCCCAGAAACTCAGTTTCATAATTCTCGGACAACTTTTCGCCGGCCCCACTGCCGAAGAATTCACCGCTCATATTCTCTACGACGCCGATAATGGGCACGTCGAGCTTTTCAAACATCTTCAAGCCGCGCAGAGCGTCCGCAGCCGCTACTTCCATGGGCTGAGTGACGATAATCGCGCCGGAGAGCGGGATTGCCTGCGCCAGCGAAAGCTGTGCATCCCCTGTACCGGGCGGCAGGTCGATAACCAGGTAATCCAGTTCGCCCCAGGCAACGTCTGTGAGTAGCTGGCGAATGGCGCTGTGCAACATCGGCCCACGCCACACCAGCGGCTGGTCCGGCTTCACCAGGAAACCGGTGGAGATAAAGCGCACGCCGTGCGCCTCCGCCGGCACCATCTTTCGCTCGCTGGGCGGCGGCATCTTCTCCACACCCATCATCATGGGAATGTTCGGTCCCAGGATGTCGGCGTCGAGGAGACCGACACGCGCCCCTTGCCGCGACAGGGCGATAGCCAGGTTTACGGCAACGGTGGATTTGCCCACACCGCCCTTGCCGCTGGAAACGGCAATCGTATTGCGGAAGTTCTGGCCCACCTGCTCGCTGATGCGCCGGTCCTGAGGTACGTTTGAATCCCAGTTGACGGTCACGTTGCCAATGTTGGGCACCTTTGACAGCGCGGCTCGCGAATCGCTCTCCATCTTGCCACGCAGCGGGCAGGCCGGCGTGGTAAGCATAATGGTGAATGATACATCGTTGCCGTCTATTTTCAGATCGCGCACCATATTGAGCGAGATCAGGTCACGGTGTAACTCTGGTTCGATTACCGTAGAAAGCGCCTCGCGGACTGCCTCCTCGGTCACTCCATTACTTTCATCTTTTCGGCCAAACATAGCGTTCGTTTTACTCCCTATTAACAAATTGAGATTGGCGGTCGCACCAATCTCAATGTAATTTCAAATCCATTGTTGTTGGAGCCGGCCCTCGTCGCGACCAGGAGTGCCTGGGCCCCTAGTATAGCGCGCCCTTGTAATAAAGCTGGCGCTGCACATCGTCTTCCAATTGCGGTTTTGGCTCGTCGTCATCTTTCGAGCGACGTCGCCCTTTGCTCTGCTCCGCCAGCTCACGGGCCGCCGCTTCCGCCGCCGCCTTCTTGGGGGCGATCTCGCGCCAGTAACTCAGCGGCTTGCTCAGACGCGCCTTGTCGTGAATGTGCGCGGTCGTTCGATCGTAGCTGGCCAGCTCATAGTCGTGGTCCATCTTGATGGCGTCGAAGGGGCAGAATTCGGCGCAGAGCCCGCAGTTCATGCAGATGTCGATGTCAATATAAAACGCTTCGGGCTCCGGCTTAGGCCGTCCATTAGGCTTTTTGCCGCGTTCAATCCAAATGCACTGCGGCGGGCACACTTTGGGGCAGATGCCGCAAGAGGTACACCAATCGTGACCCCACTGCTGGCCCGGTTCAGGATCATCGGTGACCAGGAAAGGCACGAAGCGGAAACGCTCGGGCACCGGCAACTTCTCTTCAGGATAGTTGATAGTTACCGCGCCGCGATTCTTGGCCAGGTTCTGGCGCACGGCAAGGGCCTCTTCATTGTGGTAACGACCACCCCTGAACATCCAGCGCACGTCGTCCAGGTATGTCTCTACAAAGTGCCGCATGGTCACGGCAAGTCCTTTGATAATGCCAAGTCCGTACATTCTTACTCCTGCAAACGTCTGGCGTCATGCATCTACGGGCCCACCAGGGGCGCGCAGAGCGCCATCCGCTCTTATCTGTCCACCTCGCCCAATACGATGTCGATGCTGCCCAGAATGGTAACCACGTCGGCAACTTTGTGCCCTTCGCACATCTTACCCAGCGCCGTAAGGTTTATGAAGCTGGGAGCGCGCACGTGGTATCGTTCCGGGTTAGAGCTGCGTGTCTTCGCTGTCACGTAATAGCCAAGTTCACCCTTAGGGTTCTCCACCCGTCCATAAGCCTCGCCGCCCCGCGGCACGCGAATGGCGTACTGTGGCTTACCCTCGATGATTGGCGACCCTTCGGTTTCACGCAGATGGGGCAGCACCTGTTTGAGAATACGCACGCTCTGGCGCATCTCTTCGACGCGCACCAGGTAACGGTCGTAAACGTCGCCATTGTAAAAGACGGCGATGTCAAAATCCAGGTTCTCGTAGTAGGAATAAGGCTCTGCGCGGCGCACGTCGTAAGGCACACCACTGGCGCGCAAAACCGGACCGGCGGCGCTATAGGCAATCGCTTCCTCAGCCGTCAGCGTCCCCACGTCGATACTACGGGCGCGCACAATCTCGTTGTTGGTCAGGTAATTGTCCATCTCGTCGATGAAACGGGGTAGCTGGTCGTGCACCAACTCCTCCAGGAAATCCATCGTCGGCTGCCCGCGGAACTCTGTGGGCAAATCATAAGCCACACCACCAAAACGCATATAGTTGACCATCATGCGCGAACCGGCAGTGGCTTCGAAGAAATCCACAATCAGCTCCCGCTCCGTAATCATGTACAGAGCCGGGGTCTGGAAAGCGCCCATGTCATTGAGCAGGAAACCCAGGGCCCATGCGTGGTTGGCAATACGCGTCAGCTCCACCATAAGCAGGCGAATCCACTCCGCCCGCTCCGGCACGTCCGACCCCAGAAGCTGCTCAACAGCCAGCACGTACCCGTGGTTGTTACACATCCCCGACAGATAATCGAGGCGGTCCGTATAGGGAATATTCTGAATGAAGGTGTTGCGCTCTCCGATCTGCTCGTGATTGCGGTGCAGGTAGCCCATGACCGGATCGAGCTTGAGCACCGTTTCGCCGTCAAGGGTGACGACCATGCGGAAGACGCCGTGTGTGGAGGGGTGCTGCGGCCCCATATTGACCGTCACCTTCTCCGTTTTGAGCCCGGGCATCTCCTCGCGGGTGACTGTGACGCCCGCATAAATCTCGGCGTCCGTGTCGAATTCCATGCCCTCAGGCTGCCAGCCGGCAGGGTACTGTACGTTCTTGCCGTACGGGTTGCGCTCCTCGGCGCGGAACACCTCACCGCCGGGCCATCGGCTGCCGAACGGTTTATGTTCTTCCTCAAAGAACGGTTCTTTCCAATCTTTACGCATGGGATGACCGTCAAAACCTTCCCACAACAAAATACGGCGTAGATTGGGGTGACCTTCGAAACGGATGCCGAACAGATCCCAGATCTCACGCTCCTGGAAATCGGCCCCGGGCCACATTGGCGTCAGCGAAGGCACCACGGGATCGTCTCGATCCACCTGAACCTTCAGTTCCAGCGCGCCACCGCCCTTGTCGATGCTATAGGTATGGTAGACGACTTCCATCTTGTTGTCGTCAAGCAGATCCACACCTGTCACGCTGGACAGGTAGTTGAAATCCAGTTCATCGCGCACGTAGGCGGCGACATCGCGGATCTTCTCCGCGGGCACAATGAAGCCATAGTAGTTGGGCCGCTCATCCTCGCTCAACTCCGGAAAGCGTTCCTTGAGTCGGGCCGTTGCTTCTTCAACCGGATCTTCGTATACGGCGGTTGCCGCACCTTCGTTCTCGATAACCTCGTCACTCATCCTGTTCATATCCTCGCAAGCTATTCGGCAAGTTCCTTGATCGTCTGCTGGGGCACGGTCCCTGCATGCTCGCGGATCAGATCCAACTGGCGCAGGTCCACCAGATCGGGACCCAATACGGGGATCGGCACGTACTCGTCCGGGGTGTCCTTGCGGTACCAGGGCGCGGTCAGGATTGACTGCTGGTCGATCTTCTCCTGCAGGGCAATCAACCCATTGATCAGGGCCTGCGGCGTGGGCGGACAACCCGGCACATAGACGTCCACAGGCAAGAACTTGTCCACGCCATCCACCACGTTATACCCTTCTTTGAATGGGCCGCCCCCGCTGGCGCAGGCGCCCATACTGAGCACGTAACGCGGTTCAGGCATTTGATTATAAAGCCGGACAATGGTGGGGATCATCTTTTTGGTCACGGTACCCGAGACGATCATCAAATCTGACTGCCGCGGCGTGGCGCGGAACACTTCCATACCAAAACGCGCCAGGTCATAACGACTGGCGGCGGTGCAAATCATTTCAATCGCACAGCAGGCCAACCCAAACACCATGGGCCAGACAGAATTCCGTCGCCCCCAATTATAGACCTTGTCCAGGCTGGTAATAAAGATGTTGTTCGACAATTCCTCGGGGACGGGGATGTCAGATGAGAGTGCATCTGTCGCCATCTACTGAGTTGCCTCCTCGTACCAGGTTATTTGTATATCCATCAGGATCCGTTCGTTGACCAGCGCCGGATCGTCGCGGAAGTTCGGCAAAGCTTTGACCAGCTTTTCCAGCTCCTCAAGGCCAAGGTGATCTGGTCGCACATCCGGGTAATGCTCTATCAACGATACGACAATCGCATAGGTCGCATCCCAATATAGTTCTGTTGTTCCTTCGTCCAACATAGGCAGCATGGGCTTGAACGTGTGCGTCGGCCAACACGCGCCGCTTTATGATACAACAAACTCAAGACCTGGTCGAGCGAATTAATGATGGATTTCACAAACGGCGCTCAATATAATTATTTTTATGAAAATTATAATAAAAATCCTCTTCTATCGCAAGCAACTCTCTACCCCCCTGTGACTGACTCATCCTGCTCCAATCCTCTCGCCCGCCGCAGTTTGCCTCCCCAGAACACTCTGCTCTATCATTGCCCCATGGGTGATTCGCGGTGCACATAACGATCATTTCCCCCTATCATGGGGGCAGCCATAAGGCCTGGGCCGAGGGCTACCGGCGCTACAGCGACCACGAGGTCGAGTTGCTCACCTTGCCCGCGCGCTTCTGGAAGTGGCGCATGCACGGGGCGGCGGTCACGCTGGCGCGCCGGTTGCGGGAATCGGACCGGCGTACCGACCTGCTGTTGGTCACGGACATGCTGGACTTGAGTACGTTTCTGGCGCTCACGCGCCGCGACTCGTGGGCCGTTCCGACTGTGCTCTACATGCACGAGAACCAGCTCACCTACCCCCTGCCCGCCCAGGGCGACCGCGGCCCCATGCGGCGACAACACGGCGAGCGCGATCTGCACTACGTCTTCATCAACTTCGCCTCCATGTTGGCTGCCGATGCCGTCTTCTTCAACTCCCTGTACCACCTGGAAAGCCTGTTCGACGCGCTGCCCAACTTCCTCAAGCACTTTCCCGATTATAACGAGCTGCAACGGCTCACTTCACTACGCGAAAAGAGCCGCGTGCTGCCCGTAGGCCTGGACCTGCAGACGTTGGAGGCGCAGCGCGAGGCAGCCGGGGACCAGAGTGCAGACCGGCCGCCCCTGATCCTGTGGAACCAGCGCTGGGAGTACGACAAGAATCCGGCCGCCTTCTTCCAGGCCCTATACATCCTGGCCGAGGAAGGCATTCCCTTTCGCCTGGCGCTCTGCGGCCAGCGCTTCCGGCAGCGCCCGGCGGAGTTCGAAGAGGCACAACGGCGGCTTGACCGCCAGATCGTGCATGTGGGCCACGCGAAACCGTACCGTTATCGCCAGCTGCTATGGCAGGCGAACGTTACAGTCTCCACTGCCCACCACGAGTTTTTCGGCGTGAGCATCCTGGAAGCCACCTACTGTCACACCTTCCCCATCCTGCCGCGCCGGCTGAGCTACCCGGAGTTGCTTCCCGAAGCGTTCCACGATGTCTGTCTGTACGAAAGTCAGGAAGGCCTCGTGCAGCGTCTGCGCTGGGCGCTGACCCACGCCGAGGAGGCGCGACAGATTGCCGGCGAGCTGGCGCCTGCAGTATCCCGCTTCGGCTGGCACAATCTGAGGGCCCGCTATGATGAGAGCCTGCAGCACGTGGCACAGGGATTGCGCAGTGTGCAGGAAGCAACGTCGTGACGAAGGCCGCGAGGCGCAACGACAGGCGGAGCGAAATCGCTTATTCCTCAGCGGTGGCTCCAGAACGCGATTTGCCCCTCGACAATGGGCCAGAACGCTTCACCATCTCGCGCGATAACATAAATGCGTGATTGGCCCTCTTCCACCACGGGCAGAAGGAGCGCGGTGCTATCCGGCGACCAGATGCGGTGGCTTAAGGCGTACTGGTCAAAGAAGGGTAAAAACTGCGTGACGAAGAGGCTTCCTGGTCGGAAATCGATCAAGCGTCGCACCTGCCCAGAACTGATCTGCGCCAACCACAACGTGAAACGGAACTCCTGCTGAATCGGCTGTGCGGCGCGGCTTACGGGAAGTAACTCGCCCCTGGCGCCGGCAATTTGTTCGCCGCTTCCACGCGTCACCGTCAGATAGGCGATCGCCTCCCCGTCCGGCGACCAGAAGAAAGCAATGACCCTATCTTCGCTGAGAACGCGCACCGCCCCCGTGGCGGCATCCATCAGGCGCAACGGCCCATGAAAGCTGAACGGTTCTTCATCCGCAGCCAGGTCGGGACTGATGAAGGCTAACTGTTCTTCAACCGGGCTCCAACCAAAGGCCACGGCGCCCGAATGTTCGACGCGTTGGCCTTCACCCGAATCCCACTCCTGCACCACCAACCAACGCGACTGCTCGTCATCAACCTCGGCATAGGCAATGTATCGCCCGTCCTGAGAAAACCCAGGCGCCTGGAAGAAGCCGGGCGTTGTCAGGTTTTCGCCCTCTGTCTGTTCCTCAATCTGAGCCACGTCGAACAGTTCCAGGCGCGCCTGCGGGCCACTGCTCCCGCTGTGTACCAGTATGTGCCGACCTCCGCCGGCCCAATCCCAATAGAGGGGCTGCCCGGAAGCAAGCAGACGACTCTCGGCGCTGGTCTGAGCCGCTGCCAGAAACAGACCCAGACCATTCTCATGTTGGGCAATGAAGCTGACCTGCCGCCCATCTGGGCTCCAGTAGAGATAGATAGGCGCTCGCTCTCCATCAAAGTAGAGCTCCTGCGCTTCAGCCTGTTCTTCATCCGCAAAAGTGAAGACCCCTGACCCGCCCTGCTCCGCACCAATGGCGGCAATGCTCGCGCCCGCCGGCGACCAGGCCGGAAACAGGAATAGGCGCGGTCCGGCTGTCACCTGACGCTGGTTCTCGCCGGCAGAATCAATCGTGCCGATCTGACCACGCCCGTCGATAAATACGATACGACCCGGCAGCGCCTCGCCGGGTCGCTGCAAACTGTCTGCGGTCGTGGTCGCCACCGGCGTACCAGGCGCTACATTGTCGGCGGACCCTCCCGGCAACGGTGCGCCGCGCAACACCAGAGCGAGGCTGCCCGCGCTGACGAGGGCGGCGACGAGCAGCAGCCATACCAGCATAAAGCGGTTGCCGCGCAAATTCTTCTGCTTCACCTTACACGCACAAATGGGCTCATGACAAAAAGGATGTTTCGATCAACTCAGGCCTCAAGAGGGCGAAAACTAGAACCGCGCACATCGCGCACGCCCAGAATAACCACAAAAGCCTCAGGATCGGTGTTGTGTATCACATGCTGCAAGTTAGCCACTTGACGGGCGTTGAAGACGCTCATCAGTACCGAACGTTCTTCGCCCGTGAACATGCCTTCGCCCCGGAATCTGGTCACACCCTGGCCCAGCTCCTTCATGACGACCCGGCTGACGGCTTCTGCCTCGTCGGTCACGATAAAGGCCATTTGATTCCTCGACTCGGGAAGATGAGGCAACCATGGAAGGTGCGGCAGATCCATCTCGAAGACATCCCATAACAAACTACGGAGGCGGCGCCACAGATTGCGCACTGTACTACTGCCGGGAGCTTCGGGGATTACCTCCGTCGTTGTTTCGCGCATGGTCGCCGTAGCAACACCCACGATCAAGAGGCCCGCATTGAAGATGACGCCGGTGAGAATTACAATCCAGCCGGAAATTGGGCCAATCTGGGCATTGATCAGAAACTCGTCCAGATCGCCTGCCGGAAGCGGATGAATCAGCACTTTGAGAATCCAGGCGCCGGCCAATATGAGAAAAATGAAGGCATAGTTGCGACGGTAGCGACGTCCCAGCGCCTCGCGCAGAGAGATCGGGAAGCGGGGGTTCTGCAAACTCTCGGTTATGCGCTGGGCCCATTCGGTTCCCGGCCGGTAAGGCGGGTTTAAGAGGTCCACGATGAAGTTCGTTTCCATGACACGGACCCGCGACGTCCACAACTCATAGTAACGATAGCGCCGCGCCTCGATAAACAAGAACAGAAGCACGAGCAGGGTAACCAGAATGATCACCATGTGTGTGTTACTCGGCCCGCTAAAGGCAAATGTCAATGCTGCACCGGTGGAGATGACGGCCCAGTTCGTGGTGGCGTCTAGCCGTTCGCGCCACGTGTTGGAGCGAGTCACTTCGGCGCGGTAAAAGTGGACCATCGCCGCGCTAAATTCACTGGCCCCCAACCCCGACCCGGCGAACTGCCAGGAACTTTCTGTGCCTTGCTTACCCCTCTCCGAGAATTCGTCGTTCATCGTGGCGCCTCCTGGGTCAGTATGCTCGTATTGGGCATCGTCGCGCGGACTGATGCCCCTTTCTACAAAAACTAGCGTAAATCGCGTCTGTTAGAATAATACATATCAGCTTATTGATCAGCTTTTCTCAGGAATCAATTCATGGAACACCTTAACGATGGTGCGCCGGCCGAAGAGCGCATCCACTGGCCAAGCCGCATTGTGGCTATCATTTTGTTTTTCTGGGTGACGTTGCTACCGGCGGTCGTCCAACTGATTCTGTGGTCCGCCGACCAGTTAGCGTACGCCACCGGCGACGGCTTACCGCGCTGGAACTGGGTTGCCGCCACCGCCGGCAGCGCCTTCTTGCTGATTGTGCCGCTGCTACCTCTCGCCATCTGGTGGCGGGTTCCTCGTTACCGTGCCATTTTCCGCACCTGGTTGCTGGCAGCCCTGTTTGGCCTCTGGGTCAGCCCGCTGCACTTCGCCGCACCGTTACAGAGTTATCTGGCTACCGGCCTACAAATTACGCTTGGACTCACTTTTGCCTTTTTCTTTTTACTCTGGCAGCGCTTCCGCCGCCAGCACCCTGGCCCCGAGCGTCCTGACCGCCCAGGGCCGGCAACGCTGGCGGCCCTGACACTGGCGCCGTTGTTGACCATACCGTGGCTGATCCTCGGCGCGCCGGGGGGACCGCTCGAAGTGGTGTTGGATACAGCCGCAGCCCTCGCATTTGGCACCGCAGCCGCGCTACTGATTCGACATCTGGCTGCCTCAACCGTGGCTGCGACAGGGGGCAGACAGGGAAGTCGGGCACGAAATCTCCTGGTCGGCGGGCTCGCCGCGGGTGCGGCGCTGACCGTTATGGCCAGCGCCTTCGGCTTTCATGGCCTGCAGCTCTTGCTCATCCTCGCCGTGCCCGGGCTGGGATGGGCCGCCTTCACCCTGTCCAGCCTGACCGGACGAGTACGACCGGCGCTTGTGCTGCTGGCAGCGGCAGCTGCCGGGCCCTTGTTGATGGTAGACAGCGCAGAACTGGCCGTCGCCGGCGGCTTCCTGCTCGAGGGCCTGCTCCGCAATTCGTTCCAGGCTGCCGTTTACAGCCTGGCGCTGAGCTGGGTGTCGGCCACGGTCGTCTTGCTCTGGGGATGGCGCGCACAGATGGCGCAGGACACGCCGGCGGACCGCGCACGGACAGGAAGGCTGGCCTACTATGCCGCCGCCTCGATGGCCTGGCTCCTCGCCGGCGCTCTGTTTTTCCTGGTGGGACAGCCGGACTTCCACGGCGACCGGCTGCTGGTCATCCTCCGTGAACAGGCGGACGTCAGCGAAGCCATAGAGATGGAGGATGTGGCAGCGCGTCGACGGTACGTTTACAGCATGTTGGTAGAGCATGCAGACGCCACACAGGCCGATTTGCGACTGCAGCTTGCTCGCCTGGGCGTGCAACACACACCTTACTATCTGGTGAATTCCGTGGAGGTGTCGGGAGGCCCATTGTTGCGCATGTGGCTTTCCTCACAACCGGAGGTTGAACGGGTGTTACCGGTACCCGTCCTGCGGCCCGTCCCCCTGCCCGCCACAACGGGTCCTGCAACGTCCGCGCCCGAATCGTTGCCGTGGAATCTCTCCCTGATCGCGGCGGACCGCGTCTGGCAGGAATTTGGCGTCAGGGGGGATGGTATTGTCGTCGGCCAAGCTGACTCTGGTGTCCAGTGGGACCATCCTGAACTGCTCGACTCCTACCGCGGCGGCGCGGATGCACACGACTACAACTGGTTTGATCCCTGGTATCATACCGAGGCTCCTCGCGACCCGGGGGGACACGGCACGCACACGCTGGGCACCGTATTGGGCAACACAACCGGCGTGGCTCCTGACGCCACCTGGTTCGGCTGCAGCAATCTGGCTCACAATCTGGGAAATCCCGCCCTCTACCTCGACTGCCTGCAATTCATGCTGGCGCCATTTCCGCTGGACGGCGATCCGTTTCGCGACGGGGATCCACAACGGGGCGCCAACGTCCTCAACAATTCCTGGGGATGTCCGGAAATAGAGGGATGCGATGCTGACGCCCTGCTGCCCGCAGTTCGCGCACTTCGCGCCGCAGGCACCTTCATCGTCGTTTCCGCAGGGAATAGCGGGCCGCAGTGCAACAGCGTCAATTCGCCCCTGGCCATTTACGATGAAGTATTATCCGTGGGAGCGGTCACCCGCACACGTACGGTAACGGAGTTCAGCAGTCGTGGTCCGGTGACGGTCGACGGCAGCGGGCGCCCCAAGCCGGACATCATGGCTCCCGGCAGCGACATCGTCTCCGCCTTCCCCGGAGACGGTTACCGTGCATGGCAGGGAACCTCTATGGCCGGTCCCCATGTCGCCGGCGTCGTCGCCTTAATGTGGTCGGCCAATCCGGCGCTGGTCGGGAACGTGGATCTGACAGAGCAGATCCTCATAGAGAGTGCTGATCCTGACGTGGCATCGCCGCCGACCTGCAGCGCGAGCGGCAATGGGCCAAACAACACGTTTGGTTACGGAATCGTCGACGCCTATGCCGCCGTAGAGCAAGCCCTCGAGCTTGGCGGCGACCAGTGACGGCGTTCAATCGTCGCCGTTCTCGTCCTCGTCCAGAAGATACTGCATGCGAATGAAGCGCCGCGTGCGCGTTTCGGAGCGCAGCAGAAGTGAGTGTGTCTCTACTCGACGCCCACTGTAACGCACGCTGCGCAACAGTGAGCTATCGGTAATTCCGGTCGCTGCGAAGAAGATCTGATTGCCGCCGACCAGATCATTCTCTGTGAAGATGCGATTGGGACTCAATCCGGCAGCGACAACAGCAGCGCGCTCCTCCTCGCTTTGCGGCGCCAGACGGGCCAACATGGCGCCGTTCATTGCTTTCACCGCACAGGCGGCGATCACCCCTTCGGAGACCCCTCCAACTCCCAGAAGCAGATCGACGTTTGTGCCCGGGGTGGCGGCGACCAGCGCGCCCTCCGCGTCCCCTTCTTCACGCAAAAGGATGCGCGCACCGGCTGCGCGAATCTCCTCAATCAGATCGTGATGTCTCGGCCGGTCCAACACGATCACGGTCAGATCGCGCACAGCCTTGCGCTTGACGCGCGCTACCAGCGCCAGCGTCCAGGCCGCGGGCGCTCCCATACACTCAGGGACCAGGGCGTGGGCCGCGTCGGCATCGACGACGATCTTTTCCATGTAGACGGCAGGCGCCGGCGAGTACATTGCGCCACGCGGCGCGACGCCAACAAGGGAAAGCGCTCCAGGAAATCCTTTCGTCAGCAAGTCGGTGCCGTCGATGGGATCGACGACCAGATCCACCAGGGCCCCATCGCCATTACCCACACGTTGTCCGGTGTTCAGTGGCGTGATCTCGCCCAACCGGCCTTCTTCCCCGATCACAATCTGGCCATCGATATCGACTTCATTCAAGGCATCTTTCATCGCTTTCGACGCCACGCGGTGGGCTTCGTCCCGCCTTCCAGAGCCGATCAGCCGCCCGGCCTTAATCGCCGTCGCTTCTGTGACACGCACCAGATCAAGACCGATATTGCGAGGAGGTTTTGTCGGTTCGGCCATCTTATTCGGCAATACCTCCTTCGGGTCTGGGCTCTTCAACCGCTTCCAGCAAATCGGCGGATTCCCAGGCCAACATACCGCCGCGCAAAACGCCAACATTGACACAGCCCATCTTGTGCAGAGCGTACGCTGCGCGCTGGCTACGGCGCCCGCTACGGCAGACCAGAACTACCTGACGATCGTTGGGTAGCTTTACGGTGTCAGCCAGGATCGTGGAAAGCGGCACCAGTTGTGCGTCCGGAATGTGACCCTGTCTGAATTCGCGTGGCTCACGCACATCAACCACCAAGGGGCGCTTGCCGTTTCCGCGCTCACGATGCAAACGCTGCCACAGCTCTCGCGGCTTAACGTTCACGATAGTGTCTAGCGGAATATCCTTGAAGGGCGGGATATCCACAAAGTCAATGCGCTTGGGCAGGTTCTGGCACTCGCGGAAAGCGCGTACCGGACACTCGTAAATACAGACTGCCGGATCCAATACGTGGTGAAAGATGTACGAGATCGCCTCGTCATCGTCCAGCAGATTGTCCTTGCCTAAGTAACTCAGGAAATTGGTCGACTTCATCATCTTCATGGCGCGCGGTCCAACACGGACCATAAAGACGTCCCCGCCCGCATCACGATAAGCACGGACGAGGTTCTCCAGCATATGGATGCCGCTATAATCACAATGGTTGACGTGATTCATGCGTATCAACAGAAAGCGCTGTTCAGGGTGCCGGGACAGGTGCTTGAGAATTTCCTCTTCGACGTGATTCACTGCGCCAAAATAGAGATCGCCGAGTATATCGATGATACTCAACTGCGGGCAATTCTCTTTTTCCGGCTGATGCCGAAAACGGCGAAAATTATCGTCGGGCAAGACCTGATGGACCCGTGGCATACTCGTGCGCAACGTATAGTGCACGAAAGAAAGCAGGATCCCCAATAGAACAGCGAACTCGATCGGCAGAAAGACGGTGCCGATCAGCGTAATAATCATGATCAGCGCGTCTCCGCGCGTGCCCGCTGCAATGCGCGCGATCTCGGTCCTATCCACCAGACCGTAGGCGATGATCACCAGCACGCCCGCCAGCGCTGCGCGCGGAAGAAAGACGGCCAACGGCGCCAGCACAAGGGCGGCCAACAGCACAAACACGCCGGAAATGATCGCTGCGATGGGCGAGCGTGCGCCCGCCTGCACGTTGACGGCAGACCGCGAGAACGAGCCTGCGATAGGAAAGCCGGACAAGAAACCCGCGGCGATGTTGGCCAGCCCCTGGCCCACAAACTCCTGGTTGCTATCCACACGTTGGCCAGTTAGAACGGCGATAGTGCGGGCCATGGCAATCGTCTGCACGAGACCAATGGCGCCAACGGCCAGGGCCCCGGTTGAAAGCCGGCCAATGACGTCCAGATTGAAGACGGGGAGAGAGGCCAGTGGCGGCAGCCCCTGAGGTAGCTCGCCAATTACGCCTACACCGGCTTCCCGCAAACCCAGGAGGGCAACCACCAGCGAGGCGACCACCATCGTGAGTAGCGCCGCCGGCAGGCGCGGGCTGAGACGCGGCAGAAGGACCAGGAGCGCAATTGATCCCAGCCCGATGACCGCCGTTGGCGCGTGAATCGCATCGAGATTGTTCATCAGGCCGACGGCGACGCCAAACATGTCACTGTTCGCAAATTCCACACCCAGTAATGGTTCGATCTGTTTGACGGCGATAAGGATGCCGGCGCCGGCAGAGAATCCTACGATAACCGAGTAAGAGACGAAGTTAACCAACACCCCAAGGCGGGCCAGACCAAGCACCAATTGGAACACGCCGGCCATCACAGCCATCAGACCCGCGGCGACGACGAAGCCAGATGTGCCGGGCACGAAAGAAGCGCTGAGCAACGCCGAAAGGATCAGCAGCGAATTGGCGTTCGTTGGACCGTTGTGTACCTGATCCGACGATCCCCACAGGGCGCCAACAATGCTCCCCACAATCGCGGCGTAAATGCCCATTTCGGGCGGCAATTCGGCAATCAGCGCAAAGGCGATAGCCTGCGGCAGCATAATAACGCCCGTCGTCAGGCCGGCGACAAAATCAGCCCTAAAATGACTGCGATCATATCTGCGAAACAGGCGCACCGGGCGCAGAAAATAATGGCCCATCGGCTCCACCGCGCGCCTTAATTCGCCTCGTGCATCCAGCACGGCGCTCATACTCCCAATTCCTCTACTAAAATTTGCGCCACTTTCACTTTCACCTGGGGGCGGGCGCCCCGTGTCCATTTAGAGCAAGTGTACGACGGGGGTATGGCAGCGTCAAGATGATTGAATTCGCTCCTGTGGCGCAGGTAGTTCGTCATAATTGAAGCTGTAATAGGGATAAACATTGATGACGTGCGTGTGATGAAAATGCGTGACCCGCGGCACGTTGCGCCGGTAAACATGAATGTGACCGTGTAGCAGGTAACGGGGCCGGAAATAACGAATGAGGGTACGGAAAACCCTGAAACCGGTGTGCGCCCGATCGGAGCGATCGTGAATGCCAAAGGGCGGCGAATGCGTAACGAGGATATCCAGGGCCCGCCCGTAGCGGATACGATTCCACAAGAGTTGGGGAACCAGGCGCAGCGCTTCCCACCGCATCTCCGCTTCGGAGTACATGAGCGGAACTTCCGGGCGATAGCGCATAGAGCCTTCCAATCCCGCGATGAGCAGATCGTCAATACAGACCACTCGTCCGTGCACATTCACACCACCCTGCACACCGGTCAGCACCCGCCTGTCGATGGTGTATTGTGGAACAGAGTCGTGGTTTCCCCTCACGTAAACCAGGGGAACATTCAGCGCGGAGACTAGAAACTCCAGAAAATAGAAAGGAAGGTCGCCGCAACCGACGAGCAGATCAACGTCTGGATATGACCTGTGGACGTAGCTGTTATACAGGTTATCGGGCACCCGGTCGCTCACCGCGAGAATGTTCATGGCTCAGGCCATTCACGCTCCTGGTTTTCGGCAAGCTTCTCCAGAATGGCTCGTTCAAGGTCGATACCGCTGATGCTGGCAAGCTGCAGAAGATAAAGGGCAACATCGGCAAGCTCGCCGGCCAAAGCCTCTTCATCCTGAACCTCACTCTGCCACTGGAAATGCTCCAACACCTCGGACGCCTCCAGCGCCAGCGATATGGCCACATTGCGCGGCGTCTGCGGTTTCGGCGAATCCTCGGCGTACCAGCCTTTGTTCTGCACAAAGGCGTGCATGCGGTCTTCTAATTCACGAAGTTCCATCGATTACACACTACTGAACAACATCAGGGGCGACCGCGTGGTCGCCCCTGCTATTATACAACTCATTCAAGCGCCTGACCCGGCTCGGGCGGCCGGGCAAACGAAAGATTTACAGGCGTTCGGCAACAAAAGCGGCAAGATCGGCAAGCCGTGTGGCGTAGCCCCACTCGTTGTCGTACCAGGTCACTACCTTTACCAGATTTCCGCCAATCACTTGCGTGGAGAGGGCATCGATGACTGCCGACTTCTCAGTACCGATGAAGTCTGTGGACACCAGCGGCTCCTCTGAGTAACCGAGCACCTTGCCCAACCAGCCGTCGCTTTCTGAAGCTTCCTTGAACGCTGCGTTCAGCCCTTCGACGCTCGTGTCCTCTTCGAGTTCCGCTACCATATCGACCACCGAAACGGTCACCACCGGCACGCGGAAAGCCATGCCGTCGAAGCGACCTTCGAGATCGGGGATCACGAGGGAAACGGCCTTGGCGGCTCCGGTCGTCGTAGGAATGATGTTGATTCCCGCCGTGCGCGAGCGCCGCAGATCCTTAGACGCCATGTCCAGGATCTGTTGGCCGTTGGTATAGGCGTGCACCGTTGACATTAAAGCGCGCTTTATGCCGAAGCGATCGTTCAGCACGCGAGCCGCGGGAGCCAGCGCGTTGGTCGTGCAACTGGCGTTGGAGATAACGTGATGTGACTCCGGATCATACGTTTCTTCGTTGACGCCCAGGACGAACGTGGCATCCACGCCCTTACCCGGCGCTGAGATCAGAACCTTCTGCGCGCCGGCGTCCAGGTGCGCGGCAGCCTGATCGCGCTGGCGGAAGATACCGGTGCACTCCAGCACCACATCCACGCCAAGCTCATCCCAGGGCAACTTGGCCGGATCGCGCTCGGCGTAGTTCTTGAGCTTCTCTCCATCTACGTACAGATCGCCGTCCTGCACTTCGACCTCGCCCGGGAAACGCCCGTAGGTCGAATCATATTTGAGGAGATGGGCATTTGTCTCAACGTCCATCAGGTCGTTGATCGCCTCAACATCCAACACATCTTGATAATTCTCGTAGATCGCCTTAAATACCTGGCGGCCAATACGTCCAAAACCGTTGATACCAACCTTAACTGCCATGGAAATTCTCCTTGATTAAAATACTCAACACGTTCTATTGTAAGAGTGATACAGGAAGATATGGTAAGCCAAACGTAACTCTGGCTGTGTGATCTTCGTCACAAACGAAGCCGGTTGTCCCCTTCCAATATTGCCAGGACCACGCGAGCAAGCTTCTCACTATCATGCCGCCATGGACGTACTTCGTCAACCAGATCTGCGCTGATTAGTCTGGTCTGGCTGGCGCGGGCGGGGGGCCAGGAAGGCTCGACAAACACAGTTCTACCTATCGTCTCGCCGGGCGGCGATACATTGTTGTTCGCCACAACGAAATCGAGGCAATTGTCCCCCAGCTGCTCGATGATGACCTCGACGTGCTCCACCACAGAGTAACCGTCCGTCTCCCCCGGCTGTGTTGCCAGGTTACAGACATATACGGTCGGCGCGCCCGTGTGCCGCAGCGCCTGCGCCACGTCGCGCACCAGCAGATTCGGCAGGATGCTTGTGTAGAGGCTGCCCGGTCCAATGACCACAAGGTCGGCCTGCAAAATGGCCTGGACGGCCGGTGGATAGGCCCGAACCCCGCCTGGATCAAGATAAACACGACGAATGCGCCCGCCGGCTTCGGGAATGCGCGACTCCCCGACGATGCGCCGCGCCTGGCCGTCACCCCCGGCTTCCACGACATCGGCGACAAGCGTCACCTGCTCCAGGGTAGAGGGCAGCACACGGCCGCGCATTGCAAGCACTCGTTCGGCGGCGAGCAGCGCTTCATCAAAGCTACCGGTTACACCCGCCAGCGCTGCGAGCAACAGATTGCCAAACGCATGGCCCGCCAGCTCCCGCTGTCCGTTCGCCCCACTGCTACGGGCAAAGCGGTATTGCAGCAACTGTGTCATCAGCGCTTCGTCCTGAGAAAGAGCGCCGATATTGTTGCGAAAGTCGCCCGGCGGCAACAGGCCCAACTCCTGACGCAGCCGCCCACTACTACCGCCATCGTCGGCCACCGTAAGGATGGCGGTGATATTGCTCGTGTACTGCTTCAACCCACGTAGTAATGAGGGCAGTCCCGTGCCGCCGCCGATGGCCACAACATACGGCCCACGACTGCGGCGCGAGTGGTCATAGAGTGACGCAGCCAAAGAATCGCCGGGGCGCCTAAAGGGCTCTAGCAGCGTCCCGCCGAGGCGCACGACGGCGAGGAAGAGGATGCCGATCCCGAGTAGCAGGGGCAGGGCGACGCGCCAGCCGAGAGGCAGAAATCCGAGCACCAGCCAGTCATAGAGCGGCGCCGGCACCAGCCCGGCACGGTAGGCAGCGAACAGGAGGTAAACGAGACCGATCCCCACAAGGGCGGAGCCCAACACCAGCAGCAGCGCCCACCGTTTCACGCGCATACCGGGTGACAACCACTGCCGCGTCGATTGTAGATAGGAACGTTTCTTGCTCATCTCATTAAGCCCTCGCTCGGGAGCCCACCACAGGTTCATTCTACCTCGACACCACGCTTACTCAAAGTGCTCGAGGCGCTTTTGGCAGCCCACAATTCGCTGTGCTATTATCGAAAGCGAGACGAATCAAGATCAGACTGATTTCCACAACCGCTACAAAGACCATTCAAATAGGAGCAGGAAGATACTATGGAGCGAACCGTATTTTGGGATTATGACAATGACACGGTCAAGATGATTGACCAGCGGCTGCTGCCGTTCACCTTTGAAATCGCCGAATTCGACGACTTCCGCGACGTGGCCCGGGCCATCACCGAGATGTACGTGCGCGGCGCGCCGGCCATTGGCGCGTCTGCGGCTTTCGGCATGGCTCTCGCCGCGCGCCAGAGCAATGCAACCACACGCCAGCAGTTGCTTCAAGACCTGCAATCTGCCGGTGACATTCTGAATGCGGCGCGGCCCACTGCCGTCAACCTCTCCTGGGCCGTACGTCGCCAGTTGAAGCGAGCCAACGATGAATCGCTGGACGGCGTGGATGCTATTCGCCAGGCGCTATTAACCGCCGCCCAGCAGATCGCCGACGACGACGTGGAACTCAATCGGCGCATGGGCAGCCATGGCGCGGAGCTGGTCGAAGACGGCGCCACCATCTTACACCACTGCAACACGGGCGCGCTGGCGACGGTCGATTGGGGCACGGCGCTGGGTGTGATTTTTTCGGCGCACGAGCAGGGTAAAGACATACACGTTCTGGTCGACGAGACGCGCCCCCGCCTGCAGGGCGCTCGCCTTAGCGCCTGGGAGCTGCAGCAGCGGGGCATTTCGTTCGACGTAATCGCCGACAACGCCGCGGGACATTTCATGCGCACGGGGCAGGTTGATATCGTTCTCGTGGGCTCAGATCGCACGGCGGCGAACGGCGACGTTGCCAATAAGATTGGCACCTATAAACTGGCTGTGGTCGCCAAAGAAAACGGCGTACCCTTCTATCCTGTGGTGCCAACCAGCACCATCGACCTGGAACTGGCCAACGGGGATCTGATTCCCATCGAAGAGCGCGACCAGGATGAAGTGCTTTGCGTCTCCGGGCAACGCGTCGCCCCCGACGGAGCCACAGCGCGCAACCCGGCATTCGACGTCACCCCGCACCGTTATGTGACCGGCATCGTCACAGAGGTCGGCGTCGTTTATCCTCCATTTGTGAAGAACCTGCGCGCCGCCGTCGAAAAGGCAGACAAGGATCGCAAGGACTAACGTGTTTCGCTGCAGAGCACGCTCGCCGGTGCGCTTTTGCAACGGGCCACAAAAAGCAACTACATGAAGAATAAAGTACCCGTGGTCATTCTGTGTGGCGGGCAGGGCACGCGGATGCGCGGCAACACCCTCACAAAGAAGGAACTGGTGACGATTGGCGGGCGGCCGGTCATCTGGCACGTTATGCGCATCTTTTCGGCGCACGGCTTCAACGATTTCGTGCTTACACTGGGCTACCAGGCCGGGCAAATTCGTCGCTATTTCCTGGAGTATGAGTCGATGTCGCGCGACTTTACAGTGCAGTTGGGAGAACCTTCCAACGACAGCGCTCAGTCGCCAATCAAATTTCACGGCGCCGTGCAACATCCCCCCTGGGCTGTCACGTTGGTAGACACCGGCCTGCACACAGAAAAGGGCAGCCGGGTGGCCCGCGTTGCACATCACCTACGCAGCGCGGAGCGCTTCTTTGTCTCCTATGGCGACGATGTCGCCGACGTCGATCTCGCCGCGCTTTATGATTTCCACAAGAGTCACGGACGATTGGCGACGATCACCAGCGTACAGGTTGACTTTCAATATGGCGTCCTCCAGGTGGATGACTCGGCGCGTGTGACAGCGTATGAACAATATCCGCGCCTGCCACACTGGATTAATGGCGGTTTCATGCTGTTTGAGCGTCCGGTGCTCGACCTGTTTGCCGATGGGCACGACGTCCGGCTGGAGTCAGAGGTGTTGGCAACGCTGGCCGATAAGGGCGAGCTTATGTGTTACAGGCATCACGGTTTCTGGCAGTCGATGAACACGATGAAGGACAATATTCTCCTGGAGAAACTGTGGCGGGAAGGTGCGCCTTGGAAGGTTTGGTGAATGCGAGTCCTGGTCACCGGCGCCACCGGATTTATCGGCCAACATCTGATTCCTCATCTGCTACAATCCGGGCACACAGCAGTGCTGCTCGTCCGCGAGGGATACGGCATGGGCCAGCCCTATCCCCACCGCCTGGCTGCCCTGCGTCCGCAATTCGAGGCCGTCTACGCCGACCTGCGGAACGCATCCCTGACGCGGCGCGCCGTCCAGGAAGCGGAGCCGGACGCCGTCATACACCTGGCGGCAGCAGGGGTCACCAACCCCTATCTGGACGTCAATCTCGCGTTGCGCCACAATGTCACAGGCTCACTGAACCTGTTACGCGCGACGTTTGAAAGTTATGGGAACGTTCGCCAGATGCTGGTGGCGCGCACGCCGGGTGAGAGAGCGCCCTCCACTATCTACCACGCCAGCAAAGCGGCGGCCTGGCAATTTTGCATGATGTACGCTGCGAGCCAGGAGTGGCCCATCCACGGAGCCATGATCTTCCAGGCTTATGGGCCGGGCCAGCCGCACAAAACGCTGGTTCCGTCCGCCATCCGTACTGCGATTGCCGGAAACTCATTTCCCATGACCTCCGGGAAACAGGAACGCGACTGGATCTACATTGATGACGTGGTGCGGGGATTCACGCAGGCGCTGGCGTCGTCGCTTCCGCCTGGCATCACGCTGGAACTAGGCACGGGGATTGCCACCAGCGTCGCCGCGGTCGTCAGCAAGATATACGCCCTCGTCGGCGCGGGTGGCAGGCCGCAACCGGGTATGCTGGCCGATCGTCCCGGCGAAGCGCAACGTCAGGTAGCCGAACCTGAACCAACACGCACGCGCTTGGGCTGGGAGCCACGCACTTCACTTGAAGCCGGACTAGAAAAGACGGTGGCAGCAGAGCGGCGGTAGTACTGTTGGTTTATCACCAAAGGCCCATTGTCCTCAAGGCCGCCTTGCGGGTAAGATCGAGCCATCAGGTAACACTCTACCATCATTGTCCACGTTCGCCTGCTGATTGGCTGAGGGGAAGCCGGTGTCTGATCTGGCATATTGGCGCACCCCGACAAGGTGCTTGCGAATCAAAAAGTGAACGAGAGGAGACGGGTATGCCCCAGCACCAACGACAAAGCGAAGCCCAGAAGATCCTGGAGAGAGCCAGACGATTGCTCTCCGGGCCGGCAACTGGCACGCAGGGCGAGTCATCTAACGGACGGCAGACCGATCAGAAAGGTATCGCGATTCTGTTCGCGCATATCCAGACCCCGGGCTGGCAGTACAAGGAACAGGTGAACAGGGAGAACAACACGCTCTCCGAGTACAAAGAGGTAGTCCTCGGCCGGGTGGCGTCCCATGGCGGTCACCTGTTGGCCGAAGCTGCCGACACCGTGTTGGCCCTGTTTGCCGGCAGGCACAAGGAACCGGCAGCGGAAGCGAGTATTACGACTGCCGCATCCATCATGGAACAAATCGCCGTTATGAACAAACAGCGTTTGGCACAGGATCTCGTCCCTTTTCGCATTGGAATCGGCATTGATGCCGGAATCGTTCCGGCCGGGTCACAATCAGCGCCGGACACGATCAACTCCGCTCTGGAAAGACACATACGGCTGGCCCGAGGGCTCAGTGATCTCAATCAGCAGACACCCTTTCCCGCCATTTTTATCAGCGAAAACATGGCTGAGGGCCTGCATGAGCGTAATGGCTACCATATCCAGAACCTCGGTGACGTGTTTCTTGACAGACAGCAGAAGCCGATCACGGTGTATGCTCTGCTACATAACAGCCAGGGCCGGCCCGTCTGATCATCACCGATCGCCGGAAAAACAAAAAGGGCCTCCCGCACCAGACGTGCGCGGGAGGCCCTTGTAATCTCACCAACGGCTGCTGCTAGTCGGCCGGCTTGACTGTGATACGCTTACTCGTCTTCTGCGCCTCTTCACGCTTGGGCATCGTGATCGTCAGGATACCCTTGTCAAAGGTCGCATCGACATTATCGGGATCCACAACGCCCGCGGGTAGAGGAATGCTCCGCCGGAAATAACCGTAGCTGCGTTCGCGGCGATAATAATTCTTCTTCTCCTCTTCTTCCTCTTCCCGCTTCTCACCCGTAACAGTCAGACGGTCGTGCAGCAGGGTCACATCAATGTCATCCTCAGACAGGCCCGGTAGCTCGAAGGTAGCCTCGATAGCCGTGTCACTCTCAGATACATTGACAGATGGTAAGAACTGCCCCCGGCGCTCACGATCGCCGGGCATCAACTCGAAATCGCGAAAGAAATCTTCGAACAGCCGGTCCATCTCCTGCCGCATGTTGTACATGGGTTCGTCCTCGCGGCGACGAGCCGGCGTCCTGTTTCTCCAGGGTACCAGATCGCTGATGTTCATCCTATTTCACCTCCGCTATAGAACTCAGTAGCAACCCGGCCTAATCAGCTGCTTTCACGGTAATCTTCCGCGCCTTCATCTCCTCTGCTTTGGGGAGCGTCAGCTTGAGTACGCCATGCTTCATGGTGGCCTCAATCCTGTTGCGATCAACTTCGTCCGAGAGGGCAAAGGTGCGTTCGTAATCACCTTCATTGTACTCGCTGTAGGCCAGGCCAAATCCTTCTCGGCTGCTATCATCCAGATAGCCGCTAATCGTCAGGATATTCTTCTCCAACGTGATATCGATTGAATCCTGACCCACGCCCGGCATATCCGCCAGAAGGATTACATTGTCTTCATCTTCGTAAATGTCAACCTTGGGAACGTAGACGCGGCGCGTACGTGTGCGCTCGGCGCCTTCCATCTCCCGGGCTTCCCGCTTTTCAATCGCTGTGTCAGCCATTCTCAAACCTCCTCACGGTGGCAAATAGCCACTCCATATGCTCTACTGATCACTTATCTTTTGGTCTGGGCTCAGGCGCCTTGCGCGGACACCGAGATGCGGCGCGGTTTGTCCTCCTCAGCACGCGGCAGCGTGATTTCTAAAATGCCGTTCTGGAAATTGGCCTCGACCCTCTCAGAGTCAACGCGGAAAGGCATCTCCATCGTCCGGCTGAAATTGCCATGCCACCGCTCGCGGCGATGATACTTCACACCGTTCTCCTGCTGTAAGGGCCGTTCCCCGCTCAGGGTCAGCGTATCGCCGACGACAGAAATATCCAGGCTGTCCGGCTCAACACCCGGCAGTTCGGCCGTTAACAAAACGCGCTCTTCATCGGCCCACACATTCAGCGGTGGAAAGGTGGCTGCGCTACTGGGCGTATAGTTATCGAAAATGCGGTTCATCTCCCGCTGCAAACGGTCAAACTCGCGCCACATGGAGCGCCTTGGAACGTTTCGCCACAACATCACATACCTCCTTGGCAGTTAGTCGAATATCTGATTGTAAGGTTTCATGGTTCCGGCGAGAGTTCCTCGCCAGCATCGTTTTTGTGGTGCACCCCTCTTCTGCTTCACTCAAAAATGTAGAAAGTTTCTATTAGATGAAAGTTAGAGTGTTACAAGAAATACGTAAGTAGCGAGCGGCCCCCGGTGGATCCAGATTGCCGGCCCATTTAGGAGCGAACTCACCCGAGTCGAGGTAAGATATGCTCATGAACGACGACGATGTAAAGGGAATAGAAACGCTTGCGGAGCGCGTAGCTCGCCAGGCAGGAGAGCTGCTACGGCAGCGCTGGCAACAACCCCGCAGACTCAGTGAAAAAGGATACCGCGATTGGGTTACCGACGCCGATTATGCATCGCAGGCGTTGTTAACAGAGACGATTCGAGCTGCCTTTCCCAATCATGGTTTTTTGGCCGAAGAGGAAGGGGGTGATCTGCCGGCGACAGGAGATATCATCTGGATCATCGATCCCGTGGATGGAACCAGCAACTATAGCCGGCAGCAACCGAACTTCTGTATCTCTCTGGCTGCCTTCAACCGCAAGGAGGCGCTGGTCGGCGTGATTTACGACCCGATCCGTGATGAACTGTTCCGGGCCACGCGGGACGACGGCAGCTATCTCAATGATCAGCCTATCACCACCAGCGATGTGTCCGATCTCAAGCGGGCCATTGTTGCTCTGGACTGGAGCCACGCGCCACAGGCCAGACAGCAAACGCTGGAGATGCTGCAACAAGTGGCGCACCAGGTGCACACGATCCGCGCCATTGGATCGGCCGCCCTGGCGCTGGCCTGGCTCGCGGCGGGCCGCCTGGACGCTTACTTCAACCTGTCACTTATGCCGTGGGACTATGCCGCCGGGATCTTGCTAATTGAACTGGCGGGCGGGCAGATTCAAGATTTGCGAGGCGGGCGCGTGTTGCCAGAGAGGGGCGCCTGTAGCTGTCTGGCTACGAATGGATTCCTCCGCGACGCCTTCTTACATCTAATTGCGCCGAACGGACAGCCTTAGGCAGCCGGTGCAACCTATCGAAACAGAACGAGGTCTACGGGCAGAATCGCCCAGAGAGAAGAGCAAGCG
>JBMCFH010000023.1:0-29109 GCA_048620455.1 Chloroflexota bacterium | reverse complement strand
GCCCTGCCCGCGCCGAGTTGCAGGGCACCTTCACCGCCATCTGAGCTCGACCCGCGCCCTCGATGCTGCGCTTAGGCTCCGGTGAATGACGCCGGCAATGCTTGCCCGTAGGCCTGAACCCTCGTTACAATCCAGACATGGAACTGTTTAAGCAGGCTCGCCGCGCACAAATTGAAGAAGAATCGCCGCTTGCCAATCGCATGCGCCCGCGCACCCTGGACGAGTTTGTGGGCCAGGATCACATTGTGGGTCCGGGACGCCTGCTGCGCCGCGCCATCCAGGCCGATCAGCTCTCATCGCTCATCTTTTATGGGCCGCCGGGCACGGGCAAGACCACGCTGGCGCGCATTATCGCCAACACCACCGAAAGCCACTTCATCACCATCAACGCCGTGCTCGCCGGGGTCAAGGAAATTCGCGAAGCGATCCACGACGCGCGCGAGCGGCGCGATCTCTATAACCAGCGCACGACGCTTTTCGTAGACGAAGTGCATCGCTGGAACAAGGCCCAGCAGGACGCGCTGCTGCCGCACGTGGAAAACGGCACCATTATCCTCATCGGCGCCACCACCGAAAACCCCTACTTTGAGGTCAACAAAGCGTTGGTCAGCCGCAGCCGTATCTTTCAGCTTAAACCGCTGGCGCAGGAAGATTTGCGCCAGATCGCGCAACAGGCGTTGGGCGATGAGGAACGCGGCTATGGGAAGCTGGACGTCAGGCTGCACGAGGACGCGCTGGAGCATCTGGTCGACGTTGCTAACGGCGACGCCCGCGGCGTGCTCAACGCCCTGGAGCTGGCGGTAGAGACCACGCCACCGGACGAAGACGGCGCCGTCGTCATCGATCTGGCTGTGGCGGAAGAGTCGATTCAGCGCCGCGCCGTGCTCTACGATAAGGACGGCGATGCCCACTACGATACCATTTCGGCCTTTATCAAGAGCCTGCGCGGCTCGGATCCCGACGCTGCCCTCTACTGGATGGCGCGCATGATCTATGCCGGGGAAGACCCGCGCTTCATCTTCCGGCGCATGGCCATCCTGGCCGGTGAAGACGTCGGCCTGGCCGACCCGCAGGCAATTAACGTGGTCATGAGTTGCTGGCAGGCGTTCGAGCGCATCGGCATGCCCGAGGGCGCGTTCCCCCTGGCCGAAGCCGCGCTTTACCTGGCTACCTGCCCCAAGTCGAATAGCGCTCTGGCCTTCTTCGACGCCATGCGCGCTGTGGAAACGGAGCAGGACACAGATGTCCCCACCCATCTCAAGGACAGTAACCGTGACAAAGAAGGGTTCGGCCACGGACGTGGCTACCTCTACCCTCACGCCTATCGCGACCACTGGGTGGCGCAACAGTACCTGCCACAAGCGTTACAGGGCAAACTCTTCTACGAACCGAGCGATCAGGGCTACGAACGGCAAATTCGCCAGGAAGTGGCGCGCAGGCGCGAGGCTCAACTTGCAGCCCTGGTCGAAGACAGCGGTGACTGGCAGCTACCCCAGGGAGAAATGCTGACAACCGGCCGTCGCGACCGCGCGCAGGAGATGTGGCTGCAACGCGTCGTCGAAAGCAGCGGACGCCATCTGGGCCACGTGCGTGATCGCCTCTTTGAGCTGGCGCAGATTCAGCGCCATCACCTGGTGTTGGAGCTGAATGCGTCCAGCGGGCTATTGACCTGGGAGGCGCTGCGCCACGCCCCAGAAGGAGGCGTGTGGGCCCTGGCGGCAAATGCGGAGGTCGGCAACGCGCTCCGCCAACAGGCCGACCGGCTGCCGGAGCTAGAGCGACCGGCCATCCTCATCGGGAGCGTCGACGATCTGCAGAAACTGCTGGCGCTCCGCGACGAAGACGAGATCCGCTTCGATCGCATCCTGGCCCGTAATCCCCTGGCGAACAATGAATTAGCCCAGGCGTCATTTGACGACGTGCGCCGCTGGCTACAGCCGGACGGCGCCTTCTGTTTTGCCCAGATCGTTCCCCGACTTGGGCAGCGCCTCTACCGCCTGGTTGAGTGGGACAACGCGCCGCCGGACCTTGCCGGTCATGTACAGAAGGCCGAAGAAGCTATCTACGGCGACGCCAGCGACGATCTGGTCAACTGGGACGTAGAGCAGTTGGAAGAGACCTTGCGCCGGGCCGGCTTCACAGAACTGAAAACCGTGACCGAACAGCAGAGCGAACAACGTCGCCTGACCGCGTCACATCTGCAACGCTGGTTTGACGAGGATGAACTGCCCGACGATCGCCTCAGCTATGGAGCGCGCTTGCGGCAAATGGGCCTGGACGACAGAGCGGTACGGCAGGTCGCCGAGATTTACCGCCGCCAGCTGCAAGGCGAAGTCGTCCCCTGGGAGAGCACCCTGGCCTACGTAGTCGCTCTTACATGATGAAAACAGCCCCGGTGTGATAATATAGGCTACTGACTCGCAGCACGGAAGCCAGCTTCAGGCACGACAGATGCGCTGCCGGCGGCTTCTGCAGTAAAAAATCACAGGATACGGAAAAAGAAAGATGTCTGATGGCGAACAACGCGCTTCTGACCAGTTGCGCCCGGTGAAATTTGAGCTGAACTATACAAAGTGGGCCGAGGGCTCGGTGCTCACCAAATTTGGCGACACGCACGTTCTGTGCAACGCGACGGTCGAGGCCGATCTGCCCCGCTGGCTGAAGAAGCAGGGAGCCCCGCACGGTTGGGTGACAGGCGAGTACGCCATGTTGCCGCGCAGCACGCAGGAACGGCGGCGCGAGCGACTGTTTCCCGGCGGGCGCACGCAGGAAATATCGCGTCTCATCGGGCGCAGCCTGCGCAGCGGCGTGGCGCTAGAGGCGTTGGGCGAGCGACAGGTCATCGTCGACTGCACCGTGCTGCAGGCCGATGGCGGGACGCGCACGGCGGCGATCACCGGCGGCTGGCTGGCAATCGCCCTGGCTCTGCGGCCCCTCATCGCCGCCGGCAAATTGCCCTCGGACGTCCTCAAGCGGCAGATCGCCGCTATTAGCGTGGGTCTCGTAGGGGGTGAACCGCTGTTGGATCTGGCCTACGAACAGGACGTGGCTGCAGGAGTGGACCTGAACGTGGTCATGACCGCCGGCGGTCAACTGGTAGACGTGCAGGGCACCGGGGAAAAGGCGGTCTTTTCTCGCGCGCAGCTTGACGAACTGCTCACGCTGGCCGAACGTGGTATACAGCAACTGGTGCGCCTCCAGAATCAGGCGCTCAATGGCCAGTGATGGTCAGTAGAACGACCGCCGTCAATCATTTTTCAACAGCGTTATAGAGAGTCATGTCCCACTTCAAAGAAGAAGCTCAAGCACTATTCGAAGATTTAGTCCAATGGCGACGGCATCTCCATCGCCATCCAGAACTTGGATTCGAGGAAGAACAGACGGCGGCGCTGATTGCCGGTGAACTGAGCGACCTGGAGATGGAGGTGCAGACCGGCGTCGGTCAGACCGGCGTCGTGGGTCTTCTTGCCGGGAAGAAGCCGGGACCCACCGTCCTCCTCCGGTTTGACATGGACGCATTGCCCGTGACCGAGGAAAGCGACCGGCCCTACCGCTCGCAGAATAAAGGCAAAATGCACGCCTGCGGGCACGATGGTCACGTGGCCATGGGCCTGGGCGTGGCCCGGCTGATGGCGCGCCGGCGGGACGAGTTGGAAGGCAACCTTAAGTTCGTTTTCCAACCGGCAGAAGAGGGGTTGGGCGGTGCATTCGCCATGATTGCCGATGGCGTGCTAGAGAATCCCCGGCCTGACGTGGCCCTGGCCATGCACCTGTGGAACCACCTGGATCTGGGCCTCATTCGCGCAACGTCGGGCCCCTGTATGGCCTCGTCCAGCGTCTTCACGCTGACCGTCGAGGGCCAGGGTGGGCACGGCGCAGCTCCACACAAGGCGACCGACCCGGTGCTGGCGGCGGCGCACATCGTGGCGGCCTTGCAGAGCATCGTGAGCCGCAACGTCGATCCCCTTGATAGCGTCGTGGTTACCGTGGGCCAGTTCACCGCCGGCTCTAACTTCAACGTGATCCCCGAACGAGCACTGTTGAAAGGGACGGTACGTAGCTATGACGCCGAGACACACCGCTTGATTTACAGGCGTATCCTGGAAATGGCCAGAAATATGGGCAGCGCCTTCGGCTGCCAGACCTCTATGGAGACGGTAGCCATCGTGCCCGCCGTGATCAATGACGAGCGCGTCGTCGAGGCAGTACGCGCGGCAGCCGCCGACGTCGTTCCCGTGCACAATGTGATCGACGGGCGCGACATGGCCTCCGAGGACATGGGTCACATTCTTGAAGAAATTCCCGGCTGCTACTTTTTTGTGGGATCACGCAACAAAGAAGCGGGACTGCACTATCCGCACCATCATCCACGCTTTGATTTTGACGAACGAGCCATGATTAACGGCGTCGCGGTCATGGCGCGAGCGGCGGCTAGCTACGTACTGCCGCAGGCAGCTAAGGCCGATGCGCCGCAAAAGCCGCCATCAGCATAGTAAATAAGTACTGACCAGACCAAAGACCCTGCAATCGCGAGTGTCGCTCACTCTAAACGTTGGGTAAACGTAGGAAAGGACAACTCGCCGGAGCAGCACAACTGTGATAAAGTCTCAGTGGATATGCCCAACAGTGATCTCGAAGTGGATCAACGCCATTTCGACAAGACAGACATTGGCAGATCATTTGGGTGGAGCATACTTAGCCATTCGCCGCTATACAAGCGATAAAGATTGGCCGCAGAGAACCATCGTCCCTCTAGACGATGTTTTTGTGGCGCCTGGAAGGCGCGCCTGCGAGATGTGACGGGTGATCAGGTGTGCCAGGCACAACCATGAAAGATGAAAGGACAGACTGCGTGTGTAGTCTGTGCTTGAGAAGTTAACTTTTAGGACGGAGCTAATTGAACTATGACTACGTGGGCCATTATCCCGGTGAAACCGCTGCGTTACGGAAAAAGCCGTCTCTCACACATCCTTTCACCGGACGAAAGGGCAGAACTGACCACAGAAATGCTTAATCGCACGCTGCAGGTGCTCGACGACGTCGCCGGCATCTATCGCACGCTGGTCGTCAGCCGTGATACCGCCGCCCTGAAGATAGCGCGCCAGCACGGAGCCCTCACGTACGGTGAAGGAGAGAAGCAGGATCTCAACCTGGCGCTGACCAGAGCGGCGCACATCGCCTCGGCGCAAGAAGCCAGCGGCGTCCTGATCCTTGCCGCCGACCTGCCACTGATTACGGTTGCCGATGTGGAGATGATGCTGGCAGGCATTGCTCCGACGATGGTCACCTCGCGTGCTCGTGATTACACCAACGGATCGCTTTCGTTCCAGGCCCAACGCGCCGTTGCCCTCTGCCCTGATCGCAACGAAGACGGGACGAACGCCCTTTACGTCAGTCCGCCGACCGGGTTTACGTTTAACTATGGCGACGGTAGTTTCAAGCGGCATCTGAAGGAAGCCCAACGCCTCGGCATGCAGAGCCGGGTCATTCACGCCCCCGGGCTCAAGTTCGACCTGGATACTGAAGAGGATTGGCAGACGTATCAGGCGTTGGAAGGCAACCTGCTGCAGGCAGAAGGCAGCCGCTGAGAAAACAGCGAGTACTCGATATTCACGCGTCGCCGGGCAAGGGTACCGGCGACGCTTTTTTTGTGTCCATAGCGCGACTGTATCCAAAATTGTATCCCTGCGGTGTGCCCGTATATAACAGCTTTCCGCGCGACCTGGCTAAGATATTGTCATAGTCAGCAGAAACTGAGTCACTGGAGTGACAGAGATGGATACGATAATTGCCCTGTATGACAATGTCTCCCACGCGCAACAGGCGGCAGAACGGCTGGTGGGCCAGGGAATAGAACCTCACCGGATCACGCTGGTGTTGCAGAAAGTTAGTGAAATCTATAGGGCGGCGGCCGGCGACGATGACATGACAGGCGAACCGCTGAAACAGGGCGGTGCCCTGGTCGCTGTGCAACTGGAGGAAGAAGAAAGTAGCCGAATTAACGACACACTCGAGCAATATGGCTATGTGGATGCCGTCACACTGCAAAACGACGAGGTACAGCAGGCCATACGAGCCGCGGCGCCGCACGTTGCGCCGGGTGATTTCTGGATCGATGTCGAAGCTGCCTTCCAGCGCCACTTCCACGCCAACTATGAGGCCAAAGGGTATGAATTTGAGGTGTACGAACCGGCCTACCGTTTTGGCTTCGCCATGGCCAATGATACGGGATGGATCGCGCAAGCCGAAGACGAGAAACGGGCCTGGAAAGAGGCACTGCTCCAGTTGCGGGAAGCCTGGAAGTCGCACTATCGCGGTGAGTGGCAGCAGTTCTCGGAGGCGATCCGTCACGGCTGGCAGGTGGCACAAGGTCGTCGCCCGGGCCTGGAACCCGATGTCACTGAAGTACAGACGACGAAGCGTGGAGCACAGTATCGCGAGTTAAGCGAAGAACAGTGATAGCACCGGCTTGCGTCACGTTCCCGTCACATCATTGACTGCACAGCTAATATGCACATGGTCCTGCCGGCCCATTGTCGCTGTCATTTCGTTCTGGTAGACTTCGTGTAACATTTGCGCCGGCGGCGCGTACTCCAGTGGCGCAACCGCCCGCAAGGAGCAACGGTGACACAGCAATATGAGTATAAAGAACGATTAAGGGCTGGTCTGGCCCGGCAACTGATGCTGCTGGTCAGCTTCGTCATCATCATCAGCCTCATTGCCGCCTGCGGCGGCGGCAACAACGACGCGCCGCCGGATGGGCAAGTCGGCGACGTCACTCCCGCCGGCGGTACGGCTCTGACCTGTAGTCAGGAGTGCGCTGACCGCGGTCAATGCGGCGAAAGCGTCGACCGGGGCACAGTGGTGTTGTTGAACCTGGAGCAGCCTGCGGTGTTAGCTGACGAGCATGATCTCGCCGTGCCGGCGGCGACCGCTGTAAACGTCGTGGAGGAACGACTGGTGACCGTCTTAGAGACGGCGACCGGTTCGGAATTCGAGGTCCCCTTCTACCGTGTGTCTATTCCTGACCGCAACGTAGAGGCCTGGGTCGCCGGATGGTGTGTGATCAATCCATAATCGTAAATCACTTGGAGCAAGTAAAAGATGCGCCTGGAAAGACAAAAAGAACAAGAACTCGCCCAGCGTAAGGGATTTGCCTCACGCACGATTATTCAGAGTATCTGGCTGCTGATCTCGGGGGCCATCGGCTATTTCGTCCTGCGCTGGCTGTTCGACGCGGGCACGCTCGACTACAATTTCTTCTACACCACTCTCAGCATCCCGCGCAGCGTACCTGAGGCGGCCATCTTCGCCGGTCTGATCCTGATAGTCGTGATTGTCATGCAATTTTTCCTGATCCTGGGCTACGCCTTCGCCAGCCCCACGGGACGCCGGCGACCGGGGACCCCCACACCCTACTCCAGCACCTACGATCCCATGCAAGACGATTATCGTCACTGAGTTCTCCTGTGGCGAAGGTAACAGCCGTCGTGCTCGCCGCGGGCGAAAGCCGGCGCATGGGCAAGGGAACCTCCAAGCAGTTGCTGCCCTGGGGAGACACCACCGTTCTGGGCCAGACGCTGCAACAGGTGCGCCAGAGCCAGATTGACGATGTGCTCGTGGTAACAGGTCACCAGGCGCACAAAGTCGCTGCGGTGGCCCGGGCCCATGGCGCTCGCGTCGTCCACAATCCTGAGTACGCGCGGGGTGAAATGCTGTCCTCCTTACAGAAAGCGGTGTCTACGCTACCGCCGGAATGCGATGCGGTCCTGGTCATCCTCGCCGACCAACCCATGGTTCCCTCCCAGACGTATGATACAATAGTAGCCGCTTACCATCGCGGCGGCGCCACGCTGGTAGCGCCCACCTTTGAGGGCCGGCGCGGCAACCCGGTGCTTATCGCCCGCGCGCTATTCCAGGAATTGCTGGAGCTGCCGTATGGAGAAGCGCCGCGCACGCTGTTGCGGCGACACCCTGAACAATTGCAATTGGTCGAGGTCGAGTCAGACGCCGTCTTGCGTGATTTGGACAGACCGGAGCAGTACGAACGGCAGCGCCCGAACAACGAGTAGAAGGGAATTGATGTGACGATGAGCGATCTTTTTGACAAGCTCTCCGACAAAAATGAACTAGATCGTCTGCGGCGGGAACGAGCCGAGGAAGATTGGCGCAACGCCATCGACCGTATCATTGACGAAGCGCAGCAGAGTGGGGCCTTTGAGAACCTTCCAGGCCAGGGCAAGCCGCTCAAGCCGCACAAGAATCCGCTCACCGGGGAGCGCTCGCTGGCCTACGAACTGCTGCAAAACAACGATTACACGCTGCCCTGGATTGCCAATCGCAACGAGATTCTGGACAAGATCAGAACCTTGCGCGCCGATCTCCAGGCAGAGTGGGACTATTACCAGGCGGGCCTTCAGAAAGCCGTCGGTTCCGATCGCGATGATCTGCACAACGCCTGGCGCGCCTACGTGCGCCAGTTCGAAGCGCGCCTCATCCGGCTCAACCGCAAGATCACCGAAGTGAACCTCACGATTCCCGCGGAAACTCTGGAGATCATGAAGCTGAGCCTGGACAGAGAACTACGGCGGGTTGGCGCTAAGAAATAGCACTTACTGTTGCGCCGCGTACCACGCCTCCAACAGAGACCGTTCACGCTCCGGGCTCAGGCCGGCCCGCCACTGGTGATCGTCGGGCAGCGTCTCGGCCCAGGCCATGGTGTCGGCCACCGTCTCCTCCAGAGAACGAAACGTCAGACCGCCGGCTACAGCCCGGCTGACGTCGATAGTTCCGTAAGCCACCCCTTCCTCGCCGGGAATCCACAGCGGCAGATCCACGAAGGGCTGCACACCCTGCGCCAGCAGAAACTCCTCGTCAACCCACTCAAATTTCGCCGTGCTGTGACTATAGGCGCGGCACGCGGCTAACAGTTCGCCCATGGCAAGCGGCTCCGCGGGCCCCGTGGCGTGGTAAATGCCAGATTGTTCCTCCTCTAGCATGGTTACCGTCCACAGCGCCAGATCGCGGGCGTCGATAAACTTTACCGGTCTGGCGGCTGTGCCCGGCGCCAGCACCTCTCCGCCCCGCGCCACACGCATGGGCCAGTAGGTGAAACGGTCCGTGGGATCGTGCGGCCCCACGATCAGGCCCGGGCGGATGATCAGCGTGCGCGGGCCAAAGACCTCCTGCACGACCTTCTCACACAACGCCTTCAGGGCGCCATACGTTTCACCGCTGATCTCTTCCACGGTTTCGTCCTCAATCGTCGCCAGCGGCGCGCTCTCATCCGCCTCCATGGGCAACGGATCGGCGTAAACCGAGATTGACGAGATAAAGAGATAGCGATCCACAGCGTCGGCCAATAGTTCTGCCGAGTCGCGAACCACGCGTGGGACGTAACCGCTGGTATCAACCACGGCGTCCCAGCGCTTGCCGCGCAGCGCCTGCAATTCGCCGTCGCGGTCGCCTCGCAACTTCGTGACATCCGGAAACAGATCGGGGTTGCTCTGGCCTCGATTAAACAGCGTGATCTCGTGGCCTCGCCGGCGAGCAGCCTCCACGATATGGCGTCCCACAAACCGGGTGCCGCCCAGAATCAGAATGTGCATCTTTGGCCTCCGTTACGCTCGCCGGACAAATTGGTGTTGTCTAAAGTTCACCTGTAGCCTGTTGCTTCTTTAGTATAGCGCTCCATACCCATTCATGATAAAAATGGAACCCAGCGTGTCACAAAACCGTTCCGGAGGTGGGAAACAGCCATGGAAGTTACCGTCAGGCAGGGCAGCATTCAGGCTGCAGAAGCAGATACGATCATCGTCAATCTTTTTCAGGGCGTCACACAGCCGGGAGGCGCGACCGGCGCCGTGGACAGAGCGCTGGGCGGCGCTATCGGCGACCTGATTGCCGGCGGTGACCTGAGCGGAAAGCTAGGCGAGGTGGCTGTCCTCTACCCCCGCCAGACAATCCCTGCCCGCCGCGTGCTCGTCGCGGGGCTGGGCGAACAGGATAAGTTCGACCTGGAACAGGTGCGCAAGGCAGCGGCGGCAGCCATTCGCAAGGCTCGCGATCTCAAAGCTCGCCACGTCGCCAGTATCGTGCACGGCGCGGGCATCGCGCGCCTTCCCGTGCCCCTCGCGGCGCAATCGGTACTGGAGGGCACCTTGCTGGCTATGTACCGTTTCCAGGGCGGCGCGAAGGAAGAAGAAGACCGGCACGACATTGAGACATTCACCATCGTGGAGTTCGACGAAAGCAAAATCACGCCGATTTCGGAAGCGCTGGAAACCACACAGGCGATCATTGCCGGTGTCAGCCTGGCGCGAGACCTGGTGAACGAACCGCCCAACGTGGCTACCCCAACCCGCCTCTCGCGCGCCGCGCGGCAGATTGCCCAGGACCACGGGCTGACGGCCACCCTCGGCGACCGCGAATGGGCCGCCAGCCACAATATGGGCGCCTTCCTGGCGGTGGCCCGTGGCGCGGGCGAACCGCCCCATTTCATCGTCCTGGAATACAATGGGAACCGCGACGACCTCGATACCATCGTCCTCGTGGGCAAAGGCATCACGTTCGACACCGGGGGCATTTCCATTAAGCCCAGCGAGAATATGGGCGACATGAAAACTGACATGGCGGGCGCTGCTGCCGTGCTGGGCACGATGAAAGCTGTGGGCATGCTCAATAACCTGCCCTTGCGCGTGGTGGGTATTGCTCCATGCACCGAGAACATGCCCGACGCGCACGCCTACCGCCCCTCCGACGTAATCACCGCCAGCAACGGCAAGACGATCGAGATCATCAGCACCGACGCTGAGGGCCGCATGATCCTGGCCGACGGACTGGTCTATGCCGGGCGCTACCGGCCGAAAGCCGTCATCGACCTGGCGACGCTGACCGGCGCCGCCGTCGTGGCCCTGGGCCAGAATGTAGCTGCAGGCCTCTTCAGCAGCGAGGATTGGTTGCGCGAACAACTGGTCACTGCCGGCGCCACGACGCACGAGCGCGTGTGGCCCCTGCCCCTGTGGAGCGACTACGAGGAAAGTTTGAAATCAGACGTGGCCGACATGAAAAACAGCGCCGGTCGCTATGGAGGTGTGGGCGCCTCGGCCATGTTCCTCAAAGCGTTCACCGACTACCCATGGGCGCACCTGGACATAGCCGGCGTGGCTGCGAACAAGAAAGGCAATTCGTACATTCCCGCTGGCGCCACCGGCTTTGGCGTGCGCCTGCTTGTGGAATTCTTGCGCAACTGGCGCACCGATTAAGTCATACCATTACTCCAACAGGCTCTGAATCAAGACGTTAACCCAGATTCAGGAGGAATGTCCATGACGGTTCCCACCCCTCCGCTCACACTTGGCATCGAGGAAGAGTACCAGATCATCGATCCCCAGTCGCGCAACCTGCACTCCTACATTTCGGAGTTTTTGTCACAGGACGAGAAGCGCAGCAGCCAGTTGAATATAAAGCCCGAGTTTATGCAATCACAGGTCGAAGTGGGCAGCCGCGTCTGTAGCAATATACAGGAGGTGCGCGAGGAGGTGAAGCGGTTGCGCCGCGCCGTGTTTGAGATGGCTGAGGAGAATGGGCTGCTGATCGCCGCCGCCTCCACCCACCCATTCGCCCACTGGGACGAGCAATCTATCACAGAAGGCGCCCGATACCGCGAGCTGCTCGACGACATGCGCGCGGTGGCGCGCCGTCTGCTCATTTTCGGCATGCATGTGCACATCGGCTTCGGTCACAAAGACAATCCGGAGCTGAAGGATCTGATGATCGAAATCATGAACCACGCTCGCTACTTCGTTCCCCACCTGCTGGCCCTGTCCACCAGCTCCCCCTTCTGGCACGGCGAAAACACAGGTCTCAAGTCCTATCGTAGTATCGTGTTCGAAATGATGCCGCGCACGGGCATTCCCCACTCCTTCCACTCCTGGGCCGAGTATAAGTCCTACGAAAACACGCTGATGAAAGTCGGGTCGTTCGGCAAGCGCGATCCCGTGGCCAAAATCTGGTGGGACGTTCGGCCCCATCCCACCTTCGACACGCTGGAGTTTCGTATTGCCGATATCTGCACGCGGGTGGAGGAAGCGGTGTGCATCGCTGCCCTGTTCCAGGCCATATGCGCCAAGCTGCTCAAGCTGCGCCGCAACAACCTCTCCTGGCGTCGCTACCGCCACATGAACGTGACTGAGAACAAGTGGCGCGCCGTGCGTTACGGCATCCGCGGCGAACTGATCGACTGGGGCAAGGAGGCGTCGGTTCCATTCGACGTGCTCATGGATGAGCTGTTGGAGATTCTGGATGACGTGGTCGACGACCTGGGTAGCCGTAAAGAAGTGGAATACGTACGCACCATCCTGAAAGAAGGGACCAGCGCCGACCGCCAGATCCGCGTCTACCGCCAGCACGGAGGCGACGATAACCGCGAGGAAGCCCTAAGAGCCGTCGTGGACAACCTGGTACAGGAGACGAAAGAAGGAATCTACGATTGAGCAGCGTCTTACGCTTAGAAGGCCCGATAGCGGAACTGCCCGCCAACAACGGTCGCCGCAATCTTCGCTTCCAGTAGCTCGTCCGGCGCCACGTCGAAAATATCGCGGTCGAAAATCGTAAAGTCTGCCAGCTTGCCCGCGCGCACGGTACCCTGATGCGCCAGCTGGCCCGCCGTCTGCGCCGCAGCCACGGTAAAGGCGTGGATCGCTTCCTGTAGTGTCAGTCGTTGCTCGCCATACCAGCCCTCCGGGCCGGGCGCGCCATCAGGGCGGCGGCGTGTGACCGCGGCATAGATACCGGGCAGGGGGGCAATCGATTCGATCGGGGCATCGGAGCCAAAGACCAACAGCGCCCCACTTTCCAACACCGTGCGCCAGGCATAACTGTGGCGCCCGCGCTCGCCCCAGTAGCGATCGACCATCTCCATATCCGCCGTGGCGTGGCTGGGCTGCATGGAAGCGATCACGCCCAGTTGCGACAACCGCTGCTGGTCGGCCGGATGTAGCAGCTGCACGTGCTCGATGCGGTGGCGCAGCCGTGGGGCGATCTGCCCTGCCGCTCTCCGCGCCTGCTCCTCCTCGTGCAGCGCCTCGTAAACGTCCAGCACGTCGTGATTGGCGCGGTCGCCGATGGCGTGAATGGTCAGACTGAGCCCGTGAGCGCTGGCTTCGCTGGCAATGGCCATCATCTCCTCTTTGTCCGTCACGGCAATGCCGCGATTGTTCGGCTCCCCTTCGAACGGTTCAATCATTAACGCCGTGCGCGGACCCAGCGCACCGTCCGCGAAAATCTTGATACCGCCTATGCGCAACCAGTCATCGCCAAACCCGCTGCGCAATCCCACCCCCACAACGTGTTCCAGCCGCGACGCAGGAATGTTCTTCACAACTCGAAGCCCCAGCTCCTCATCAAGGTGCAGGGCCTGCAGGGCGCGAAAACTGGTGGGGCCGTCAAAATCGTGGATGCCCGTCAGCCCTACTTCCCAACAGTATTCTTGCGCCGAGCGCATCGCGTCGGCCACTTCCGGCGCCGTCGCCTTCGGAATCTTCTCGCGCACAAGATCCATGGCCGACTCGAACAGGATACCTGTGGGCGCTCCCGCTTTGTCACGCTGGATCTGCCCGCCGGGAGGGTCGGGCGTGTTGGCGTCTATGCCCGCCTCCTTCAGGGCGCGGCTGTTGACCCAGGCCGCGTGCCCGCTCTTGTGGGTCAGAAACGCGGGCAAGGCGCCCGTCACAGCATCCAGGTCCGCGGCAGTGGGAAAGCGGTGCGCCTGCCACAGTTCTTGCGTCCAGCCGCGCCCCTGCAACCAGCGCCCCGGCGGCGCCTCGGCGGCGGTATCGGCCACTCTGCGCAACGCCTCCTGCAGCGAAGATACCTCAAAGAGATCTATCTGCAGCCGGCTCAGCGCAAACCATTGGAAGTGGGCGTGAGCGTCGACCAGACCCGGGGTCAGTGCGCGACCGCCCAGATCGACCAGATCCCCATCAGGGGCCAACAACTCCCTCATGGCCTGGTCCGTGCCCGTGGCTAGAATGCGCCCGTCGCGCACGGCAAGGGCCGAAACAGACGGCTCAGCCGCTTCCATGGTGTAGATGCGTCCATTAACGAAGACCAGGGTTGCTGACATTTCTTCTCCTACTTGTAGGCGACAACGCCAAAGGCGCGCGGTTCGTCCACCACACGCCGGAAACCGGCAGCCGCCAGGCGCTGGCGCACGCCACGGGCCACACCGGCGCCAGAGCGGCTTTTGAGGTCGCCGATATAGTGAAACAAGCGCCCGCGCGAGGTCATCACACGGTATAGTTCGCGGTAAAAGTCCTCGCCGTAGAGATGCCCGGCGAGGCTAAATGTGGGCGGATCGTGAATCACGCGGCTGAACTCACCGTCCGCCAGCGTCTCCACCACGTCGAATGAATCGCCAATGTGGCGGCTGATGCGCGGATTGCGGAAAAGCTCCTGCGACCAGGGATTCAGACGGCAGAGTTCCTCCACCGTGGGATCCAGCTCAATGGTCGTGACCGCCTCCGCCGTGCGCGCCGCTTCGATGGCTGTGTAGCCGAGGCCCATCGCCGTGTCCAGCACGCGACCGTGCAGCGGCGCAATCGTCTTCACTTTCGCTTTCGTGTCCTGCACCGGATCTGTTCCTTTGATGCGGTGCATGGGCAACCCGGAGATGAGCATCGTGGGCGCCGCCGCGGTGGGAAAAAGCGTGTAGGCGCGGTTCAACGTCTCCGAAAATGATTGAATCTTATACGCCTCTCCCTCCTCAATCAGAAAACAGGCCGACTCGTTCTCCGCGATCTCTTCCAGGATCGTCCAGGCCAGGATCTGCTCGTCCGGTAGCAGAAGGCCGGCGGCAGCCAGCGACAGCTCTACGGACGTCAGGCCCAGATCCAGAGAGGAAACGACGCTATCCTGGCCCCCGTCGCGAGCCGCCAGCAGAGGACGCGCCTGATAATGGGAAAGGACGACGAGGGTGGTCACGCCTTACGCCGCCGGTCGAATATAGCGCAGTTCTGTCTGCGGGTCGCTCAGATACTCCACACCGTCTTCGGTGACCAGCACGTCTTCCTCCAGGCTCATGATGCCCCGCTCGGGGACCACGACGTGCAGTTCCAGTGTGAAGATATTGCCCACTTCCACCGGCAGCTCGCACACGCCCTCATACCGTTCCCAGCGCGGGGCCAGCACGGTGGCGCCATCGTGCGCCGTCCGTCCCAGGAGGTGGCCGAAGCCGTGCATGTATTCTGGGTAGCCATGCTCCACAATATAGTTGCGCGCCGCTTCGTCCACCTTCCAGCCCGGTGTGCCCGGCGTCAAAGCCGCTTCGCCGGCCTTAATCGCGCCATAGACCACGTCAAAGGCGCGTTGTACTTCCGGCGGCGCCTCGGTCTCGCCTTCGTCGAGCACGTACCACATGCGCTGCAGGTCTGAACAGTACTGGTTCTGTTTCACGCCGAGGTCCAGGTGCAAAGTGTGCCCCCGTTCCAGAGGGACGTCACCCGGCGCAGCGTGACCAATGGCCGATTCGGGGCCGCAGGTAACGATGGGATTGTACGGCTTGGCCCAGGCATAACCGAGGCCCATTTCGTCAATGCGGCGGTGGACGAAGGCCGCAATCTCCCGTTGCGTCATGCCCGGCTGAGCATACGCTTCTACCTCGTCGAACAGCTCCTGCGTGGTGGCGATTGCCTGCCGCACCCGTTCTACTTCGGCGGAGCTCTTGCGCCCGCGCAAGGCGCCGATGATGCGCTCGGCCGTAACCAGACGCTCGACGTGCGGCGTGTCGCCCAGAATGCGACACAGGCTCAGGTACATGCCGTGCGAAAGGCCGTCCGCTGCCACGTCGCTCATGGAGTAATTTATGGCGATCTGCCGCGGCTGCATTGCATCCAGGACATCGCGTAACTGCTCGCCGATCCCCTCATGATAATCGATCACCTCGTCATAAGCGCCCACGTTGCGCACATTCTCGGCATCGAAGTGGCCCACAATGGCCTTGTGCCGCCCGTCGCGGCTCAGCAGAAACGCCGACTGCCAGGTCATATCCATGTCCAGGATCAGCTCCAGCGCCGGATCTGGCGAAAGCGACGTCTCGCGCACAAAGGTCAACCACACGTCTATATCGAATTCATTGAGAATTTCCGTGGCCTGGGCCACCTTTTCTTGTATCAACTGTGAGTCACTCATCGTTTGTGCTCTCCTCGTTTATGCAGCTCGACGTCAGTTTCTCACCCGACCTTATCTATAACTGGGACAGAATCAGGGGACCGTCGTCGGTGATGGCAATCGTGTGTTCAAATTGAGCTGACAGCGAGCTATCGCGGGTCACTACCGTCCAGCCGTCCTCTAACAACCGCCACTGCGGACCGCCGGCGTTAATCATGGGCTCGATGGTGAACACCATGCCCGCTCGCAAACGCGGCCCGCGACCGCCGGGTCCCACGTGGGGCACCGATGGTTCTTCGTGCAGCGAACGGCCCACGCCGTGACCGCCCCACTCGCGCACCACGCTGTACCCGGCGCCTTCGGCGAGCGCCTGAATCGCCGCCCCAATCTCCGTCAGGCGCTCGCCCGGCTGCGCAGCAGCGATGCCGCGTTCCAGACACTGGCGCGCCACCCGCAGCAGGCGTTGCACTTCTGGCGCCACCTGGCCCACGGCAAAGGTCACACAGGCGTCCCCGCACCAGCCGTCCAGCCGCAGGCCAATGTCGATGCCAATTATGTCACCCTCTTGCAGCGTGCGTTGATCGGGCAAACCGTGGCATATTTCCTCGTTGACCGAGGCACAAATCGTTCCTGGAAACGGCGGATGGGTGGGCGGCGATCCCCGGTACCCTTTGTACAGAGGTTTTGCGCCGCGACTCTCTATGTACTCCGTTGCCAGCCGATCCAGGTCTGAAAGGCGGGCGCCCGGTTTAATTTCCTGTTCAATCTCACGAAACGTCTCGGCTACCAGCCGGTTTGCCTCGCGCAGCGCCTGAATGTGCTGCGGTCGTTTTAGTTTGATACTCATGCACCTGTACTCTTTGGGATTAAACGATTTCTAGCGTGGGCCCGCCATTTTGCTTCGCGCGCACTCAATCGCGCACAATGGCCTCATAAATGGCGTGCAGTTCCTCGTCCGAATAGAAGTGGATGACCACGCGCCCTCCCTTGGACCCTTTCTGTATATTCACCCGCGTACCCAGTGACTGCTGGAACTGCGACTCCAGAGCCACTACTTCCGGCGGGGTGCGCTGCTTCTCACGGCTGCGCGGGCGGGCGGCGGAGGTCAGCTTGCGCACCAGGGCCTCTGTCTGTCGCACGCTGTATCCCTTGCGGATAACGGTGCGCATCGTATTCACGCGCATTTCCTCCGTGGGCAGGCCCAGCAGAGCGCGCGCGTGGCCCCCGCTAATTTCGCCGTTGACAACAGCCTCTTGCACCCTGTCCGGCAACTCAAGCAGGCGCACTGTATTAGCCACCGCCGGGCGACTCTTACCCACTCGCTTGGCTACCTGGGCTTGAGTAAGCCCAAATTCTTCGATCAGTTGCCGGTAGGCCGCCGCTTCCTCCAGCGGGTTGAGGTCGGCGCGCTGGATATTCTCGATGAGAGCCAGTTCCAGCATGTCCTGCGGCGAGGCCTCTTTCACCACGACCGGCGCCTGCTCCAGCCCGGCGCGTTGCGCCGCTCGCCAGCGCCGCTCGCCGGCAATCAACGTGTACTGACCATCGCCGTTGTCGTTGACGATCAGCGGCTGAATCAGGCCATGCTCTTCAATGGACGCTGCCAGCTCATCCAGAGCATCCTCGTCCATGTGGCTGCGCGGCTGGTGCGGGTTAGGAGCAATGGCTTCCAGCGCCACAGTGCGCAGACCGCTGCCCTGCTGCTGCTCGTCGGCGTCGTCACCCTGTGGAATCAGCGCACCCAGACCTCGTCCCAATCCGCGTCTCTTGCTCATGGCTTTCTTTCCTTCGTCTTCTGGGGAACGCCATCCCCTTTCAACAGTTCAGCGGTCAATACGCGATAGGCCACCGCGCCGGGCGATGAAGGCGCGTACATGTTGATCGGCTGTCCATAACTGGGCGCCTCACTAAGACGAACATTGCGGGGAATTATTGTGCGGAACACCTTCCCGGAAAAGTGCTCGCGCACTTCTTCGACCACCTGTCGGCTGAGATTGGTGCGCCCATCATACATGGTCATAATCATACCCCGGATCTCCAACCCGTCGTTCAGGTGGCGGCGCACCATATCCAGCGTCTGCATCAACTGCGTCAATCCTTCCAGGGCCAGATACTCACATTGCACAGGAATAAGCACACCGCTGCGCGCTGCGGTCAGGGCGTTGATGGTCAACAGGCTCAGGCTGGGCGGGCAGTCGATCAACACGTAGTCAAAGCGACCGTCGGCAGCCTCCAGCGCCCGCCTCAGCCGGTATTCTCGCGCCATCTCGCTGACCAGCTCTACTTCCGCCCCGGACAGGTCGGGGCTGGCGGGCAGCAGCCACAATCCCGGTTGTTCGTGTTGCACCACCACGTCCTCAAAACGCGCCTCACGCATCAACAGATCGTACGTTGACCGCTGCACCTCGTTCTTATCGAAACCGAGCCCCGACGTGGCATTCGACTGCGGATCCATGTCTACAATCAACACCCGGTGCCCATTTCCGGCCAAAAACGCGCCAACGTTGATCACGCTGGTGGTCTTGCCCACGCCGCCCTTCTGGTTCACAACCGCATAAATCTTCATGACGCCAACAACCAACTAATCTGCAACCTGCAACCTGCCAACCTGAAACGTTCCATCACCCCGCCACTGCCTCCACGGTCATAATTTTCGCCGTCAAGTCCGGTTGCTCCACAGAGCGGGCAGCAATCTCATTGGCGAAGCGCGCAGCTTCCCAGGGATTTCCCTTTGTCTGGTAGAGACGGACAAAGAAGGCGGCGGCAAAGATGTCGCCGGCCCCCGTTGGATCGACCTCGACGACGTCTGGTGCAGGAAAGTGACGCTGCTCGCCGGCCAAAAAAACCGTACAACCATTGACGCCCTCCGTCAGCACCAGCAGGCGCGACCAGCGCCTGAATTGTTGCAAAGTCGCTGCGTCAGGCAAATCTTCTGTGCTGAGCACCACGGCGGCGGCCCGCGGCAGAATCTGTTGAGCGCGGGGCCAGGCGCAGGGCATTACGTGGCCCGCCTCATCCCACTCACGCAACCAGCCCTGGGGCGTTATTCCGATCAGGGCCGTGCTGAAGCTGTCGATCAGAGCCGGGTCTACTTCGCCGGCAACCGGCCCCAGGTGGACAATTGACGCCTGCTGCCAGGCCGGCGGAACCACCGTGGGCGTCAGCGGCGCAGCCACACCGTGCACCACCTGTCGCCGTCCAGAGGGCAGATAGACGTTTTCGAACGTCGTGGTCTCCGCAGCCGGCACCAATTCCACGGCGACATCTGGCAGCGCTTTCTGCACATCGAACTCCGGCCCGGCGCTTGTCAAGACCGCGGTGCGGCAACCCAGGGCGCGCGCCGTACGGCCCGAGTAAGCCACCGTACCACCAATAGTATAGCCATCGGCCGCAAGGTCGCGCGTTATGTGTCCAATCGCCAGGTAGTCAATCACGTGGGAGTAATCTTTAGATCGCATTCAGGGGAAAGTTGCCGTGCACAACACGCCCTGCTTTGTAGCACCAACCCCTGTCCTTTACTAAGAACTACTGCTGGGCAAAGCGGTTCTCAAGTGGGTGCCATCGCCACAGGCGAACCGTGACTGAGTATACCGCGGCCTACAGTGACTGTCACGGACGGACATGGCCAATGGCCGCACAAAGTGGACAGAAATGGTGGGCCGCGTCGACACGTACGGGACCTGCGTGATACCATCTTCTGCAGTGAAACCGGAGCATGTTGCACCTTCTCCTGATCAGCGCTAAGATTTGCACACTATGCTCAAACGCCTATTCGGCCAGCGACCGCTGCTCACCGTTCCCCAGATACTGGTACTGCTCGCCGTGATCGCCGGGTTGTTCATCGCCATCGACCTCAATCGGCGCGCCGAAGCCGGGCGGCAGGTAGGCGTGGGCGAAGGCGATCTGCAGGCAGAAATCGACGCGGAGAGCACGCGCCAGGTCGAATTACAGGCTACAGCAACGTACGTGCTCAATGACGGTTACATAGAAGCGTATGCCCGCGGTGAAGGTGGTTATCTGCAACCGGGCGAGGTGCGCGTTGTCCCCCTTTTCGTGGAAGGCACTCCAGCTCCCACTGAAGTCCCACCGCCCACTCCGGACCCCGTGACGGACGCCAGCCCCTGGCAGGCCTGGTGGCGGCTGCTGACGGACGCCCCGCAACCGCGACGATAACCCTTTTCTCCCATTTCCATATTCCCCATTCAGCCCATAGACTATGTGATGTTGGCCGCGTGCTGGCGGTCAATGGAATTGCCCAATTGTAGGACGGTGGAACTATTTGCCATCAGCCTTTCGCTATGTTACCATATTCCAATCAGAGCTTTACATATTGTAGGTTTTGTAGGTTCAGTCGTGCTTCGGGCGTCAGGAGGAGTCCCGAGGAGTCGCGGAGTTCGGTGCCACCAAAAAGCCTGAACTCACTTCGTGCCGTTTGCTCAAACAATTTCATAATAGTAATCAAGGAATAGAATTATGGGCCGTCGCGCAATAGCCATCCTGTTACTGGTAGGCGGTTTGCTGTTGCTGCTGGTCGTTGCCGGGTTCTTCTTGTTACAGGGGGATGAACCGGCGGACGAGACAATACCCGCTCCGGTTGCCGAAGAAGACGTCACACCTGGGGCAGAAGAAACAGCAGCACCCGAACCAGCCGCACAGGAATCACCGCCCGCCATGGTCGAAGTCGTTGTTTCATTACAGACTGTGCCCCGTGGTTGGCAAATGACAGAAACCGAACTGACGACCGATTTGAGGCGCGCTGAGCTAGTCGGGGACAACGTGATCACCGATATGGACGACGCCGTCGGCAAGTACGCGCGCACAGATGTCTTCCAGGGCCAGACCCTGACCGAAGACGTATTGGTCAGCGATCTCACTCTCGCAGGCGTGGAGGATTACGGTCCCTCATCGCTGATTCCCGAAGGATACGTGGCCCAGGCCGTGCCGCTTGATCGCCTATCAGGTATTGGCTATGGCGTCGATAGCGGCGATCTGGTGGACGTGATGATCACCTTCCACATATCGGAGGTGGATCCGGAATTCCAGACGCTGTTGCGAAACAGCGCGGCCTTCCTCTTTGAGGGCACGCCAAATGAAGAAACCGGTGAGACAGCTCTGAATATCTTGTTGCTGGATCCATTTGGCCGCTTCGAAACGCTGGCCGATGGCTCGCTGGCCTTTATTACGCCCTCCGAGGATCAACGTCCTATGCGCGTGTCGATGCTTCTGCAAGCGGCAAAAGTGATTCAAGTCGGCCCCTGGTCACCGGAGGACGGACCGCAGGTGCCCACGCCGACGCCGACGCCCGATCCAGAAGCAACGCCCACACCGGAAGCAGGCACCGTACCCACGCCAACGCCGGTTCCGCCAGATGTCCTGGTCCTGGCGCTGTCGCCCCAGCAGCAGTTGTTGTTGCGCTACGCCATCGAAACCGGGGCGGACGTGGATTACGCTCTGCGCAGCGTGGAGGACGGCCAGCTGTTCAACGTGGAAAACGTGGACCTCAACTACCTTCTGTCCCGGTTCGGCATCGAGGTACCACTCGATTATGAATTCACCGCCGAGCAACCTGCTCTGGTCACCGTGACCCCGACGCCCGAAGGCGGCGAAGGCGGCGGGGAATAACAGGATATTGAGGACGAACCTGATAGGTTAAGGAAATTCACTATGCGCCCAAGAACGTTTATCCTGATCATCCTGGTCTTGCTACTGGCCGTCGCTGCCATTGTCGTTTTCCTGGTGACGAGCGGCGACCTGAACGTTGCCGGTCTGCTGGGCAATGGAAATGACGCGCCCACTGCGGAGGAAACAACCGAGGACGCCCCTGAAGAGGTGCAGCCGGCGGCCACGCCGACGCCTACCGTGCGTTTCGTGCCCGTGGTTGTAACGACGTCCGAGATTCCCATCGGTGCGCGCCTCGAAGAAAGGTACCTGGACATTGAGATGCGTCCGGAGACCAACATCGCCGTCCAGGCTGACTACACCTTTAGCGAAATTGAAGAGGTTGCCAATCGCATCGCCCGCGCGGACATTGCCCGGGGACAGGCGGTTCTCAATTCCATGATCGCGCTCAGCCCCACCGACCTGGCAGCCATCGGCTCAGATCTGGCGTTGTACGTGGACCAGGGCAACGTGGCCATGGCTGTGCCCATCAACCGCTATTCAGGCGCGGCATACGCCATGCGCCCCGGCGATCTGGTGGACGTGCTCATGAGCCTCAATTTCGTGAAAATCGACGAGGAGTTCCAGACCGCCCTGCCCAACATCGAACGGCGCATCAACCAGGTGGCCTTGCAGGAAGGTCGCGACTTCCTCTTCGAGCCAATCGCGCAGGGCCGGCTGGAGTTGATTCCCACCGTCAATCTCGTGCCGAGCATTGGGCCGTCGGGCCAGTCCGCGTGGCAATACGGCGATATCCTGCAAATTCCGCGCCGCGTGACGCAGCTGACGATTCAGCAGGCAGAAGTGTTGTGGGTGGGCACCTGGGAACTGCCGGGAGTGGATACCGAAGCACAACAGCCAGCGGCACAACCGACACCCGCAGCAGAAGCAGAAGAAGCGACTGACGGAGAAGAAAGCGCTGCTACCGATGGCGCGTCACAGGCGTCTGAGGAAGAAGCAAGACCTCGTGAAGAACAACCGGACATGATCATCCTGTCCATGCCGCCCCAGGACGCATTAGCTCTCAAGTGGGCCATGGATCGCGGCGTCGACCTCAACCTGGCGCTGCGCGCCCAGGGTGATAGCAGCGTCTTCGCCACGACCAGTGTCAGCCTGCCGCAGCTTGTGGAACAGGGTGGTGTGACCATCCCCGAACGGGACGACAGCGACCTGCATCCGCGAGCCGACGAGGTGGACCCGCCCGAGCTTTCTCCGCTCCCCTGATCGACGGCCTCGCTCTGGCGAAAGCATAATTATCGAAGTATAAAAGAGTCTCTGACCAGCGTGGTCAGGGGCTCTTTGGTTATAGGGAGTGACGTTGTGACGGAGCAAGCGGCCGACAAATACGATCCCACAAAATATGAGCGCCCATCGGTTACGGTGGACGTTGTGATTTTTTCCTTGATTGAGGAAGAATTGAAGGTCTTGCTGGTAAAGCGCAAGCGGTGGCCATTCGAGGGAAGCTGGGCCATTCCCGGCGGCTTCGTAAACATGGACGAATCCCTGGAAGAAGCCGCAGTGCGGGAGCTGGCCGAAGAGACCGGCGTGCGCAACGTGTATATGGAGCAGCTGTATACGTTCGGCGATCCCGAGCGCGACCCGCGTACGAGGGTGATTACCGTGGCCTACTTCGCCATCGTGCCCTCGGATGCCGTGGCACATGAACCCGGAAGTGACGCTGCGGAGACGGACTGGTTCTCAGTCGAAGCCCTGCCGGCCCTGGCCTTCGACCATGATGAGATACTCGACTATGCTCTGACCAGGCTTCGCTACAAGCTAGAGTACACCATGGTCGGTTTCGAGCTGCTACCGGACGTATTTACGCTCTCAGAATTGCAGCACGCTTATGAGTTGATACTGGGGGAGCCACTGGACAAGCGCAACTTCCGGCGCAAGATCCTGGCGGCTGATATTCTTGAAAATACGGGGAGAAAAAAACGAGAGGGTGAAGGACGGCCGGCCCGCCTCTATCGCTACAAAGAAAACGCCGTGGCAGAGGTTAAGGCACGCCGGCTGTTTCCCTAATCTGTTCCATCGCTGGTCACCCACAGGGATTTGGTCAACTCTACGCCGAGCACGACCTCATCACGACCCACACGCAGGCGCATTGGCCCATTGAAAGGCGCACGCCCCACAATGGAAAATTCCGCACCCGGCACCAGGCCAAGACTGGCGAAATATTGCAGGCGCTCGGGGTCATCGGTGCGTACGCGGCTGACAGCGCCTTTGTGGCCCACGCCAAGGTTCATAATGCACAGATCGTCTATTTCGGGCATGTTTCCCTCTTCGTCCGGAATCGGCTCCCCGTGCGGGCATCGCGTTGGATTGCCCGTCATCTCCGCCATCCGCTCGCTGATCACATCGTTGAGCCCCTGCCCCAACTGATCGGCGTGCTCGTGCACTTCGTCCCAGCGAAAGTCCATGACGTCTACCAGGAATACCTCAAGGAGCCGGTGGCGGCGCAGTTCGCGCAACGCTTCCTGTTCTCCGTGTTCCGTCAGTTCCACGCCCTGATAGGGAATGTGCTTGACGTAGCCGGCGCTCTTCAGGCGTTTCAGCATGCGCGGCACGGCCGGCGCAGAAACGTTCAAACGCTCGGCAAGGCTGGTCGTGCTGACTGTTGGTTCATACTCCTGTAGACGGAAAATCTCCGCCAGATATTCGCGCATGGCTACGCTCGGTTCCATGGCCTATCTCCATGCAATCTTAATTATTATCATATTAATAATAATAAACTATATTAATAATAACCTATATTGGACTCTCTGGACAAGCAAAACGAAACGTACACTCATCCGCAAAATAAACGAAGGGCCTTTTTCGCTTAAAGAAAGAATGAGCTAGAATCCGCAAAATAGGTGCAACTGCAATTAGCAATCAAATGGAGAACAAGTCCGTATTATGCCCGAAACAATGGTGCGCTGCCACCAGCTTGAGAAATCGTTTGGCGACGTTTCCGTCGTTCGCAAAGTTACGTTTACCGTGCCCACGGGCCAGATACTGGCTCTGTTGGGGCCCAGCGGCTGTGGCAAGACGACGACGCTGCGTCTTATCGCCGGCTTCGAGAAGCTCGATGCCGGCTGGATAGAGATAGCGGGCAAGACTGTCGCCGATGCAAGCACACACGTGCCGCCGGAAAAACGGCGCGCCGGCATGGTCTTTCAGGATTACGCTATTTTTCCGCATCTCAGCGTCGGAGAAAATATCGCCTTCGGCCTGAATCGCCACCCGCGCGCTGGTGAGCGCACGCAGGCGATGCTCGATCTGGTGGGCCTGGTGGGGCTGGAGGAACAGATGCCACACGAACTCTCTGGCGGACAGCAGCAACGCGTCGCACTGGCGCGCGCGCTGGCCCTGGAACCAGCCGTCCTGCTCATGGACGAACCGTTTTCTAACCTGGACACATCCCTGCGCCTTCAGGTGCGCGCGGAGGTGCGCCAGCTTCTGAAGAAGAGCCAGGCCACAGCCGTGTTCGTCACGCACGATCAAGAGGAAGCGCTCTTCATAGGGGACCGCGTGGCCGTAATGAACCAGGGGCGTATCGAACAGATCGCCACGCCTGAGGATGTGTTTCTGCGCCCGGAGACGCGCTTCGTGGCAGAGTTCATGGGCCATTCCGACTTCGTTGCGGGCCGCGTAACGCAGAACGGAGTGGAGTCAGCCCTGGGCCTGTTGCCACAGCCACTCTCTCTACCGGCAAATAGCAAGGTCGAAGTACTCGTGCGTCCAGACGACGTGGAGATAGCCCAGGTCCCCCCTGGGGAGAGTGGCAACGCGCGGGTGCAGATGCGCCAATTCGTGGGCATCGCCAACATCTATCACTTACGTTTGAACGACGGGACAGTCGTGCGCAGCCGGCAGCCGCACACCAGATTGTTTGCGGAGGGACAAGAGGTACAGGCACACTTCATCGACGAGCACCCCCTGCCCTGCTTCCATGAAGGGCGCGCCCTTTACGGCTGAGCCGGACACGCCAAAAGAAAAAGCTCCTGCCGCGAGCAGGAGCATGGAAAGGCGACGACCGGATTCGAACCGGTGAATAAGGGTTTTGCAGACCCCTGCCTTACCACTTGGCTACGTCGCCGTAAACAGATCCGGCAGGCGCCAGGCCTGCCGGTGATTAGAGCGGGCGATGAGATTCGAACTCACGACCTTCTCCTTGGCAAGGAGACGTTCTACCACTGAACTACACCCGCAGGACGACTATGATTGTAACATATTTTGTTAAAAATGCCAGGACCCAGACTCGAACTGGGGACACCTGCATTTTCAGTGCAGTGCTCTACCAACTGAGCTATCCCGGCTCGTGGCGCGGTCCGTACAAGGTACACTGAAGAGTGATCTGTGACGTACTCCACACCTTAAAGCGAAGGAATTCTATCCAAACTACCCCTCTCTGTCAAGTTATCTAACGGTTATTTTTCTTGCCCGCCCTCTGACTTTTAGCTATAGTCAACTGGAGGGGAGTGGTTGTGTCCCGGTGGATGCCCTGGTCTTCAAAACCAGTGGCCGGTCGCGCAGAGCGAGCGGCGGTGGGTTCGACTCCCATCCACTCCCGTTAGCGCCAGTGTCCCCCCTGTGTTAATGGATTTTTAAGAAGCTTGGCTCACCGTGCGAAACTTTCATAGAATAGCCGTCCCTTGATCATGGTCATGCATGGGCCGCTGTAATCAGCGATTTCAGGTCGAACCAGTGCTGTGATTCGGCTGCGCCGGCGCTCTGGCGACAGAGAGGTTGCGCCGCTATTACGTTTTTCCCATCACGGGATAGGCACGTGCGGGCTATGATCGACAATCGAACGTCGTCCTAGTCAACAGGAGTTCTCATGAAGAGGTTTGCCCGCATGTTTGATGATTGGAGCCCCAAAGATTACAACAATTTATTGACCATTTTTCTCGCCAGTGTGTTCGGCTCGCTGGGCACAACGGCCTTTATGACCTGGATCACGACAGACATACAGGCCATGGCCTGGCCCGAACGACTGCTGCTGAGCCTGGGTGCGACTATCATCTATGGGGCAATAGTTCTACTCACCTTTTACATCTTTTCGCCACAGAGCCGTCCGGCGCTGAAACGTCTGCTGACGCGCGAGGACTGAGCCGTGGCAGGTGGCTCCTGCCCACGAGCGCGTTGAATGCACAATTCAACCTACAAAAATGGCATCCGCCTGCTGCTGTTTTTACTGACAGCCGCCTGGTTCTCGCCACTTTCTACCTTGGCTGCTGAGCGAGGACAGGACAGTCCTAACTCGGTGTATCTACCGCTAGTCACGAGCCCCGCGGTGCAAAGCTGCCGCGTCTCTGAAACAACTTTCGGCGCATTACGCATCAAGTCAGCGCCTACCGACATCGCCGCCCACAATCATCCCGACCTCAATCTTGCCTTCCGTGGCTACAGCAGCACCGAAGCGCCCCTGCAGCTGGTGCAGTATGATGGCCCCACGGATGACGCAGCTCCACAACTCGAAGGCCTCTTCAGCCCCGCCCGTCTCCCACGGTTCGGCAGCGCTTACCGCGTAAACAACTGGGACTGGGAATGTGATTGCCGCGCCGGGCCTATCGGCGAGTGGCCGGTGACCTTGCTGGGCATGGAGACGGGGCCCGGCGAAGTTCTCCACGTTCCGCAATCAGGCTATGATATTGGCGGCGGTTACGAGGTCATGGTCCTATACGCCGGCCGCGACCGCATCACGCTGAAGTATACGGCCGACGACAACGTCGTCGTTGGCTATACGCTGCACATCGAAGATGTCTGTGTGGCGGATGATCTGCTGGATCTATACGAGGAAATGAACGCCGCCGGACGTGAGTACTTGCCTGCGCTTCACGAGGGACAGCCCTTCGCGCGCGCCAATGGCCGGCAGATTAAGGTGGCCGTTCGGGACAGCGGCGCTTTCATGGACCCGCGCACCCAGAAGGATTGGTGGAAATCGCATCCCCTACCCTGAATGCGAAAAGCAGCCGGGAGAAAGTACTTACACTTTCCCCCGGCTACCTCCTTATCTCAGCAGGTCATCTTTGCCCGGTCGGGTTACGATGAACCACCAATCGAGTTCCAGAACTCCTCCACTTCCGCGCCCCAGTTCTCGTCGGGGACCACGCCGTCCTCCCACTCGTCAAAGTTCACCGTGGGCGCATCCGTCAGCGTCTCCTCGTCGGCGTTCACAATGAAGGCTTCGTCTGCTTCGCTAAACTGCAACTGATTCCAGGGCAGCGCCACGGTCGTTTCGCCAATGCCCAGGAAGCCACCGACGTCAGCGATGGCGTAGACCACACGGCCCTCGGCGACGTTCACGACCAGCTCTTCGACCTCACCCAGGTCATCGTCATTCAGATTGATCAGGTTGTAATCGAACTCACTGGCCTGCAACGCCTGTCCCTCAGCCTCGTCAGCGGACGCTTCCACATTCAGCTCGCTCAAGGGTACCAGTTCGCCTTCCTGATCCAATACAGTGGTATCAACGTCACTCATCGTTTCCAACTCCGTTTGCTGGCCCAGGTAGACAACGATTACTTCATCGTCCATATCGTCGTCAGCCTCAGCTGTCAGCTCGGAGGCGTGCTGCACTTCCACCTGGTCCCAGGTCACCGCCACGGTGCGGGCCTCGTCCAGCGCCAGGTCCAGCAACAGGTAGCGAACGTTACCCTGCATGTCGAAGAGAAGGTCGCGGACCTCGCCCATCGCGGCGCCATCCTGCCCGGCGACGGTCAGATCCAGCAGCACGTCGCTGCGAATCATCTGCGTCTCCGTGACGGTTGCGCCGCTCTGGGTCGTGTCATCCGCCGGTTCGGTCGCCTCAGCCTCTAGTGTGGGCGTGGCTTCTTCGGCAGGCGTCTCTTCCATCTCCGGCGTTTCTTCAACCACCGGGGTTTCTTCAACTGCCTCCGTCTCTTCCATCTCCGGCGTCTCCTCGACCGGAGGTGTCTCCTCCTCCATCAGCGGTGTTTCCTCCAGTGCAGGCGTCTCTTCCATCATCGGAGTTTCGTCAAGAGACGGAGTCTCCTCGAACTCTTCGCCGAGCGGTTCTGCCGTTTCCTCGCCTTCGTCAGCGCCACAGGCCACCAGAGCCATCGCCACCACAGCCAGGAGCATCAGCAGCAGTAACTGTTTACCCGTTCGTTTACCATTACGCATATTTCTCTCTCCTTTCTTTTGATTTACCAATACAACCAGACACGGCACCGCCCCGGTGCGGGTCACCCGGACAGGGCCTGTCTGTTACACGCAAGAAGCATAACGAGGCTGACGAAGAGAGAATATAGGGTCATTCCCTAATATTAAATG
>JBMCFH010000022.1:0-29801 GCA_048620455.1 Chloroflexota bacterium | reverse complement strand
TGCCCGTCTCGGCAATCTGGATCATGTTTTCCATTAACTGATCCAGGCTGATATTTGCCGTCATGAATTCGCCGGCTACCTCGCCGCGGTCCAACAGCACAATGCGGTCGGCCACGTTGTAGACGTGTACGATGTTATGGTCGATGAAGATGGCGCTTTTGCCGGCGCGTTTGATGTCGCGCACAAAGTTGAGCAGCTTCTTGGTCTCCTTCAAGCTCAGGCCCATGGTGGGCTCGTCCAGCACAATGATGTCCGCCTCGAAGTACAGCGCGCGCACGATGGCCACGCCCTGCTTTTCGCCGCCGGAAAAGGTTGCAATGCGCGCATCAGGATCGATGGCGCTGGACGTAAAGCCCATCGACTGCGTCATCAGCCGGCGTGTTTCTTTCTTCATCTCTTTCACTTTCATGAAGCCGAGGCTGTTAGACAGTTCGCGGCCCAGGAAGATGTTGCGCCACAACGTTTGCAGCTCGGCCAACGCCCGCTCCTGGTACACCGTCTCCACACCCAGTTCGCGGGCGCGCGGCACCGTCAGGTTCTCCACGCGCTCCCCATCAAAATAGATCTCGCCGCTGGTAGGCTGGTGATAGCCGGTGATGATTTTGATCAGGGTTGATTTGCCGGCGCCGTTGTCGCCGAGCAGCCCGACGACTTCGTTGCGGCCCAGGCGGAAGTCGACATCTTTAAGCGATTGGACTTCGCCGAAACGCTTGGAGATCTTGCGTAATTCCAGCCGCGGTTGTTCTTCCATAATTACTCCTTTGGCCTGAACCTCCGGGAGGCCGGCCGAAGGTCTCTTCGGCCAGACGCCTCCCGGAGGTTGGGTTCCAGATGGTTAGCGGATCTGCTGTTCCACCAGATCGGCCAGCATGTCGATGTTGTCCGCGTGGGCAAAGCCCGCGCCGGTGTTGATGTGCAGACCGGTGAACAGATAGTTGTTGGTCAGGCAGATTTGCAGAATGGGCAGGTAGCCCTGCAGCCACTGCTGCTGGTCGATGACCAGGTCGGTCCAACCGCCGCGAATGGCCTCTACGGTAGCTGGGGACAGGTCAAAGCCGGCAGCATAGATGTCGTCCGGCCCCAGGTCGGCAGAGGTCAGATAGGTTTCCAGCGTCGCCGTCAGGGCGCCGTGGTCCGTGACCACCAGGCGCACGTCGGGGTTGGCGGAGACGTAACCGACAAAGGTGGGAACGCCCGCCGCGGCTTCGGCGTTGGTGGCGTCGTCGATTTCAATGTAGTCCACAGTCATGCCCGCCTCTTCCAGCGCGTCGATCACGCCCTGGGTGCGTTGCCCGCGCCCGGCCTGGGCCAGCAGCCCCCAGACCATGGCTCGCTCGCCTTCCTGCAGGTCGAAGCGGCTCACAGCTTCGGCGCCCAGGGAGTAGCCGGCGTCATACAGCTCGGCGCCCACGTAACCGAAGCCCGACGTCGCGTACTGCGATTCCAGTTCGGGTAGGGTGGTGTTCTGGCTGGTGACAATGATACCCTCTTCGACCGCTTCTTCGACCAGCGGGCCATAGGCATCGTCGCCAGGGTGGCCCATGATGGCAATGCCGTCGGGGTTGGTGGCGATGGCCTCGCCAAGCTGGGTGACCATCCGTTCCGGATTCCAGTCGGACCACACGTACTCTACGTTGGGGCCCAGGGTCTCCTCGGCCTGAACGGCGCCATTATAGACTACACTGGCGAAGGGGCCGCCTTCGGGGCCGCCGGGGAAGAAGACGATGTCCGTGCCGGCGCACCATTGAGCGCCTTCCTGAGCTGCAGCGGTTTCTTCCGTGGTCTCGCTTTCTTCTGCCGCAGCCGGTTCCTCGGCCACCTCTTCCTCTTCTTCCGGCGCGGTTTCAACTTCGGCGCTTGTATCGTCGTTCGTATCGTCTGGCGACTCCTCTGGCGTGGCCTGGCAGGCAGTGAACAGCACCAGAGCAGAGATCAAAATGAACAGCAGGGTAAATTTCTTAACCATTTTCTTCCTCCTGGAATGTGAGTAAGCTGAACAACCATGAGCAACTTGCTGGGGACAGACTCAGAGACAACGGGTCATATATTCTCTCCATGGGCGGCAGCACGCTGTCGCCCATTGCAACCGGCGCGGAGCCGGTCAGCGGGCGATGGTTCGTCTATCTTCTGCTCAATAGAACGCCTCGTTCCAGCGCAGCTCCTTGCGGAACGCGGACACGGTGGTGCCGTCGTCGACGAGTAAGACCTCAATGCCCGCTATCTCGGCGAAATCTTGTAGATGCTCGGCCGTGAGCGCCTGGCTGAAACCGGTGTGGTGCGCGCCGCCGGCGAGAATCCAGGCCTCTGCAGCGCGCGGCAGGTCGGGGCGCGGGATCCACACGGCGCGGGCCACGGGCAGGCGGGGCAGGGGCTCCGGCGGGTCGACGACGTCCACGACGTTGACGATCATGCGGAAGCGGTTGCCCATGTCTACGACCGAGGCGTTGACCGCGGGGCCGCCGGCGGTGTCGAATACCAGGCGCACGGGATCGTCTTTGCCGCCGATGGACAGGGGGTGAATTTCCAGCGATGGGGTATCGGCGGCGATTGACTCGCACACTTCCAGCATGTGCGCGCCGAGCACCATCATGCCCGTGCCTGCGGTATTGTCTGCGAAGTGGTAGGTGTAATCTTCCATGAAGGAAGTGCCACCCTCCAGGCCGGCTGCCATGACCTTCATGGCGCGCACCAGCGCGGCTGTCTTCCAATCGCCTTCCGCGCCGAACCCGTAGCCGTCGGCCATAAGCCGCTGCACGGCGAGGCCCGGCAACTGTTGCAGGCCGTGCAGGTCCTCGAAGGTGTCGGTGAAGGCCTTGAAGCCGCCTGTTTGCAGGAAGCGCCGCAGCCCGGCTTCAATGCGCGCTTCTTCGCGCAGAGAGTGGCGACGGTCGCCGCCTTCTTGCAGAGAGGGGGCCACGTTATATTGTGCGTCGTACTGCTGTAGTAGCTTTTCTACGTCGTCGTCAGGTACGGCATCGATGGCCTGTACCAGATCGCCAACGCCGTAGCCGTTGACGGTGTAGCCGAAGTGACGCTGAGCCTCTACCTTATCTCCTTCGGTGACCGCCACCTGGCGCATGTTGTCGCCAAAGCGGGCGATGCGCAGGTCCTGGGCGTCGTGCCAGGCGCAGGCGGCGCGGGCCCACGTCCCGATGCGCGCCTGCACGTCGCGCGAGGACCAGTGCCCGACGACCACTTTGCGCCGCAGGCCCAGGCGGGAGGCAATGTAGCCAAATTCGCGGTCGCCGTGGGCCGACTGGTTGAGGTTCATGAAATCCATGTCGATGGTGTCCCAGGGCAGGTCGCGGTTGAACTGGGTGTGCAGGTGCAGAAATGGCTTGCGCAGGGCGTCGAGGCCCGCGATCCACATTTTGGCCGGCGAGAAGGTGTGCATCCAGGTAATCAGACCCACGCATTGGGGATCGTTGTTGGCCTCCTGACACAGCTGGTGGATAGCCTCCGGCGTGGTGACGACCGGTTTGAAGACGAGGGTGACGGGGATATGGTCTGACTGGGACAGGCGTTGCACGATGTGGCCAGCATTCTGGGCCACTTGCTCCAGGGCTTCATCGCCGTAGAGGTGCTGGCTGCCGGTGACAAACCACACGGAGAATTGGCTGAGGTCGATCATGGCGTGCGCTTATCCTTTTGGAAATCCGGGCAAGTGAGCGGGAGCTGGACTGGCTCGCACCTGGCCAATATGGCTCTCCTGCCTTGCTGTTGACGATGGCCGCGATTGAACACGTCGGGTTACTGTTAACGATACCGTTAACGATAACATCCCGTGCCATTATGATAATATGAGAAACGTTGTGAGTCAAGTCCTTCACGCTATTGACTTGCAATTTTCGAAAATATAGAATGTGATCTGCATCAGGGAATAGCCAGTCCACCGCCAACACCACCGTTTGCATAGCAGCCACCAATGACAGTCAGTCGCCCGCTGTCCCGGGGCCCATTGTGGAGCAAGGGGGGATCTAGCCCACACAAACACTCGAAGCGCGATGATCCGCGAGTAACGTCCGCGGTTGTCGCCTTTTTTTGTCAACAGGGGGTGATGCGATCGACGCGAACTGTGTGTCTTCGCTTGTTCGTTAACAGGTTAGTTCTTTCGTAGAACTGAGAGGAGACCAAATCATGAAACGCTTGAGCATTTTCTTCGTTGCAGTGACCATCATCGCCCTGGCTATCGTCTTGATCGCTCCAGCGGTAACTGCTGCAAGGAACGCGGGTACGATCACATCGGAGCCTTACGGGACGACGGCTGATGGAGAGGAGGTTTTTGAATACACGTTGACCAACGGCAGGGGGATGGAGGTGAAGATCATCAACTATGGTGGGATCATCACCTCGGTCAAGGTGCGCGACCGCAGGCAGAATCTGGACAACGTCACCCTTGGCTTCAACAACCTCGGCGACTATGAAACGATGAACGACCCCTACTTCGGGGCCATCATCGGACGCTATGGCAACCGCATCGCCGACGGCAGATTTGAACTCAACGGCGTCAATTACTGTCTGGACGCCAACAACGGCCCGAACTCGCTGCACGGCGGCGGTCAGGGATTCGACAAGGTGGTGTGGGAAGTTACGGATGAGTTCAGCGGGCCGGACGGGGTTGGCATCGAGCTCCACTATCTCAGCCCGGAGGGCGATGGCTGGACCGGCGACTTCCCCAACAGCGCCTGTGATCCGGGGGATGAGTTGGGCTATCCCGGCAACCTGGACACCTACGTGACCTATACTTTGAACGACCAGAACCAGATCGTCATCGATTACAGGGCAACCACCGACGAGCCGACGGTGGTTAACCTGACCAACCACGCCTACTGGAACCTGGCGGGCGAGGGAACGGGCACCATCTACGATCACTTGCTACAGCTCAACGCCAGCCACTTCACGCCGGTTGACGAAACCCTGATCCCCACCGGCGACATCCCGCCCGTGGCAGGGACGCCGTTCGACTTCACCAGACCCAAGCCGGTCAACGATGGCATCCGCTCCAACGACGAGCAGATCGTCTTCGGGCGGGGCTTCGACCACAACTGGGTGCTGGATCCGCCCAGGCCCAACCAATCGTTGCAGGTGGCTGCCACGCTGCATGAACCGGAGAGCGGTCGCCTGCTGCGCATCTGGACCGACCAACCCGGTATCCAGTTCTACGCGGGCAACTTCCTGGACGGAACCCTGTACGGAACGAGCGACCGCGCCTACCGGCAGGGCGATGGCCTGGCCCTTGAGACACAACACTTCCCCGATTCGCCCAACAAGCCGCAGTTCCCGTCCACGGTTCTGAACCCTGGCGAGACCTACGAGACCACCACGATCTACGAGTTTGGCATCGGTCGGGGACAAGGACCCAGGTAATCGAATCGGAAGCCATTGACGCTAACGTCTGGAGAGCGGGTGCATCAATGCGATGCACCCGCTCAGGTTCAACCGTCACCGTTATCGATAATATGATGCTATGCATGTAACAATGTACGAAAGGCGGGGTGCCTGGAGCTTATGTTTTAGAGGCGTCTGATGAACGGTTGCCACCGGTGGCGCATTTACGAGCATCGCCATACCATTGGGATTCAAACCGTATCAGGCCAGATCTGTGCATGAATCGGCGGCAAGCTGCCTGAAGGTAGGGTGCAAGTAGCCGTTCATGCACCTTTAAGGAGACGACAGCAGTTAATGAGTGATAGTAGTAGTAACAACCTCCTCTCTGTGCAGCCCACGGACGAGGAGGCAGATTTAGACGACGACCCGTCGCTTCAGAGTCGCGACTGGTACCTTTTAGACCCTTCCCAGATCTCTTCTCAATTGAATAGCGATCCGGAACAAGGCCTGACCCAGGCTGAGGCCGAGAAGCGGTTGCAGCACTATGGCGCGAATGCCCTGGCTGCCACTGCACAGCGCTCGGCGCTATCCATCCTGGTGGAGCAGTTCACGAGCCTCATCGTTTTGCTACTGGTCGCCGCAGCCGGCACCGCGTTTTTACTCGACGAAACAATCGAAGCTGTGGCCATTTTGGCGGTCATTGTGCTCAATGGTGTGATCGGTTTTTTGACCGAGCTGCGCGCCGAGCAGGCGATCACAGCCTTGCAGAAGCAGCGCGTGACCAATGCTCACGTCATACGGGAGGGGGAAGAACACCAGATCCCGGCTGCCGAGCTGGTTCCCGGAGATGTCGTCGTACTCGCGGCGGGAGAGCGCGTACCGGCCGACGGCCGAATTTTAGAGAGCGTCCGCTTGCAGATTCAGGAAGCGATGCTGACAGGCGAATCGGTCGCCGCCAGCAAACGGGAAGACGTGTTGAGCGCGCCCAACGGCGACGTACCCCTGGGTGATCGCACCAACATGGCCTACATGGGCACGGTCATCACCGAAGGCCGCGGACAGATGGTGGTGACAGCCACCGGCATGAAGACCGAAGTGGGTAAGATCGGCGCGATGATCGACGAGGCTGTCACGCGAGACACGCCGCTGGAGCGCCGCCTGGAACAGCTGGGTCGCACGCTCATTGCCGTTGTGGCCGTCTTGTGCGTCGTCATCATCGTCGCCGGCATTCTGCGTGGCGAGAATGCATTGCGCATGATTGAAGTGGCGATCTCTCTGGCCATTGCTGCCGTACCCGAAGGGTTACCTGCCGTAGCCACAATGACGCTGGCCCTCGGTGTACAGCGCATGGCCAAAACGAACGCGCTTGTGCGCCGTTTGCCGGCTGTGGAGACGCTGGGCGCGACGACGGTGATCTGTACCGACAAGACTGGTACTCTGACGCAGAATGAGATGACCGTGACGCGGATTATGCTTAACGGCGAGCGCGTAGACGTCACGGGGACGGGGTACGAAACAAAGGGCGATTTTGTGCAAGATGGCCGTTCCATAGACGCGCAAGAAGACGAGCATTTGATGCTCGCGCTGCAGATTGGCGCGCTTTGTAATGACGCCGCTCTGGAGCACAACGAAAACGGCGTGGCAGTGTTGGGCGATCCGACAGAAGGAGCGCTGATCGTAGCCGCGGAAAAGGCGGGGCTGGACCAACCCACCCTGGAAGAAGTGTACGACCGCGTGGACGAAGTTCCCTTCGATAGCGAAACCAAACGGATGATTACGGTGCACCGCACGCCGGAGGGCCGGCTTGTTTCCTACGTGAAGGGATCCCCCGCTGCCGTCCTGGAAGGGGCGACTCACTTCATGTCTGGTGAGGAGATACGACCCATAGCGGAGCAGGACAGTGAACAGATTCTGGAATTGAACCGGCAAATGGCCGGCGAGGCGTTGCGCGTCCTGGCGGTCGCTTACCGGGAACTGCCCGACGAGTACACGGCGGATGATCTGAGCGCCGAATTGATCTATGTTGGTTTGCTGGGCATGATCGATCCGCTCCGCGAGGAAGCCGGCCTGGCCATCGACGAGTGCCGCAGAGCGGGTATCCGCACCATTATGATCACGGGTGACCAGCCGGTGACTGCCGCCGAGATCGCACGCCAGTTGCGGCTGGATCGCGATGAGCAAGGGCGGAATTACGGCACGTTACACGCGCGCGAATTAGAGGCTCTCGATGAGCAGGGCTGGCAGGAGGCGGTAACGGATACGGCCGTCTTCGCCCGCGTCTCGCCCGAACACAAGCTACGGATCGTCGAGGCCCTGCAGGAACAGAAGCAGGTGGTGGCGATGACGGGAGACGGCGTCAACGACGCGCCGGCCCTGCGCAAAGCGGACATTGGCGTGGCCATGGGCATTAAGGGCACTGCTGTGGCTAAGGAAACCGCCGACATGGTTATCCGCGACGATAACTTCGCCACCATCGTCAAGGCTGTGGAACAGGGGCGCATGATTTATGCCAACATCTTGCGCTTTATCCATTACCTGTTTTCCTGCAACTTCTCGGAAATCCTGACGGTCTTTGTGGCTATTATGCTCGGTTGGCCGTTGCCGCTGGCGGCGCTTCAGATTTTGTGGCTGAATATCATCACGGACGTATTGCCGGCGATGGCCCTGGCGCTAGAACCGTCCGCGCCCAACGTGATGGCGCAAAAACCGCGCGATCCGGAGGAGCGCTTGCTGAATGCGCCGTTTGCCTGGCTGATCACCTGGCAGGGCGTATTATTGGCCGGGGTAACCCTGGCAGCGTTTGGCGTCGGCCTGTCCCTGTACGGCGACACAGGCGACGGTTTGCGGCACGCTGTAACTGTTTCATTCATGACCCTGGCCCTGGCGCAGACATTCCACGCTTTCAACGCCCGCTCGCGCACGGATTCAATGTTCAATAGCCGGCTGTTCAGCAACCGTTGGTTGTGGGCGGCGGTGGGCGCAGTGATCCTGTTACAGTTGGCCGCAGTGTACGTTCCCTTCCTGCAGTTGGTGCTGCGCACTGCGCCCCTGACGCTGAGCGATTGGCTTCTGGTGGTCGCCTTCGCGCTGTTACCGGTGGGCGTTGTGGAGTTGGTAAAGGCGGCGAAGCGGTTGGCAAGTGCGTGAATGCGTACTATGATTCAGCGAGTTTGTGGCTGATACCGGCGGATAAACGTCATCCGGCGCCTTCTGATCGGTCAGTCTAAATCTAAGTATGCCCGAACATCTGCTTGACGAACCGGTCACCATATTCCTCATTATCATAGGCGTGGTGCTCATCAGCCCGCTGCTCATCGAGCGCTTGCGGCTGCCGGGCATCGTGGGCCTCATTCTTGGCGGCATTCTCATCGGGCCGAACATTACCGGTTTGCTGGACATCGGGCCATCGATTGAGCTGTTGGCCACGGTGGGGCTCATTTACTTGATGTTCAACGCCGGCCTGGAAATTGACCTGCGCCAGTTCAGGCGGGTGCGCAACAAGGCCCTGGTTTTTGGCCTGCTCACGTTTAGCGTGCCACTCGTGTTCGGAATCTTCCTGGGCCGGTTGCTAGGCCTGGATTGGGCCCCGTCCGTGCTGATGGGCTCGGTGTATGCCTCGCACACGTTGGTTTCCTTTCCGATTCTTAGCCGCCTGGGCATCGTGCGCAACGAAGCGGTTTCGGTCACAATTGGGGCCACGGTCTTCACAGACGTCGGGGCCTTATTGGTGCTGGCGATCATCGTGGGTACGGTCAATGGCGGGGCGTCAGTCGGTTTCCTCCTGCAGCTTGTGGCCCTGATGGTAGGGTACACGCTACTCGTTCTGTTCGGCGCTCCTCCCCTGGGCAAAGCATTCTTCCGCCGCTACAGTGGGCCGGCCGTCGAATTTCAGTTCGTACTCGTGGTGCTCTTTGTGGTGGCCCTGATGGCCGAGGTGATCGGTATGCACGCCATCGTCGGCGCTTTTCTGGCGGGGCTGGCGATTAATGAGACGTTGCCCGAACGAAGCGCGGTCAGCGGGCGCGTGCTGTTTATGGGCGAAGCGCTGTTTGTGCCTATCTTCCTGGTGTATGTAGGTATGGTGATCGATCCGCTGGCCATTGTTACGAGCAGCCGCACGCTGCTGATCGGCGGCGCGCTGACCGCGGCCGTTTACGCCACAAAGTATGTGGCCGCCTGGGTCGCCGGTCGCCTCTATGATTATTCACGCCAGGAGGTGCTGACCATGTGGGGGCTGTCGCAGGCTCAGGCCGCGGCTACCCTGGCTACGATTCTGATCGGGGTGGAGATTGGGCTGCTGAGCCAGGAGTTCTTTAATGGCGCGATCCTCATGGTGTTACTCACGACGCTCACGTCTCCTCTTCTCGTGCAGCGGTTTGGCGCCACACTGGAATCTACCGGCGAAGAGAAGGAGGGTGCGACGTCCTTTGAGCGCATCCTGGTACCGGTGGCCAATCCGGATACACAAGAACATCTCCTTGCGCTGGCGGCTATTTTCGGACGAATTGCAGAAGGAACGGTCTACCCCTTGCGGGTGACTGAAGCGAGCAACCGGTCCCGAGCGCAGCCCGAGCAGGAGCAGCAGCTTCTGGAAAGTGACGAGCTTGAGAATGATGAGGAAATCACAATCAAGCCGCTTTATCGCATCGACGACTCCATTTCTCAGGGTATTTTGCGCGCGGCGCTGGAGAATGACGTAACGTTAATCGTGATGGGCTGGCGCGGCAAGCCGACCTTTCGCCAGAGCATCTTCGGCACGTTGTTGGACGAAGTGATTTGGAACGCCACGGTTCCGGTGCTTGTCGGGCGACTGACGACCTCTATCAATGCCATGCGTCGTGTGGTACTGGTGATTCCCGCCAATAGTCTCGTCGGCCCCCTCGTGAGCGAAACGGTTGACATGGCCGTTACGATCGCCACTGCCATTAACGTGCCGCTGCAGATCATCGCCGACTCGCGTTACTCGCACTTTCTGGAAAGCTCGCTGGAAGAGGAAGAAGAGCAGCCTCATGAGCTCGTTATCGAGCCGGTTGAAGTTAATTCTCTCGTCTCGCGTTTGCGTCCCGATGATCTCGTAGTAATTACGACGACCGGTTCGCAACGATTCTTTCGCTCAAGCCTGGGTTACATGCCGGAACAGGTGGCATCACGGTCGGACGCATCCCTGGTGGTTATTCGTTACCCATCCTGACGATCCGCTCCCCTGCCAACAAATAATGAGGAGGTACCCGTGCAACACACGGTTCGCATCATCAATTTCTCGCTGGCGCTCGGTACGAGCTTTGAGGACGTCGAGGAGGAAATGGCGGAGCTCCTGGATCAGGGATTTGAAATCGCTGCGGCGACGGGGTATTCGACCGGGCAGAGCGGGCCGCATCACGGGGGAGCTTTTGTTATTCTTGTAAAGCGTGACGCCGCCGGCGACGAGTAAGCGATCAGACACGCTTCCCGGCGCTGACGGCGTGGGGCGCAGTACTCATTGCAACGGGCGTCAGTGTGCGGTCGCAGGAGATTCCGCAGCCGAGCCGGGCGATTGATCCTCTGCGGGATAAAGGACGGCGACGCTTTCGATGGTCATGCCTTCGACGTCTTCGATGCGCAGAACGATGTCGTCGAACTCCACGGTGTCGCCGCGACGGGGCGGCAGGTCTACGTGGGACAGCATCAGCCCGGCGATGCTGCCGGCTAGATCGGCGTGCGGGTCGAGATTGACGTAGGGCTGGACCTCGTGTAAGCGCGTGGTACCTTTCACCAGCAGATGGCCGGGGGAGAGGACGGTGACCGGTTCCTGCAGGTCAACGTCGAACTCGTCCCACACTTCGCCGACGACTTCTTCGAGCAGGTCTTCAAGGGTCACGATTCCTGCCGTGCCGCCGAATTCGCCGACCACGATGGCCATGTGGGTGTTTTTTGTCTCCAGGGTGGATAAGAGCTCGTAGGCGGAGGCAGATTCAGGTAGATAGACGGGTTCATGCATGATCTGGCGCAGGTCGAAGGGCGTACCGTCCATCTCGTGGATGGCAAACTCTTTGAGATGCAAGACGCCGACGATGTGGTCGACTGTACCTTCGTAGACGGGCAGCCGGGAGTAGGGGGAGGAGCTGAGCTTTTTGGCCAGTGTTTCTTCGTCGATGGTGACGGGGATCGCTTCCACTTTTACGCGTGGGGTCATCATCTGTTGCACGCGCAACTCGCTGAGGTCGAAGATATTTTCGAAAATGGCGGAATCCTGGGCGTCGATCAGCCCGCCAACGACGCCTTCGGAGATGATCATCTCCAATTCGTGCGGGGTGTGCAGGCGGCTTTTCTCTTCAGGCGGCGGCACACCCAGCAGTTTGAGCACCCACAGACCGGTCTGATTGAGCACGGTGATGGGAATGCTGAAGAGCGTCTGCATCAGCGCCATGGGGCGGGTCAGCGCCAGCACCACGCGCTCGGCAAATTGTAGCGCCAGGGATTTGGGGACCATCTCGCCGACGACGACGTGGAGGTAGGTCACGACGCTCAGCCCGATGATGAAGCTGACGGTGTGGGCGGGAGCGCCCTCCAGACCGAACCAGTCATGCAGCGGACCTTCCAGAAGGTGGGCAATGGCCGGCTCGCCGTACATACCCAGGCCCAGGCTGGCAAGGGTGATGCCTAACTGGGCGGAAGCGATGTAGCGATCCACCTGGGCACGATCGTCGAGCGTTTTAAGCAGCCGGCGCGCCACCGCATTGCCGTCTTCGGCCAGTTGGGTGATGCGCGTGCGCCGCACGCCGATGATGGCAAATTCGGCGGCGACAAAGAGGCCGTTGAACAGGACAAGGATGAGAATGATTGTGAAGGGGATGAGCAGATTCATGAGTTGACGCCCTCCTGCGCGGGGGCCGAGCCGCCCGGTGACGCGGCCGATTGTGGCAGGCGCAGGCGAATCATCTCCGCCGCCCGGTCGCGCACTGATTCAACTGTCATCTGCACGCCGGCTATTTCCACCTCATCGCCGGCCTGGGGAATGCGGTTGAGCCGCCTGATGACCAGCCCGCTTGCCGAGTGCACCCGATTGATCGGCAGAGAAAGGCCGAATCTGCTGTTGAGGTAACTGATGGGCGTTTCTCCGCGCACGAGATAGACGCCGTCTCCGGCGGGAGCGATGAGTGGCTCTTCCGCCTCGTCGAACTCATCGCGCAGCTCGCCGAACAGTTCTTCCAGCAGGTCTTCCCAGGTGACCATGCCCATGGTGCCGCCAAATTCGCCGACGACGATGGCCAGGTAATTCTGATCCTGTCGCAGAACCTCCCACACGTCCTTCACCGGCGCGGTTTCGGGCACAAAGGACGCCTTGCGTATGATGGGACCAATCTCTCCCTGACCGCCGCTGGCGTGGTGCAGGCGGAACAGATCTTTGGTGTGTACAAAGCCCCGTATGTGGTCCAGATCCTGCTCATACACCGGAATTCGCGTGTGGCAGGAGTCGATGGCAAAGCGCAGCGCCTCGCCCACGGGCGTATCGATCTCTATTGCTGCTATCTGCGTGCGCGGCACGACGATCTCGCCGACTTCGAGTTCGGAAATGCGAAAGGCGTTGTTCAGCAATTCCTGTCCGCGAGCATCGAGAAGGCCGCCTTTGAAGCTTTGTTGAATGAGTAGCTTTATTTCCTCCGGCGAATGGACGTGCTGGTGACCGCCCCCATGACCGACGCCCAACAGTTTGAGCAGCAAGGCGCCGCTGCCGTTGAGGACGATAATCAGCGGGCGCAGAATCCAATCGGCCGACCAGCGCATGGGCAGCACCGTTGCCAGCGCCACCCGCTCCGGGTATTGGATGGCCAGCGACTTGGGGATCAATTCGCCGAAAATGACCTGCAGTGTGGTAAAGAGGATCAGGATAAGAATCGCCGCAACGCCGGTTGCCGCCGCCTGTTCGTCGAGAAAGGGTAAATACAGGAGCAGTGGTTCGAGAAGCGGCGCTACCGCTCGCTGACCGTAGATGCCCAGGATGATGCTGGACAGGGTGATGCCCACCTGGCTGGCAGCAATGTAGTTGTCCAGCCGCTGCGTGTCCTCCAGCACGGGGAGCAGCGCTTTCGCCAGGCGATTTCCCGCCCTGGCCTCCTGGACCACACGCGTCTTGCGCGCGCTGACTGCTGCGAATTCCCCGGCTACATACAGGGCGTTGAAACTAATCATCAGCGAGACGATGACGATCATGAGTAAAAAGGTAAGAATCATTACTCTCTCCTGAGAGAAGTGGAGGCCTCTCTGGATGGGAGGCGCTGTCCGACAAAAAAGCGCTGGCCGAGCCGATCGATCCTCAACTCGACCAACGCTATAATTGTGCGCAAACTCACCGCTTATGACAAATGCGCTTGCTATTGCGCGCCGTAGCCTCCGTCTACCAGAATGCTGGTGCCCGTGATATAGGGCGCTTCGTCAGAAGCCAGGAAGACGGCGGTGTTGGCCAGTTCTTCCGGTTCGGCGAGGCGGCCCATGGGGATTTTGGCGATGAGCTCGTCGATGGCGTCGGGGTCGTCGATGCCCACAGCCGGCGTGTTGGTGGCGCCGGGCAAAATGGCGACGACGCGGATATTGTCGTCGGCCAGTTCCAGGGCCTGGGCGCGGGTCAGCGACAGAACAGCGCCCTTGGCCGCCTGGTAGGCGATGAAGCTGGGGAAACCCACGACGCTCTGGATGGAGCCGGTGTGTAGGACCACACCGCCGCCACGAGCGCGCAGGTGAGGAAGCGCCAGTTTTGTGGCCAAAAAGGCGGGGCGCAGGGTGACATCCAGGGTGCGGTGCCAGTTCTCGACGGTGGTGTCTTCGAGCCGCTTGGCCTCGGTCCAGTAGGCGTTGTTAAATAGCACGTCCAGGCCGCCGTAATGATCGAGCGCCGCCTGGATCATAGTGCGCAGATCTTCCTCGTTGCCCACGTCGGTGTGCACGAAGGTGGCCTCGCCGCCGGCCTCGCGGATTTCCTGCTCGACCGCCTGTCCCCCCTCGTCGTTGATGTCGGCGATGATCACGCTGGCGCCCTCTTCGGCGAAGCGGATGGCGGTCGCCCGCCCAATGCCAGACGCGGCTCCCGTGATGATGGCTACTTTTCCCTCCAGACGCATGGTTGTCTTCTCCTTATGTTTGATATGATCAAGTCCGTAAACCTCCGGGAGGCTTGCGAACCGTTTCCTATCTCCGGTACCGCTCACCGAGCCTCCCGGAGGTTCGCTGCAGTCGAAGACATCCGATTTTTTCGAAAAAATCGGATGTCTGGTGCGGTAACGGGTCTCAATCAAAATTAAACAGGCACTTAATCACTTCCGGCGTTTCCAGCAGTTCGTCGAACAGTTGCGGCCCTTCGTCCAGAGTTGCGCGCCGGCTGATGATGTGCTCGAGGGCAATGACGCCGTCCGCCAGCATCTGCAGCGAGCGCTCGAACTCCAACGAGGACATACCGTAGGCGCCCAGCACAGCCAGCTCGCGGGTGACGATGGCCTGCATGTCGACTTCGATCATGCGCTGGTTGTTGCCGATCCAGACCACGGTCCCTTTGTTGCGCACGACCTCCAGCGTCTGTTGCGCCGTGGCGCTGAGGCCCACGGCTTCGAAGGCCATGTCCACGCCGCTGCCGCCGGTGAGGTCGGCCACGGCCTCCTCCAGATCCTCCGTGCGCGGATTCACCGTCACGTCCGCGCCCAGCGCCCGGGCCACGTCCAGCCGCGCGTCGCTGAGGTCGCTGACGATAATGCGGTCCGCGCTGCTCTGCTTCAGCACAGCCAGCGTCAGCAGCCCGATGGGGCCGGCGCCGGCGACGAAGGCGCTGTCGCCGGGCCGGATGTGGGCCAGGCCCACCGCGTGCACGGCGATGGAAAGCGGTTCGGCCAGCGCGCCGCCTTCGAGCGTCAAATCTGGCGGCAGCGGCACGAGGTTGGTGGCGGGCCAGGTGACGTACTCGGCGTAGGCGCCCGGCGCGTTCATGCCCATGATCAGCCGCTCCTCGCACAGGCTGCGATTGCCCGCCAGGCATTGGGCGCAGCGCCCGCAAAAAGAGACCGGCTGGACCGCCACGCGGTCGCCGGGCGACAGGTCGCCGACCTCAGGCCCCACCTCGACCACCTCGCCCGCCGCTTCGTGGCCCATGATCAGCGGCGGCTGGCGACGCCCGCTGTGGCCCAGGTAGCCGTGCAGGTCCGAGCCGCAGATGCCCACGGAGCGCACTTTGAGCAATACGTCCTGCGGGCCTGCGATTTCTGGTTGCGCGGCATCGACGAGGCGCAGTTGGCCGATGTCCGATAAGAGCAGTGCCTTCATATTTCTAGCTTATCCTTTGACGCCGCTGTTCACCAGCCAGCCGCCGTCTACTACAATTGTCTCGCCCGTAATGTAATCGGAAGCGTCAGAGGCCAGCAACAGGGTGGCCCCGGCCAGGTCGGCGGGCACGCCGGGCCGACCCTGGGGGATCATGGTTACGGCGGCATCGTAAAGCTCCGGATCAGAGAATACCCGGTCGGTCATTTCTGTCCAGAAACGGCCTGGGGCGATGGCGTTGACGTTGATGCCGTCGCCGGCCCACTCGATGGCCAGCGCCCGCGTCAGCTGCCGCATGCCGCCTTTACTCGCCGCGTATAGGGCCACGTTGGGCACAGCCAGTTCAAAGGTCAGCGAGCCCAGGTTGATAATCTTGCCCCGGCCCTGGCGGCGCATGATGCGCGCCGCTTCCTGGCAGGCGAAGAAGACGGCTTTGAGGTTGACGGCGAAGAGCTGGTCCCAATCTTCTTCGCCGAAGGTGTCCGCCGGCTGGCGGATGTTGACGCCGGCGCCGTTCACCAGAATATCCAGCCGCCCCAGTTGCGCTGCTGTATCCTGCACCATCTGGCGCACCGCGGCAACCTGACTGACGTCGGTGGGCAGGACCAGGGCGCGCTGTCCGGTCTGCTCGCGGATTAGCATTGCTCCTTGCTGCAACTGTTGCTCCGTGCGCGCGGCGAGGGCCACGTCGGCCCCGGCGTGAGCCAGCGTCAGGGCCATGCCCAGCCCCAGCCCGCGGCTGCCGCCGGTGACCAGCGCCACGCGCCCGTCGAGGCGCATGGAGGGCATCTCGAATTCATGATCCTGGGGGCGCCGTCGTTCAGGGTCTGCCGTCTGTTGCGTATTGCTCATCGTTCTCCTTTGTCAGGTTGTCACGTCGCCGGTTGTTGCGCCCCCCTCGGCGACGTCGGCCCCAGCCACGTCGGCCCCAGCCACGTCGGCCCCGGTTGCCAGGCGCATCACCCGCTCGTGGTTCGCTTCGTCGTTCGCCAGCTGGGCGCGGGTTTCGCCGCGGTACATGACGTGCAGGCGGTCGCTCATTTCCAGCACCTCGGGCATCTCGGACGAGACGAGGAGGACGCCGCAGCCCTGTCCGGTCAGCTCGTTCAGGATCTGGTGCACTTCGGCCTTGGCGCCGACGTCGATGCCGCGGGTGGGGTCGTCCAACAGCACAATGAGCGGATCGGTGGAGAGGGCGCGGGCGATGACCACTTTTTGCTGGTTGCCGCCGGAGAGGCTGGTGATATTGGCGTGGATGGAACTGGTGATGATGTTGTAGCCCTCGACGAGGCCGTTGACCCGTCGTCCCAGGCGGCCCAGCGAAATCCAGCCCAGGGCGCGGGACAGGCGGCGCAGCATGAGCAGCCCGCCGTTGTCGCGCACGTTCATGTGTTCAAAGAGGCCGTCGTTCTGCCGGTCGCTGGGCACGTAGGCGATGCCCTGTTTGAGAGCGTCCAGCGACGTCTTGAAGCGCACCTCTTCGCCACGGATCATGATTGCGCCCGACAGAGTGTCATGCTGCCCATACAGCGCCTGCAGGACGTCGCTGGCGCCGGAGCCTTGCAGGCCGACCAGGCCCAGGACCTCGCCGCCATGCAGGTCGAAGGAAATGTCCTGGAACAGGCCGGGCACGGAAAGGTTGCGCACGCTGAGCAGGGCCGAGGGGTCGGGCTCGTGGAACACTTTGGGGAAGAATTCGTCCACATGGCGCCCGACCATCATCTGCACCACGTCGTCGGGAGTCACCTCCTGCACAGGGCGGGTGCCCACGTACTCGCCGTCGCGTAACACTGTGACGCGGTCGGCGATTTCGAATACCTCTTTCATGCGGTGCGAAACGTAGATGATGGTGATCCCCTGGCGGCGCAGGCGGCGCAAGATGGTAAAGAGACGTTCGGTCTCTTCATTGTTCAGCGCCGAGGTGGGCTCGTCCATGATCAGCAGCCGCGATTCCTGCGACAGAGCCTGGGCGATGACCACCGTCTGTTGCTCGGCGACGGAGAGGCGGGAAGCGAGGGTGGTGGGGCTGATGTCCACGTGCAGTTCGTCGAACAGGGCGCGCGTGCGCCGGTTCACTTCCTGCCAGTCGATCAGGCCCCGCCGTCGTGGCAGGCGACGGCCCAGGAAGATGTTCTCGGCGGCGGTGAGGTGCGGGCAGATGGGGATCTCCTGGTGCACGATGCTGATGCCGGTCTGCATCGACTCCTCGACGTTGCCAAAGTCTGTTTCCTGCCCGTCAAAGTAGATCTTGCCCCCATCCGGAGGGAAGACGCCGCCGCAAATGCGGATGAGGGTAGATTTCCCGGCGCCGTTCTCGCCGACCAGGGCGTGGATCTCGCCCCGCGGAATGCCGAAGCTGACCTCGTGCAAGGCGCGCACGCCGCCGAAGTATTTGCTGATGTTCTCGAATTCGATGATGTGCGGGCTGCTTTGACCGTTACTGGGCCTGTTCTTCGTCATGGGTTTTCCCCATTATGAATCTATTTCGTTGCGGTTGTGGGAACTAAGTGACACGGAGGGGCACGGAGCGAGCCCGTCCCCGGGCCGTTCTCCGTGTCACTCAGGTCTCGTCAGCAATTAACGATACTCAGGATTGTACTCGTCGATGTTTTCCGGCGTGACCACGTCGGTGCCCGTGTCGATGGAAACGGGGCGGATGTCGTAGCTCTCAGCCAGGTAGATCATCATCACCGGGTAGAAGCCCTGCAAGTAGGGGTTCTGGCCCAGGCCGTAGGAGACGTAGCCTTCCTGCAACCCTTCGATGTTGCCCGGTCCCATGTCGGAACCGCCGGTCTTCAGCTCGCCCTGCAGGTCGTTGTTGTTGATGTACTGGGCGATGACGTGGCTATAGTAGTCCACACCGTAGATGGCGTCGATGTCCGGGTTGGCCTGGTGATAGGCCTCGATAGCGGCGAAGGCCTCGGTCTCGTCGGCGCCGGTGTCGATGATGTCGCGGACGACGTAATTGCCGCCGCCTTCATTCTCCAACGTCTCTTCGAAGGAGCGGATACGTTCCTCCAACGCGTAGTGGCCGAAGCAGCAGTTGGTAACGGCGATCTCGCCGCCGTCGGGCAGATCTTCCATCGCCGCGCGGGCCCACACGACGCCGTAGTTGGTGAAGTCCTGACCTACGAAGGGCACGGGCAGTTCCTCGTCGGCGCTGGGATCATTGGTATTGAAGGCCACGACGCGGATACCCGCGTCACGCGCCTGTGCAATGACGTCGTTGTAAATGCCCGGTTCGGGGCGCGTGGTCACGATGGCGTCCGGCCCTCTGGCGATGGACGCTTCCAGAATCGAAACGTGTTCTGTGGGATCGTACGTCTGCGGACCCAGGAATTCACACTCGGCGCTGATCAGACCGCAGGCATCTTCCATGCCGCCGCGCACCGGGGCGAAGACGCCGGCGCCCAGGTCGTGGGTGACAAAGATGATGTGTAGCCCTTCAGCGCCCGCCACGGCTCCGCTGCTGCTACTGCTCTCACTGCTCTCGCTACTCGTTTCCTCGCCGCTGTTCTCTGTGGTTGTCTCTTCTCCCCCGTTTGAATCGTCTGCGTCGTCTGCCGTCGTCGTCGGGGAACAGGCGACCACGACCAGCAGCAACACGACGAGTAACCCCAGCAACTTAATTTTCTTATCCACCTTTCCGTTCTCCTTGTTGTGAATCTAATTTAACTGGCACGTTAGCGAATTCTCTTTTCCATCCCGTTTGTTACTTCACATTTCCTTCCCTCCACTCCTCCGTCCTATCTTTGCCTCACAAGGTGGGTGTGGATCAGCACGGCGATAATGATGATTGCGCCCAGGAACGCTTCCTGCAGGCGGCCCTCGCCGCCCAATTGCACCAGCCCGTTGCGCATGACTGTGAGCAAGGCCGAGCCCAGGAGAGTGCCGATGACGGTGCCGTCGCCGCCGAAGAGGGCAGTGCCGCCAATGACGACGGCGGCGATCACGGTCAGCTCCAGACCGCCGCCCGCTGTAGGCGAGGTTGACGTGAGGTGGGCAAAGCTGAGCGCGCCGGCAAAGGCGGCGGCGACCGGCACGAGGATGAAGGCGATCAGCTTGGTGCGGTTGACGCGGATGCCGGCAAGGCGCGCGGCGGATGGGTTGCTGCCCACGGCGCGGATGTTGTAGCCGAAGACGGTGCGGTTGAGCACGACGGCGCCGATGACCACGATGCCTAACATCCAGAAAATTTGCACGGGGATGCCGGCGATGCGGCCTGCCAGGACCTCAAAGAAAGTAGGGTGTTCCAGGCCGGAAATGGGCCAGGGAGAGATGAGTAGTGTGATGCCGCGCACGATGGAAAGCATGCCCAGGGTGACGATAAAGGACGGCACGCGTCCCACGGTGGTCACCAGCCCGTTGACGAGCCCGATGATCACCGCCAGCACGAGCACGATGCCCAGGGACAGCCATAGGTCCATGCCGTAGTCACGGCCCAGGAGGGCCATGGTCAGCGTACAGAAGCCGAAGACCGAGCCCACGGACAGGTCGAGTTCCCGCGCGGTGATCAGGTAGGTCATGGCCACACCCATGATCGCCACCTGCGCCATCTGCCGTCCCATGTTGAGCAGGTTGTTGGTCGTCAGAAAAGAGGGGCGCAGCGCGCCGATGACGATGACGGCGACGAGCAGAAAGGCGAAAATGCCAAACTCTCTCGCACGTACGATGGAGAGGATCCATCCCGGTTCGGCTAACTCTTGCCCCGCTTGAGTGGGCGTTGCCACATCTGATTTTTGCATGACTACATATCCTTTACCTTGCTGAGGTTGTCGACCTTAAGAAATTCCAAGAAATTGGATGTCTGGGTGCCTGGCGCGAGTCACGAGAATTTTTCTGAAAAGAGATCCAATTTCTCACTCAGGCGTGCGCCGTGCTCCAGGAGTGGTTTTCCTGGGCCCGGGCGACGTCGACCATGGCCCGCACGTTTTCCACCGGCGTGTCGCGAGACACCATGCAGCCGGAGCCGAGCACGTACGCGCCGTCGTAGCCTGCCTTTTCGATACAGGCCAGCGACGCCTGCCGCACGTCATCCGGCGTGCCCAGTAACAGAGCGCTGACGGTGTCTACGTTTCCCATGATGCAGGTGCGGTCGCCGATGGCTTCCTTGGCGTAGGCCAGATCCACTTTGTGATCGATTTCGACGATGTCCGCGCCGGTGTCGGCGTAATGCTGCAACACCTTGCTGGAGTTGCCGCAGATGTGCAACAGGGTGCGCGCGCCGTATGCCTTCCACGCTTCAATGACCTTTTTCTGGTAGGGGAAAGCCCATTTGACGTAGGTATGGGGTGAGATCATGTCGCAGGAGGCCAGCGAGTCGCCGCAATGGAGCAGATCGGAGCCCGCATCCCAACACGCTTTGCCGAAGGCGATGAGCGCCTCGGCTGCCAGATCCAACGCGTGATGGATGGCGTCGGCGTTCGCTTCCGGCAGCCCGGCTTCGGCCATGCCCACTTCCACCAGGAACTGCTGCGTGCCGATGAAGTAGGAGGCCAGGGCGAAAGGGCCGGTGCCGGGGGTGCGAATGGCAATCTCGTCGCCCAGGGCGGCGCGTACCTCGCGGATGGCCTCCAGCATCACGGGCATGCGTCCGTCACGATGGGGGTCGGGCACTGACAGTTTATAGACGTCGTCCAGGCCGTCCACGGCGGGCCGGCCCAGGTGCGGAATCTCGTCGTCGGGGATGTCGATCTCGCAACCGAAACCGGCGGCGATGTAGTAGTTGTCCAGGCCGACGAAAATGACGTCCTGCTGCAGCTCGCGGTGCAGCGCCAGCTGGGCCTGGGCCATGACGCGCCCATCGGTGGCGAACTCGCCAATGGAGACCCCGGCGTGCGCCGCAGCCAGGTCCAGCATGAAGGGCGCGACCGGCAGCACGTCCGTGGGCCGGCGCGCCACGGCGGCGGTAAAGCGCTCGCGAGAGGTCATCTGGTTGTACATGTATCCTCCTGCCGTAGAACGGGCGGATCTATAGGGCGGCGGTGCTCCGCCACTCGGGCTGGGTTTCGCCCTGCTCGCGCTCCGCTTTGCCTTCCGCCACCAGTCGTTCCAGATGGGCGAAAATAGGCATGGCCAGTTCCACGGCGAAGGCGGAATAGGGGCCCAGCTTCTCGTTGGCTTGCTCGTGCACCTCGGACAACGTCATAGCGCCGCCGGCGGAGCGCAGAATCTCGGCGACTGCTTCGTGGGCATCCTGAACGTACTGCTTGCTTTCCTCCAGCCACCGGCGCGCTTCGTCGCCCGATTTGCTGACGTAATGGCCCGTGTAGAGGTGTTCGAAGTCCAGGCCAAGCACGCGGTCGATAGCGTTGAGATAAGGCTGGATCAGGCCGTAGGGCGGCGGGCTGATGATGTTGTTCTCCATATCCAGCAGCCCACGCCAGAGGATGGCGTCGATGATGATCACCGCCTTGTTAGCCTCGTCATAGAAGCCCAGGTGACCGTCGGTGTGGCCCGGCAGATGCAGCACGTGGATGGGGCGGTCGTCGTCAAGCATGATCGTCTCGCCGCCGTTCAGCGCCAGGTCCACGCGCACGTCGGGGCCCAGAGCCTCCTGCAGCCACTCTTCCGTTTCGGCAGGGTAGTCCATGCCGAACTGTTTGTACCAGCCGTAGCGCTCGTTCAGAATGCGGTCGCGGCTGCTGACCCAGTGTGCGTCGAACTTGTGGCTGACGATGAGCGCGCGAGGCGCGACCTCGCGCATGCGCGCGTTGCCGCCGAAGTGATCGACGTCGGCATGGGAGATGACGATGAGATCGAGATCGGCCGGCTGGAACCCGACCTCTTCGAAGTAGGGCAAAATCGTTTCGTCGGGCGAGGTGGCTACGCCGGTGTCGATGAGCATGGATCGCTCGCCGACCAGCAGATATTGGTACAGGTAACGAGGGCCTAAGATTTGTTCAATTTGATAAAGACCAGGATGGCGTTCTGTCATTCTTGAGTCCTCTCCTTTTATGCTACTGTTTGTGTCACGCGAGCGCGGCTAAGCTACTCATCCTCTCGGAAGTTGGTCAACGCCGGGAACCTCCGGAGGATTACCGTCTTGAGCCAGCGCCGCCCGCCCCGCTTCCAGCAGGCGGACGATCTCGTCTACGTCGTAAACGCAGCCACCCCAGATGCCGCCGCTGGCGTTTTGCAGGGCGGCCCACAGGCGGGTGTCCGCAGGTAAATTGGCAGCCGGGGCCAGATCGGGGTGTGGTTCTCGTTGCGCCAGCACGAGCGCGCCTTCCTCAGGACTGTAGCGCCGTCCGTCGTGACCCACGAGGTTTACGCTGCCCGCCAGCCGCTCGCGGTCGACGACGATCTGTATCGTGTCGCCGTCGCGCACGCGGCCCAGGGGCCCGCCGGCCAACGCCTCGGGGCCCACGTGGCCGATGCAGGGGCCGGTGCTGACGCCGCTGAAGCGGGCGTCGGTGACCAGGGCCACGTCTTTGCCCCACTCCAGAAACTTGAGCGCCGAGGTGATCTGGTACGTTTCTTCCATGCCCGAGCCCAGGGGGCCGCGCCCGATGAGCACGATGACGTCGCCGGGCGCAACCGTCCTGTCGCCGAGCCCCTTAATAGCCCGGATCGCCTCGCGCTCGCTGCTGAAGACGCGCGCCGGGCCGGTTTTGCGATAGACGCCGTCGTCGTCCACCAACGAGGGGTCGATGGCTGTGCTTTTGACCACGGAGCCCTGAGGCGCGAGGTTGCCGGTGGGGAAGCAGACGGTGCTGGTCAGGCCGCGGCTGCGCGCCGTGGCGGGATCCATGATCACGTCGTCGGGATCGACGCCGTCTTCCTCGACGAGGCGCTGGCGCAGGCGACGGCGGCGCTCGCTCCGCTCCCAGGCGTCCAGCATCTCGCCCAGCGGTCGCCCGTGGGCTGTCAGGGCCTCCAGCCGCAGCAGGCCCAGGTCGCGCAGGTGCAACATCACCTCGGGCACGCCCCCGGCGAGGAACACGCGCACGGTGGGGTGGCCCACCGGCCCATTGGGCAGGGCGTCGACGAGGCGCGGCACCGTGCGATTGACCGCTGTCCACTCGGCCACGGTGGGGCGCGGCAATCGTGCCAGGTGGGCCACGGCCGGGATGTGTAGCAGCAGGTTGGTGCTGCCGCCAAAGGCCGCGTGAGCCACCATGGCGTTGTGCAGGGCGTCCTCTGTCAGCAGGTCGCGGGCGGTGAGGCCGGCGTCTTCCAGTTGCACCAGGGCCTGGGCGGAGCGGCGGGCCATATCCAGCCAGATGGGCTGGCCCGAGGGGGCCAGCGCGGAGTGCAGCAGAGACAGGCCAAGCGCTTCGGCCACCACCTGGCTGGTGGCGGCGGTGCCCAGAAACTGGCAGCCGCCGCCGGGCGAGGCGCAGGCGCGGCAGCCCAGTTCGGCTGCCTCCTGCAGGCTCAGTTCGCCGTGGGCGAAGCGCGCGCCCACCGTCTGTACCGCGCCGGCGTCTTCGCCCTGGCTGGGCGGCAGGGTGACGCCGCCCGGCACCAGAATGACGGGCAGCGTGTGTTGCGCCGCCAGGGCCATCATCATCGCCGGCAGGCCTTTGTCGCAGGTGGCGACGCCCATGACGCCGCGTCGCGTGGGCAAGGAGCGGATCAATCGTCGCAGGACCATGGCGGCGTCGTTGCGGTAGGCCAGGCTGTCCATCATGCCCGCCGTGCCCTGTGTGCGACCGTCGCAGGGATCGGTGACGAAACCGGCGAAGGGCGTGGTTTCTAGCTGCTTGAATTCCTCGGCCGCGGCCTGCATCAGCAGGCCCACTTCCCAGTGACCGGTGTGGTAGCCCAGGGCCACGGGCGAGCCATCGGGCGCGCGGATGCCGCCCTGGGTGCTGAGAATGAGAAACTCTTTGTTGCGCAGGCGGCGCGGGTCCCAGCCCATGCCCGCGTCCTGGCTCAGCCCGAAGACGTCGCCGCTGGGCGAGTTGAGCAGAAAATTCTCGTCCAGGGGTAGGCTGCCCTGCGGCCCGGGGGCGTGGGTTTGTACGCCATACAGCGACGTGTCGTTGCTGTCAATGCCAACGGTTTCTTCTACTGATACCATTACAGTCTCTTCTTTAGCGGCCATCTTGTGCCCGGTTACGTTTGTTTTTGTAATCGGCTTGTAGTAACCGCTTCAGCGGTTGGACGGCTGAAGCCGCCACTACAAGCCTGCCTCGTGCGTTTGCCGCGGTTTAACCTCTGATACCTAACTCCTGCATCATCTTGTTGGTGGCCTCGTAAGCCTCGGCGGCCCAGGCGCGCACGCCGTCCTTGGAAGGATCGGGCGGCCATTCCAGTTCGATGGTCACGCTGCCGTCGAAGCCGGCTTTGTCCAGCTCTGCCAGGTACTCTTTGAGCGGCGCGCCGCCGCGGCCCGGCGGCAAATCGCCGTGCTGGTCTTCGGCGTCGGAGAAGTGGACGTGTTCGATGCGTCCCTTCAACTGCTGGATGGCGCTGGGCGGGGTGTCGGCCAGATAGAGGTGGGAACAGTCGATGTTGGCGCGCACGGTGTCTGGCATGTCTACTTCGTTCAGGAACTTCTCCATGCCGTCGATGGTGCGGATGATGGACATGTCGAAGGGCTCCAGCTCGATGGCGATATTGACGCCGTTCTCCTGCGCGTACTCGCCGATCTTGCGCGTGCCCTCGACCACGCTATTCCAGATCCACTCTTCGTTGAATCCGGTTTCCAGTTGCCAGAAGTACTCGCCGTTGACGAGGAGGACGTTTTGCGCGCCCAGTTCATTGGCCAGGTCCACGGTGCGTTTGCCGATTTCCAGGGCGTGTTCCCGCGCCGATTTATTGGGGTCGAAGAGCCCGAAGAGGATCAGGGGTACAGAAACGGGCGTCAGGCCGGTTTCGGAAAGCGCCTGCTTGACGGCGGCGATCTCCTCCGCGTTCATCTCGCCATCGGCGGGATAGACGTCGACGGTGTCGTAGCCGATGTCTTTAATCATGTGGATGACTTCGCTGTAGGGGTCTACTTCGGTTCCCAGAGCGACCGAGCTAATAATGCCGAGTTTCATCTTGGTTCCTCCTGTGAAATATCCTGTGTCAAGTTTCAGGTTTCAAGTTTCAGGTTTTCAGGTTGCAGGTTGCAAGTTAGCCCTCCATCATCTTCTTGATTTCTACGGCGCAGCCGTCGGCTACTGATTGATAGCAGGCGTCGATCAGCGCCATGGTTTTGAGGTTGTCTTTACCGTTCATCGGCGACTCCGTGCCTTCGGAGAGGGCGGTCATCAGCTCGCCCATGGTGCCCGCGAAGGCGTCGGGGAACCAGCGATCTTCCCAGCGCGGCTGGAACCAGTAGCCGGGTTGCTGGGAGGTGCTGAAATTGATGGTGCTGGGGCTGCCGTCGGGGTAATCGACCCAACCGACGGTGCCATAGGCCAGGCCCTCGGTGCCCTCCACGCGCCACTTGATGTAATTGTCGCCCAGGCACCCTTCGCGCACGGGACCGGTCCACACGTCGTCCCAACCGGTGGCGCGCAGGCCGTCGGCGTATTCCAGGATGTACACGGTGATACCGTCTTCGTGTTCAAATTCGGTGCGCGGGTCGGTGCGCGCGCTGGCCAAGACGCGTTGCGGATCGCCAAAGAGGAAGCGGTAAATGTCCAGATGGTGGATGCTCATGTTGAGGAAGGTGAGCCGGTCGTAGTCGTAGAGGAATGGTTGCCAATGGGGAATGGCGCGCATTTCGATGGTGGCAAAAATGGGCTCGCCCAACACGCCATTATCCAGCAACGTTTTCAGGGCGCGCATCGATTGGTCGTAGCGCATGTTCTGGTTTACGACCAGCTTCTTTCCCGCATTGTCGCACAGCTCCACAATCTCTTTCGCTTCTCCGTAATTCATGGCCAGTGGTTTCTGGGCCAGGATGCCCTTGATGTGCGGGCGTTTTACCGCTTCGCGGACGATGCCCAGCTGTTGGTCGGGAGGAAAAGCGATGTCCAGGATTTCGATTCCCTCGTCGTCCAGCAGTTCCTGCCAGGTGTCGTGCACGCGGGGGATGGACCACTGCTCGGCCACTTCCTGGGCGTGGGACGGGGTGCGCGAGGCGATGGCCTGTACGTCGAAGCCGGCCTTGTTGTAGGCCATCAGGTGCACGTCGCGCATGATGAAGCCGGCGCCAATGGCTCCGATTTTGTAATCGGTTTTCTGCGGTAAGGCAGGTTGATAGTTAAGGTCCAGGTTGATTTTTACTGGCTGTTCGGACACGAATTACCCTCCTTTGATTGTTTGTTCAACGTCGTCAATCTCTTGCGGTGTGGTGAGCACGCCGAGCTGGATGCGCTGTGTGCGCGTCTCACCCGCTTCCAGGACCGGCAATCGTTTCTGGCGTCGCTCCTCGCCGCGGCCCATGACGTGGCAGTTGGCCGGCTCCAGCCCCATGACATACGTCCCTTCGCCCACCATGCGCCACTGCCAGAAGTAGGGCAGCTCCTGGGGGCGGTAGCGGACCATGAGCCCGATGCCCTCGTCTCGGAAGGAACGGTTGACCAGCGCGGCGGTGGCGTAGCCGTCGGCCCCCGGCGTCACCTCGTGCTGGTGCACCTGCTCCTGGAAGCCGGGCGTGGGGGCCGCGCCCCGCTTGGCCACGTCCAGCCCTTTGGCCGCTTCCTCGTCGCGGGGGGTGACCTGCGAGTTCAGCAGCAGCTCGCTGTCTTCGTCGAGCACGGGGAAGCCGGCGTTGATGTGGTAGAGGACCATGTAGGGCGTGGATTCGAAGCCCTGGTTCTCTACCGTGTCCTCGACGGTGATGGTGTTGCTGCCCAGCTCCGTTTCGATGGTGCGGGTCAGCAAGACGTTCTCGCCGAAGACGCGCGCTTCGCGCACCTGGCCCCGCGCGCGCAGCACGTAGCGGTCCTCTTCCCACTGCGCTTCGTAGCTGACGTTGCCGGCGGGGATGTAACTGGCGCGGCCGTGCATGCCGTAGAAGAGGCCCTCGTCTTCGCTGGCAACGGCCACGTTCATAAAGCCGCAGGTGACCATCAGCCCCCCGTAGAAGCCGCGCAACCAGCCCAGCCCTTCCTGCTCGTAATAGGCGGGGTGGATGGGGCCGGTGGGGGAGTGCCAGACGAGGGGTACGCCGCGCCACTCCGCCGCGCCGAGGTCCATGCCGCGGTCGGGCAAGACACTAAAGCGCAGGCCGCTGCCGGTGTGAAAGTCCAGCACGCGCACGCCCTGGGCCATGCCGTCGTTCAGCGTCGACGAGCGGATGCCGGCCAACTGGCTCATGCGTCCAACGCGGCGGCGCAGCTCCTCGACGGAGTAGCGCCGGCCGTAGAGTGTAGGCATTGGGTCCTCCTTCTAATACGTCCCGTAATCCCGGGCCGTCTTGCACATCAGCTCAATCATGCCCGGTTCGGCGTGGAAGATCTGGCCCGTGGAGCGCAGGATGTAGCCGCCGCCGTCGGCTGCAGCGTCGATGCAGCGCTTGACTTCGTCGATCACTTCCTGCGGGTCGTCGCTTTTGAGCACGTGCTCGTTGAAGCCGCCGAAGAGGCAGATCTGGTCGCCCACGCGTTCTTTGACGTCGGCCAGATCGAAGTCGCCCGAAGTCTTGCTGGAGGTGATCGTTTCCAGGGCGTCGGGGCCGGTTTCCACCATGTCCTCCAGGAACTGGGTGCCGCGCCCGCAGTTGTGGAAGCTGACCAGATAGCCGCCTTCGTGCGCGGCGTCGATGCACTCGGCGTCGTATTCCTTGATGAACTCGCGGTAGACGTTGGGAGCCAGGCCCACGCCCACCCACGTCTCGTTCATGGAGATGGAGTGGATGCCGCTCTCGCCCAGACGGCGATAGAACACCTTGAGCCAGTCGGTGCAGAAGCGCATCAGGTCGTGCACGAACTGGGGACGGTCGTAGATGTCCATGGAGAGGTTGACCAGCCCGCGAATTTCGGCTGCCAGATCCCAGGGGCCGGTGACGTGGTGCAGCCACCAGGCATCCTCGCCCACCTTCTCCGTCATGCTGCGCAGCACGCTCATGTCATAGAGCTCGGCGCTGGGGAAGTGGCGCATGGCCTTTAGCTTCTCCTCGGGATTGTCGCCCTTGAGCAGATAATCCTGGGAGGAGGTGCCATAGCCGTCCTCGACGCGGTAGCTATAGTCCAGTTCGCCGTCGGGGGTGCGAATGTGGTGTTCGAATTCGCGCCAGCCATCGCCGCTGGCGGTCTCCTCGAATGTCTCGTCCCAGTTGTCCGTTTTATAGGGGCGCGGGAAGAGCATGCGGGGCCAGATTTCGTGCTCGCCGATGTGCTGGCTGTAGGTGGTGATCATGGGATCCATGCCCAGGTCTTGCTGCATCTTGACGATGCTGCCCATGGGATCGTCGATCCACCACTCCAGCATCTCGTACATCGTTTTGTCTTTCGGTTTCAACTCGCGAATCAGGGGCAGTCCCAGCCAGGAGTGAATGGGGACCCGGTCAGGAATGCCGCTGCGCGTGAACATCATGCGCGTGCGTTCGGCAACTTTCATGGTTCAACTCCTTTCCTTTGGTTTCGGGTTGGCAAGTTGCAGGTTGCAGGTTTCGTTTTCCAACTCGCGACCTCTAACTTTCAAACTTGCAACTTTCAAACCTGTAACATCTCTTTCCTGGTTTGTTCCAGGCCCAGGTCCGTCAGCTCTGGGAACTGTAAGACGGATATGAACGAGTCGTTGAAGTCGGCGCGTCCCGACAGTTCGTGATATTCAATCTGTTGGGGCAGGGCGCGGGCCACCTGCCGCTCGCGGAAGGAGAGCAGGCAGATCTTGGCCCCTTCGCCGGCGGCGTTGCCCACAGCCTTGATGCGCTCCACAGGCAGGGGCGGCACCAGGCCGATGATGCGCGCGCTCTGGGGATTGATGTAGTTGCCAAAAGAGCCGGCGAGATAAATCTCTTCCAGGTCGTCGTCTGTCACGCCCAATTCGGCCATTGCCACGGCGATGCCACTGGCGATGGCTCCTTTGGCGAATTGCAGCTCGCGTACGTCACGCTGCGAGAGGACGATGCGCCGCCCGCTGCCCGATTCCTCTTCCCAGGCCAGGGCAAAGGCGCGCATGCCGTTGTCGAACGTGAGCAGCCGGTTGGCAATGTTGGGGCTGACCAGGCGATAGGCCTCCTCGTCGCCGATGAAACGGCCCGAGGCGTCGAGCAGCCCCACCAGGCGCAGCTGGGCTACGATATCCAGAAGGCCGGAGCCGCAGATGCCGATGGGCGGCACGTCGCCGATGACCTGCAGCGA
>JBMCFH010000021.1:0-29904 GCA_048620455.1 Chloroflexota bacterium | reverse complement strand
TCCAGTTTTTGATTGTGTCCATGTCGTGTCCTCGGGAGATCAGGGATTGGAGATTGGAGATAAACATTCTCCAATTCACCAATCATCTAATACACCAATACACCAATCTCCAATTCACCAATCTCCACTCTCTTCTCTACCCCACACGAATATCGCGCAGCACCTTGCCCATTATGTCCGTATTCTCCGGCTGACGCTCTTCAACCGTCTGTTGCCAGGCGCGGCGCATTTCCCCTTTCTCCATGCTCTCATAGCCCGCGTCCGCCAGCAAGCGGCGAATGGCCTCCGGTGCGTCTTGTGGCAGGAAGGCCAGGGCCACCTCACAAATCAGCTCGCGCGCCGAGCGTTCAATCTCCTCAAACACGGCCGGGGCCGTCTCTTTTGCGGCAGGCAAAGGGTGGGCGTAGATCTGCTCGATGCACACGGCTGTGGTGCTGTCCGTGTTCCAGCCTACCACAGTATTGATCTGGGCCCCAGTCTGGCCGATCAGGTAACTGCGCTCGCCAAACGAACGCAACATTTCGGCCCGCGTCTTGCGCACGCGACCGCCGGTTGCTTTGTGCATCAGCAACAGGATTCCCGGAATATCCGAGGGGCGGGCGCGGCGCACGGTGACGGCGCTGGCCACTTCCGGCGTCGCCTTGCCTACCACAGCCGCAGTTTCCTGTTGCGCAGCCTCCGCTTCTCGCACAGAGCCTTCCGCTTCGTCCACTTTTTCTTGCCGCTGTTCTGTCTCGGCCCCGGGCGCGGCCTCTGTCCGCGCCGGGCGCTCGCCTCGTTCCAGGCGCGCCCAGGCCCGTTCGAACTGCTGTCGCGTGTCGGCCATCGTGCCCTCGGTATCGATGACCACGTCGGCGCGGGCCACTTTCGCTTCCTGGGGGTTCTGGGCGTTCACGCGCACCGCGGCCGTTTCATCGTCCAGGCCACGGCATACCATCAGACGCTGGATCTGCACGTGGCGCGGGCAACGGGTAACCCACACCTCGTCGCACATCTCCACCAGCTCGCCCTCCAGCAACTTAATGGCCTCAATCATCACCACCTCGGCCTCGCTGGCCTGCACCTGGCGCACAATCTCCTGGCGCACGGCGGGATGAACCATCAACTCCAGATCGCGCAGAGCCTCATCGTCGCCGAAGACGATAGAAGCCAACCGGGCGCGGTCGATGCGTCCATCCGCGCGGCGCACCTCGGGGCCGAAGGCCACGGCGATGGCCGCCTGCATGCTGGGATCCTCATCCATGATGCGGTGTACGATCTTATCCGCATCGAGGGTCAGCGCCCCCTTCTCCGCGGCGAAATCCAGCACCGCCGTCTTGCCGGTGGCGATATTCCCGGTGAGCCCGATGATGGTTTTATTCGGCCACTGTTCGCTCATGCGCCAACTCTTCCCATTCTTGCACTAACACCTCTAAACGTTGCTCGGTCGCGGCGTATTCTATGCTCAGGCTCTGTATCTTGTCAAAGCGCTCCTCGGCCGTCGCCGTCTGAATCGCCTGCGCCAGCTGCTCCAGTTCATACTCCAGCTGCCCGATCTTCTCTTCGCGCTCCTTAATGGCTGCTTCCAGGCGGCGCAGTTCGTTCTTGCTCAGTCGCTGCGGCGCCTCGGGCTCGGGGGCCGGCGCCGGGGGCGTTTCTGCTTCCTCCGCATCCGGTTGCGGCTCGCGGTGGTCCAGATAGGCCTGGTAGGGACCTTTAAAGACCTCCAGGCGCTCGTCGCCCAACGACCAGATCTGGGTCGCCAGTCGATCCACCAGATACCGGTCGTGCGACACGAGCAGAATCGTGCCCTGGAACTGCTCCAACACCGACTGCAGCACCTCCTGCGCCGGAATATCCAGATGGTTGGTTGGCTCGTCCAACAGCAGGAAATTGGCCCCTTCCAGCGCCAGCAGCGCCAGCGCCAGCCGCCCGCGCTCGCCGCCGCTCAGGGCGCGCACTTGCTTGAAGACATCCTCGCCCCGAAACAGGTATTGCGCCAGATAGCTGCGAGCTTCGCCGATGGGCATATTCCGGTAATTTAGCAGCTCCTCCAGCACCGTGTTCTCCGGATTCAGCCGGCTGTGGGCCTGGGCAAAGTAGCCCAGTTTCAGACTGGCGCCCAGGTGCACGTCGCCGTTCAGCGGCGGCAATTCGCCCAGGATGGTACGCAGAAAGGTGGTTTTGCCGGCGCCGTTGGGCCCGATGAGCGCCGCGCACTCCAGCCGGTGCAGTTCGATGTCGTCGGTCTCGAACAGCGGCGTTCCCGGATAGCCCACCTGCAAATCGCTGGTGCGCAGCACGATGTGCCCGCTGCGTTGCTCGGCCTTCAAGTTGAGGTTGAGCTGCGGCGGGCGGCCTGCGGGCGGCTGTAGGGCGTTGATCGCCGCTGCGGCGTCGGCCACGCGCCAGTCGTCGCCGGAAATGTCCAGCTCGTCCGTGATGCGGCTCCACTTCTTGCCCTGCACAGCGCCCAGACCGCCGGCCTGCACCGCTTTCAACTCGCGCGCGATGCGCTTAAGTTTGCCTTTGGCCATCTGCGTGCGCTGCCCGGCGATGTTGCGCCGGATATAATCCAGCTCTTTCTCCATGCGCGCCTTGAAGGCGTCGAACTCCTGCAGCCGCCGCTCCCAGCGCTCCTGGCGCTGCTGGAGGTAGGCGCTGTAGTTGCCGCGATAGCGCTCGATGCCCTGGGGACTCATTTCCCAGATGGTGTTGACCACGCGGTCCAGAAAGTAGCGGTCATGGCTGACAAGCAGCGTAGCCCCCTCCCAATTGCGCAACGTGTTCTCCAACCACTCGATGGCCTGCACGTCCAGGTGGTTGGTAGGCTCGTCCAGGATGAGCAGATCCGGTTCTTCCAGCAACAGGCGCGCCAGCAGAGCGCGCGTCTTCTGCCCGCCGCTGAGAATGGAAACCGGCTGCTGCCAGCTCTCCTCGTCGAAGCCCAGCCCGCTGAGGACGCGCCGGATGCGCACCTCGTAGTCGTAACCGCCGGCAAGCTCGAAGCGTTCCTGGGCAGCGCCATAGCGCTCGAACAGCTCGTCGCTGAATTCGCCGTCGGCCATGTCGGCCTCCATCTGGCGCAATCGGGCCTCCTCCTGGCGCAGCCCGGTAAACACCGTCAGCATCTCCTCATAGACGGTGTTGTCCTGTCCGTCGAAGGCGTGCGTGGCTTCCTGCGGCAGGTAGCCAAACTGCGCGCCGCGCGCCCGATGAACCTCGCCGCGGCTGGGGCTGGCCAGCCCGGCCACGATGCGCAGCAGCGTCGTCTTGCCCACGCCGTTGGGCCCCACCAGGCCCACCTTGCCGTCATTGGCCACGGACACGGTCACGCCACTGAAGAGATCCTCCGCACCGAAGGAGTGGCCGACGTTGGTGGTCGTTAGAATGGACATTGTAATGGTGTATTAGTGTATTAGTGTATTTGTGTATTCGTTTATTGGTGTATTGGTGTATTAGGCCACCCGCCATGACCTATACTAATATACCAGTACACCAATATACCAGTACACCAATATACCAATACACCGGTACACAAAAAAAGGCCCCTCACCGGTTGGCAGGGGCCTTTACTTTTTTGTGGACTAAATCGTCAGTTCAGGTACTGGCGCAAGTGACCGGCGAAATTGGGATGACGCAGCTTGCGCAGCGCTTCCTTTTCCAGCTGTCGAATACGCTCGCGGGAGAGGCCAAACATCTCGCCTACTTCCTTCAGCGTGCGCGATTCGCCATCCTGGAGCCCGTAGCGCAGGCGCAGGATGCGCGCCTCGCGCGGCGTCAGCTGGTCCAGAATCTCGCCAATCTCTTCCGTCAACATCGTCTGAGCCACCGTCTCTGCCGGTGGGGGCGCTTCCACGTCCTCAATAAAGTCACCCAACTCGGCATCAGACTCGTCGCCCACGGGGCGCTCCAGATGCACCGGCTGGCGGCTGGTGCGCAACATCCAGCGCACGCGCTCGGCCGGCAGGTCCATCTCTTCGGCAATCTCTTCCGCCGTCGGCTGGCGCCCGTTCTGCTGCTCCAGCTCCTGGGCCACCTGATAAAGCTTGCTGATACGTCCACCCAGGTGGGCCGGAATGCGGATGGTGCGACCGTGGTTGGCCAGGGCGCGCGTCACCGCCTGGCGAATCCACCAGGTGGCGTACGTGCTGAAGCGGTTGCCACGACGATAATCGTACTTCTCAACCGCCTTCATCAGGCCCACGTTCCCTTCCTGAATCAGATCCAGGAACTGCAGGCCGCGCCCGCGATATTTCTTGGCAATACTGACGACAAGGCGCGTATTGGCGCGAATGAGATGCGCGCGCGCAGCGTCGCCGCGTTCTTTGAGCAGATACAGTTCGTCCTGCTCGTCGAGCGATAGCTCATCGCCATGCTCGGCCAGCTTCTCTTCAGCTTCGGTGCCGGCTTCAATTTCCTTGGCCAGTTGCACCTCTTCGTCCGCCGTTAACAGATCCTCCTGGCCCATTTCACGGAAATAAAGGCCAACAGAATCATCAATAGGAACGTTGCTCAAATCGAATAATGGGGCCTTGTGTGGCTCGTCCTCGCCCTCATACTCACCGTTCTCGTCCTGATTCGCCTTGGCTTCCTCTTCATTTTCGTAAATTGAAATGCCGGCAGCCTGGGCTTCTTCCATCACAGCATCAAGCAATGCCACATTGTTCTCAACTTCTGGTAGTGCTTCCAGAATTTGATCGTACGTAATGTACCCTCGTTCCGAGGCATCGCTGAGCAGTGCGTTGACGATGTCCATTTCATCAAAGCTACTGGTCAGATCGCTCATATACCTTCCTCTTCCTCATCTACATACAGATTATTGTTGTACAGGTACAACCGGGTATTGCTCCTGCCAACACAAGAGTGCAGTCTAACATAGTTAAAGGCCGAAAGTCAACCCGGCCCTCTGGTACAATTGTAAGCCTAACAGTGGGGCATAAAAAACGAGTTAGAGTATCATCACACACTCATTTGTGCAAATTTTGCTTCAAAACGTCGTCCACACCGGGCAGCGGCGTTCGTAGCAGACCCTGGGCGCGGCTGATATCCAGCGTGCAATCCAGGGGCCAGCGCTGCCCATCACAGGGACCAAAGGAGAGCGTCTCGCGCGCCGTCACCTGCCACCAATCGAGCATGCGCAGCCCGAACTCCGCCCGGCTCAGGCGTTGCGCGCCGGCGACGTGCAGAATGCCCCGGTAATCACTCTCCGCCAGTTCCAGACAGGCGTCGCTCAGCGACTGCACCCACACCGGGTTGCGCACCTGGTCGACGAACAACGTCACTCGCTTCCCCGCGCGCAAACCATCCACGATCCAGCGCGTGCCGCGGTCCATCCGTTCCAGACCGTAGATGAGCGACGTGCGCACGATGACGTGATCCTCGTGACGCTGCACCTCCTGCTCGGCGGCTGCTTTGGCCCGCCCATACTCATGGATGGGCGCCGGCGGGTCCTCCTCCGAGTAAGGCGCCCGTTGGCCGTCGAAGATCACGTCGGTGGAGATGTGAACCAGGCGCGCGCCGCAGGCGCCGGCGGCCTGGCGCACGTTCGCCGCGCCCTGGCGGATGACGGCGTCCATCGTCTCCGCCGGGCGATTAGAACCGGCTGTATGGATGATGACCTCCGGCCCGAAATCGGCAACCACTCGGCGCACGGCGTCCCCATCGCGCATGTCCAGTTGACGCGCCATCCCCGGCGCCGCCACGGGGTTGCTAAAGTAGGTATATAGGACGTCGTGGCCCGCGTCCGCTGCAGCCGCCAGCAAGTGCCGGCCCAGATAACTGCTGCCCCCTGTTACCAACAACCGCGTCATAGCCCTGGCTTCTTCTGCGATGTCTGCATCACGCGGCAAACCCGTCTTCCTCTTCCAGCGCCGTCGCTTTGAGCAGGGCCACCTCGGCGGCAGCCTGCGCCGCCGCCTGCTTGCTGTGCCCTTTTCCGGCCCCCCACACATCGTCGTCCAGCAAAACTTCGACCATAAAGGTCTTGTTGTGATCGGGGCCTTCCTCGCCCACCACCACGTAGTGCGGCGTCACATTGTAGTTGCCCTGGGCCCAGACCTGAAACTCGCTTTTGGCGTCTTTGTGCAACGATTTGGCCATGATCCGTTCCAGCGCCGGCCCCGCCAGGCGCTCGATCAACGGCTGCACTTCTTCCAGCCCCTGGTCCAGGTAGATGGCGCCCACAATCGCCTCAAAGGCCGCACAGAGCGTGGGCGTTCGCTCGCGCCCGCCGCTCTCCTCCTCCCCGTACCCCAGTCGCAGGCAAGGGCCCACTCCCAGCTGGCGGGCAAAATCGGCCAGCGTCTTGGTGCGCACCAGCGCCGCCCGCAACGCCGTCAGGCCGCCCTCGTCCATTTCCGGAAAGCGGTGGTAAAGATAGGCGCCAACCACGAAGTCCAGAACCGCGTCGCCCAAAAACTCCAGCCGCTCGTTATCTTTGAGATCGGTATCCGGGTTTTCGTTGAGGTAGGAGCGGTGCGTCAGCGCACGGAGCAGAAGCGTGCGGTCGGTAAACGTGACGTCCAGCTGCTCTTCAAGTTCGCTTAATTCGTCCATATAGTCGTGGCTGATGGCGCGGCTCGCGCCGCCGGTCCGCCCGCCGTCATCTCCATCACTCCTCAAATTCCTTGATGACCAGAACGGCGTTGTGCCCGCCAAAGCCAAACGCGTTGTTCATGGTCACGCGCACCTCCGCCGGGCGCGCCCTGTTGGGCACGTAGTCCAGGTCACAATCGGGATCGGGCGTCTCGTAATTGATGGTCGGCGGCAGGATCTGGTCGCGGATGGCCAGCAGACAAACCACGCTTTCGATAGCGCCCGTGGCGCCCATAATGTGGCCCGTCATCGACTTCGTCGAGCTCACAGCCACGTCATAGGCTGCGTCGCCCAGGGCGCCCTTAATGGCCATCGTCTCATACTTGTCGTTTAGCTCGGTGGCTGTGCCGTGGGCGCTGATGTAGTCGACGTCCTCCGGTTGCAGGCCGGCGTCCCTCAGGGCCGTGCGCATGGCGCGCGCGGCCCCTTCCCCACCTTCGGCCGGAGCCGTGATGTGAAAGGCGTCCGTCGTCTGCCCGTAGCCGGCCACTTCGCCCAGAATCGTCGCGCCGCGCGCCCGGGCGTGCACCAGGCTCTCCATCACCAACGCGCCCGCGCCCTCGCCGACCACCAGGCCGTCGCGGCCCCGGTCAAACGGCCGCGGCGTGCGTTCGGTGCTGCCGGACGTGGCCTTGGCCTGTTCAAAGCCGCCGACTGCCACGTCGGTGATAATCGATTCCGCGCCGCCGGCGATCACCGCGTCCAGCTCTCCCCGGCGAATGGCGCGGAAAGCGTGGCCGATGGCATCGCAGCCCGCGGCGCACGCCGTGGTAATCGTCGTGCTGGGCCCGTGGATGCCGTAATCGATAGCCAGCATACCCGCTGCCCCGTTGGGCATGATCATCGTAATGCCGAAGGGGCTCATGCGACGCACGCCCTTCTTCTGCCGCAGTTGTTCCTGGCCTACCAGCGTCTGGATACCGCCGACGCCGGTGCCCAGGAAGATACCGATCCGCTCGCGGTTCTCATCCGTCACCTGCAACCCGGCCTGCGCCATGGCCTCGGCGGCGACCACGGTGGCAAACTGCTGGTAACGATCGCGGCGTCGCGCGTCGCGGCGGTCCATATAGTCGTTAGGGTCAAACGCTTTGACTTCGCACAAACCGCCCGAGGTGTGCCCCTCCGGCGAAATCAGGGTGAAGGGGCCAAAGCCCGAGACGCCGTCCAGCATGGCGGCCCAGCTATCGGCCGCGTTATGTCCTAACGGCGTAATCATTCCCGCGCCGGTCACCACCACACGCTGCCTGTCACTATCCATACAAATTCTCCAACTTTAAATCGTCACTGTTGGTCGCAGAGCCATTTTCCAGATTACTCTGCGGTTTACTCCTCTTTGTTTTGTTCGCGGCTGCCGGCGCTGCTCCAGTCGAGGCTGAGAATGATGGCGAAGGCCAGGAGCAAGAGGACGCTGATGACTACCAGCCACACCCACCAGGGCAGGCCGAAGATCTCGCTGACCTGTGCAGGCACGGCAGCCAGAGCGACCAGCCTTACGATGTAATGAACCATGGATACACCTTCCTCCTTTTAACACGTCCGTTGATGTGCAGATTGCGCGACGAGATGCAGGGATGCTGCCGTTCCAAAACTATAAAACACGGTGGGGCCGTCCAGGTTATGATATCAGGCCCAAAGGGGCAGGCAGGCTCAATCCGGCTGGCGGTCTTCCTGCGACGGGACGTAATCCCCTTCGACCCAGACGCTATGGTCGGCGCCTACTTCCTTTTTCCAGACGGGGACGATTTCCTTGAGGCGGTCAATGCCGTAGCGCGCCGCTTCGAAGGCGCCCTGGTTGCGGTGGCCCGCAGCGCAGGCCACAAACGTCGTCGTCTGGCCGACTTCCAGTTTACCGATGCGCTGCACAATGGCAACCCCGCGCACCAGAGGCCAGCGCTCCCAGATTTCGCGCGCGATCTGGGCCATTTTCTGCCGCGCCATGGCCTCATACGCCTCATACTCCAGGTACAACGTCTGCGGGGGCAACCCCTCGCGCTGTGTCTCGCCGCGCACCGTTCCATGGAAGAAGACGATGGCGCCTACTTCCGGCTCGGTCAGACGCGCGGTTATCGCCTCCACGTCCAGCGGCGCTTCGGTGAGTGCAAAGTAGGTAGGATAGGGCAACGACTCTTCATCCTCGCCGCTGCCGCCGCTGACCGGCGGAAAGAGCGCCACCTCGTCGCCGTCCTGCACCGGCGTCTGGTCAAAGGCGAAATCCTGGTTCACAGCCACCAGCGCCGTAGACAGCGCCGGGGCCAGCGCCGGATAGGCGTCCGCCAGCGCCTGGCGCAACGTCTCTACCGTGGCAGGTTCCTCCACCGTCACCGCCACCCGCTCCCCACCGGCGCGATCTTTCAAAGACGCAAACAAGCGTATTTCTACTTCCATACCTACCTGTATCTGTTACCGAGAGCGTCGCGGGATGCCGCGCGTCTTAATCCTCAATTTCTGCGGCGCGGTACACACCACTGCGCCCGCCCTCTTTGAACACAAGGCGCACGTCTGTCAGCCGCATAGAACGATCCACGGCCTTGGCCATGTCATAGATCGTCAGGCCGGCGACGCTGACGGCGGTCAGGGCCTCCATCTCCACGCCCGTTTTGCCGCTGACGCGCACCGTGGCCTGGATATCCACGCGGCTCTTGTCCTCGTTCGGGGTGCAAACCACCTCGATCTTATTCAGCAGCAGGGGGTGGCAGAGGGGAATTAGCTCGCTGGTGCGCTTGGCGGCCATCACGCCGGCCAGCTCGGCGACGGCGAGCACGTTGCCTTTCTTCACGTGACCCTCGACGATCAGCTGCAGCGTCTCCGGCTGCATGACCACCACGCCGCGGGCCACGGCCACGCGCTGCGTGACCGCCTTCTCGCCCACATCCACCATGCGCGCCCGGCCGCTCTCGTCAATGTGCGTTAATTTCTCGGACATAGTTGTTAATTATAAAGTTAAAGTGGTAAAGTGGCACACGGGAAACGATGAAGTCAGGCCATCAGGCCGCTCACAAACCATGACCGATAACACCTACGAGCGCATCTACCTTTCGCCGCACCTGGACGACGTGGCGCTTTCGTGTGGGGGGCAGATTTTCCAGCAGGCAGAGGCGGGGCAGCGCATTCTGATCGTGACCGTGGCGGCGGGCGAGCCGCAAACGGAGATTCGCTCCTTCTTCGCCGAATACTTGCACCACAACTGGGGGCTGCCGGCGAACGAGGCAGTAGCCATGCGCCGCGCCGAGGATGAGGCGGCTGCGGAGCAGCTTGGCGCGGAGGTGCAGCATTGGACGCTGCCCGACGCCATCTACCGCCTGCATCCGGAGACGGAGGAGCCGCTGTACACCTCAAACGAAGACATCTTCGGTCCGCTGCATCCCGCGGAGCATCGATTGGTGCAGGAGCTGGCGGAGCAGATGGCCCGGCTACCCGAGGCCAAGACCATCGTGGCGCCCCTGGCTGTGGGCAACCACGTGGACCACCAGCTTGTGCGCCTGGCGGCGGAGGAAACGTTCGGCCGGGACCTGCTCTACTATGAAGATTATCCTTACGTGCAACGCAGCCCCCAATCGCTGCAAGAGCAGCTGTCAGCCGGCAACGACTGGCAACCGCAGGTGATCCCTCTGTCTGAAGCAGCGATCTGCGCCCGTGTAGCGGCCTGCCGGCAATACGGCTCTCAACTGGGCACGTTGTTCAACGATGCCCAGACCATGGAAGCGCTACTACGAGACCACGTGGCGCAGGTAGGCGGCGAGCGCCTCTGGCGGCGCGGGCGCTGACGGCATGCTGCGTGCATAGCCCATATGCGCTATAGTCAGAGACCGGGTCCTGATCGATCATAGTAAGAGACATTTTCGACAAAACAGAAGGCAGGCAACCGCAACTATGGGCGGATTGACAACACGCCAACTTTCGCGCGAACAGGGTCGCAAGCGCGGCGCGCGCTCCGGGCAGTTAGAACCGGGGGACATACTGCAGGAGCGCTATCGCATCGTGGGCACGCTGGGCGTGGGCGGATTCAGCTCGGTCTATCAGGCGCGCGACATGCGATTCTCGAACGCGACCAAGCTGTGCGCGGTTAAAGAGATGGTCAACATGGCGCCCGATCCCAAAATCCGGGCCATGGCCACCCGCGCCTTCGAACGCGAAGCGAGCATCCTGGCTACCCTGGACCACCCGGCGGTCGTCAACGTCTATGACTACTTCTCCGAAGCGGACCGCAGCTACCTGGTTCTGGAGTTCATCCGCGGCAAGGATCTGGAGTCGCTCTTAAACGAAGAAACCACTTTCTTTTCGCAGGAACAAGTGCTGGACTGGGCGCTGCAAATTTGTGACGTCCTGGCCCACCTGCACAACCACAAGCCAGACCCCGTCGTTTTCCGCGACGTCAAACCGTCCAACGTGATGCTCGATCCGCACGGGCGCATCCGCCTGATCGACTTCGGCATTGCCAAATTGTTCCAATCGGAAGAGAAGAACACGACCATCGGCACCGAAGGATACGCACCGCCGGAACAGTATCGCGGCCTCGCCAGCCCGTCCGGGGACGTCTACGGGTTGGGCGCCACGATGCACCATTTGCTGACGCGGCAGGACCCGCGCCTGGAACCCCCCTTCTCATTTCAGGACCGGCCCATACAGGCCGTGAATCCCGACGTCTCGCCGGCGCTGGAAAGGATCATCATGCGCAGCGTCTCCTACAACGCCGACGAGCGCTACAGTGACGCCGGCGAGCTGAAAGAGGCGTTGGAACGGGTCGCAACCATTTTTGGCAGCGGCGTAGCGCCGGACACCGATGCGTCGGGCACGAATGGCCAGTCGCAGACGCCGCCCGCTGTCCGATCAGGGCAGGATACCGCAGCCGCAGCCACTGCCGTGACCGATGGGGGAGACACATCTCCTGTCTGGACCTTCAAGTGCGAGGACGAGATCCGCTCTACGCCCGCCGTGGAACAGGGCACCGTCTTTGTAGGCGCTTACGACAACAACCTCTACGCGCTCAATGCCGCCGATGGCTCTTTCCGCTGGAAACATCCGGCCTCGGACGGCATCGCCTCGTCGCCCCACGTCTACAACGGCTCGGTGTACATTGGCTCCGCCGACCACCATCTGTACGCGCTGCACAGCTTCAGCGGGCGTCTGAACTGGCGCGTGCGTGCGGAGGGACCGATTTACTCTTCGCCGCGCGCTCGCTTCGAGCACGTCTTTTTCGGTTCAGACGATAATTATCTGTACGCAGTCAACACAGCCACCGGGCGCGTGGCCTGGAAGACCGACGCCTTTAGCCCCATCCGCTCCTCCCCATTTGTGGCCGAGGAGCAGGTATTCTTCGGCACAGAAGGCGGCTACGTCTTTTGCCTGGACCTGGCAGGAGAGGTTAAGTGGCAGTTCCAGGCGCGGCGCGCCGTCACCTCCACGCCGACAGTGGCCGAAGGCATGGTATTTGTTGGCTCGATGGACAACACCATCTACGCGCTGGACATCACCTCCGGTTGGCCCGTCTGGCGCGTGCGCACGCACCGGCCCATCATTTCGTCCCCCGTGGTCCACGACGGCACGCTGTTCATCGGCTCCGCCGACGGCGGCCTCTACGCCATCGAAATCAGCTCCGGGCGCAAATTGTGGACCTACGAGACAGAGGGACAGGTCGCGTCGTCGCCTGCCGTGTGGGACGATGCCGTCTACTTTGGCTCTACCGACGGTTATGTGTATAGTGTAGGTTGTGGGCGGGGTCGCCTGCGCTGGCGGTTCCAGACCGGCGACATGGTCATCTCGTCACCCGTCATTGTCGATGGTGTCATCTACATCGGCTCCGTCGACCACCACCTATACGCTCTCCCGGCGTAGAATGGATGCTGGAGTAGAAACGTGCGCGACAGGTTAGAACAGTTATTGTTTGGCAAGGACAGAAACGAGGGCCGCGAGCCACAAGAGCAGACGGACGGGGAGGCAACGAACCGCAATCCAGAGGGGAACAATGCACCGCTCCCCGCGACACAACCGCTGCAAGAACCCGAGGTCCTGGAGAGCGAGCCGCCGGAACGCCGGCAAGCGCCGCAAGTAGAGCAGCGCCTGGACGTCGCCAGCCGCTGCCACATCGGCGCCGTTCGCCAGCGTAATGAGGACGCCTGCTATACGTTCGTCTCCAACTTCGGCGGAGACGATCCCTTACCCCAGGTAGGTCTGTTTATCGTAGCCGACGGCATGGGCGGTCACAACGACGGGCACACAGCCAGTAAAACCGTGTCCCGTATGGTGGCGCAGTACGTCATGGACAAGGTCTATCGCCCCCTGCTGCAGCAACAGAATGCCGGTTTACAACAGCCGGTGCAGGAGGTGTTGCAGGAAGCGGTGGCGCAGGCCAACGCCGCCATCGCCAACGACGATCCTCAGAAGGTAATGGGCACGACGTTGACCGCAGCCCTGATCCTAGCAGGTCGCCTGTTTCTGGTGCACGTGGGCGACAGCCGCGCCTACCTCTTGGAGGAGGACCAGTTGTCGGCGGTGACGCGCGACCACTCCCTGGTACAGGCCCTGCAGGATTCAGGACAAATCAGCGCGGCTGAGGCGGCAATCCACCCTGACCGCAACCTGCTTTACCGGGCATTGATGGGCGACCGCCTGGATCAGATCGACGCTTTCACCAGAGCGCTGCCCGACAGGGGCCAGCTGCTGCTGTGCAGCGACGGACTCTGGGGATTGGTGCCCGAGCAGCAAATCGCTTCTACGCTAAGAGAGGATACCTCTCCACAGCAGAAAGTGGATCGGCTACTCGACGCAGCACTGGCAGCCGGCGGCACTGATAATATCACCGCCGTCCTCGTCGATTTTGTTCTATAAACCTGGATCGCGCTTCGCAGCAGGAACAGCGACCAACCAATGACGAGCCACGTTCCGGATTACTACCAGATTCTGGGCCTCTCGCCGGAGGCGACGGCCGAAGAAATTGATGAGGCGGCTACGACGCTGGCCCAGACCTTTCCCCAGGGCGCGCGCGATCCCGACGCCAACGTTGCCTATCGCCAGCTAATGGAAGCGTACGAGGTGCTTCGCGATCCGCAGCGGCGCGAAGCGTACGACGACAAGCGGCGCCGGCGCGCGCCGGACTTGCTGCAGGTCAACATCCAGAGCTCCCGGCGCTCGATCCCCGCTCTCGCCGGCAAACAGTTGCTTTACGTCCTGGTGATGCTGCACGCACCGCCGGACGCGACGCAAACCACACTACCGCTCAACCTGGCTCTGATTTTTGACCGCAGCACATCGATGCGCGGGCGGCGGCTGGAGCAGGTCAAAGCAGCAGCAAAAGCGGTGGTCGATCAACTGGCGCCCAGCGACGTGGTGTCCCTGGTCAGCTTCAGCGATCGGGCCAGGGTCGTCCATCCGGCGGGCCCGGCGCAGGACAAACAGACGATCATCAGGCGCATTCAGAGCGTGCGGGTCTCTGGAGGCACCGAGATATACCAGGGATTGATCACCGGCCTGGAGCAATTGCAGCGGGCGTCGCTCGAACGTCACGTCAATTACATGGCGCTGCTGACCGACGGGCACACCTATGGCGACGAAGCGGATTGTCTGGACCTGGCAGCCATGGCTGCGCGGCGCAATATCACGTTAAGCGCCTTCGGTATCGGCAGCGACTGGAACGACGCCTTCCTGGATCAATTGGTCGCAGCGTGCGGCGGGCATTCCACCTACGTCGGGCGCCCGGCGCAAATTGTGGAGGCGCTTCAGCAACAGATAGAGGGATTGGGCGCGATTTACGCTCAGAATGTGCGCCTGGAAGCGCAGTTGCCGCCGGAGGTCGAGTGCAGAGAGGCAATCAAACTCTCGCCTTTCTCGCAACCGCTTTCTTTCAGCGGCGGCGCCGTGCCGCTGGGCAACCTGGAGGCGCGCACGCCGCTGGCGCTGCTGTTAGAGCTGGTCATCCCCCCACAGAAGGCGGGCGGGAACTTACGACTACCGCTGAAAATTGTAGCCCACCTGCCCGGCCTGCAGCTCAGAGATCGCGCTTTTCACCACGAAGCAAGCTTTGAGGTGGTACCCGACGAGCCGGAGCTGTCTCCGCCGCCCATCGTGATTAAAGCGGTGGAAATGCTCAATCTGCACCGCATGAACGAAAAAGCCTGGGAGGAGTTCGAGGCCGGCAAGACGGCGCTGGCGACCAGGCGCATGGACACCCTCTCCACGCGCCTGATGGCTGCGGGCCATACCCGGCTCGCCGAACAGGCGGCGCTGGAAAAACAACGCCTGGCGCAGAGGGGCGCGGTCTCCCAAGACGGGCGCAAGAAGCTGAAGTACGGAACGCGGGCCCTGATTACCACAGCCATCAGGCTGCAGAAAGACGATGATTGAGTGCCATAATTGTAAAGCACACGAACTCCCTGGCGCGCTCTACTGCAGCGAGTGCGGTGAGTTTCTGCTGGCCTCCGAAAAGCAACCGGACGGCCGCTTATATCCGTTTACCAACGTGCCGGGGCCGGCAACCGAGCCGTCGTTGTTAGGTCAGGAAGTGAAGCAACCGGTAGCGGCGGACGCAGTCACTTTCGTCATTCCCAGCAGCGGGCGGCGCGTGCGCCTGTCGTTGGTCCAGGATATCCGCGTGGGACGCCGGGACCCCGCCGCCGGGGTCACCCCGGAGCTGGATCTGGCCCAAGACGAAGGGATGGACGCCGGCGTGTCGCGCCTCCACGCCACAATCAGTTCCTCAGCAGAGGGTGTGTTTGTGGTCGATCAGGACAGCACCAACGGCACACAGCTCAACAACTTTCGCCTGCCGCCAGAGCTGCCATATCCACTACACGACGGCGATGAGTTACGCTTCGGACAGTTGCTAGTCCACGTATTCCTGGAATAGCATCCCGTGGCACTTTCGTGCGTAATGCTTATAATGATTTTATTATTATCCATTAGTATGACTAGATACATAGTAGAGTGGTAAATGACTGTTACTGCCATTGTTCACGTTGCAAACGAAGAACCGATCGTCTGCGAATTGGAAGAACTGCCCAAGGCGGGGGATCAGCTGGTGACGCTTACAAACCCGCGCCGGCGCGACGGCAAGGACCTTCATTATCTGGAAGAAGATGTCAATAAGGTCGTTATTCCCTGGCACCGCATTAGCTTCGTACAGGTCCTGCCCTCGGGCGAGGTAGAGGACGTGATCGGTTTCGTTCGCGAATAGAATAGAAAGAAGGAAGCAATATGGTTGAAAAAGTACCTTCTTCGCTGCAGGGGCCGCGTTCGCGCCTGATCCTCGTGGTTGACGACGAGCCGCGCATGATCCGCTTCATCCGCATGAACCTGGAGCTGGAAGGTTACCAGGTCATCGAAGCCAAGAACGGCATCCAGGCCCTGGAACAAGTACGCCAGCATCTACCCGATCTGGTGATCATGGACGTGATGATGCCCGAAATGGACGGCTTCGAGACCCTGCGCATGTTGCGCGAGATATCGACCGTACCCGTTATTCTGCTCACGGTGAAAGCGGACGAAGAGGACAAGATACACGGGCTGGAGCTGGGCGCCGACGACTACATTACCAAACCGTTCAGCCCTCGCGAACTGAACAGCCGCGTTAACGCCGTTATGCGCCGCGCCGAGTGGCCCGCCCCGCCGCCGCGCACCATCCTGGAAGTGGACGACCGCCTTTCGGTGGACTTCAATCGCCATCAGGTCATCGTGGAAGGCGAGCGCATCGACCTGCGTCCCACCGAGTACCGCTTGCTGAACCACCTGATTCAGAACGCCGGCTGGGTGGTGCCCCACGAGACGCTGCTGGCCAAAGTGTGGGGGTACGAGTATCGTGACGAGACACACTACCTGCGCCTCTACATCAACTACCTGCGCAAGAAGATAGAGGAGGATCCCTCTAACCCGCAGTATATTCTGACAGAGCGCGGCGTCGGCTACCGCTTCATGGATTTCAAGAACCGCGCAGAGGTAGCAGCAGAAAGCGACTAACGCACTCTTTTCCGTTAACGTGCAGGTGTTACGAACCGCCGGAGCCCGGAGTGGAAGACCGGCGGTTTTTATGTAGGTTTGGTAAAGATCATTTGTATCCGCTCTGGCTCAACTGTAAAATGAGGAGTATGTTCCATTCTTCACAAGGGCTGCTGTTGTGAATGACGACGACTCATATTTCGCCCGATGGGGCCACGTTTTTTGACTTAATTAATACCTATCTTGGGGCCGAAGACCGGCGCCACGTGCGCGAGGCCTTTGAGCTTGCTCGCCAGGAGCACGGCGATGAACGCCGTAAATCCGGCGAGCTTTTTTTCACTCACCCCCTGACCATCGCCTACTACCTGGCCCAATATCATCTGGACGCGCCGGCGCTCATGGCTGCCCTGTTACACGACGTCGTGGAAGATACCCGTGTCTCGGTCGATGAAATCACAGCCCGCTTTGGCAGCGAGGTGGGTCGCCTCGTGGATGGCCTCACCAAGTTCGAACGAGTCACCGACGACGCCGCGGAGCAGACGCTTTCCAGAGAAGAAGAGCGCGACGCCACCCTGCACAAGCTGTTTGGGGTGATGACCGACGACGTGCGCGTGGGTATCATCAAAATCTTTGATCGCCTGCACAACATGCGCACGATCAAGGCCACGTCGCAATCAACGCAAGAACGCAAGGCGGAAGAAACGTTGGCGGTGTACGCGCCGCTGGCGAACCGCCTGGGTATGTGGGACGTGAAAAACGATCTGGAAGCGCTGTCGCTGGAAGTGCTCGATCCGGACGCCTATCACTATATACGCCAGCGGCTGGAGCAGTTGCGCCACCAACACCAGCTCACCTTCTCCAAAATCAGCCACGAAATCGCCGAGCACCTGACGCGCGCGGACATTTCCGTCGTGGACATTCGGCTCTCGCCGGAAAACATCTACACCGTTTACCAATCCTCGCGCCCCAACCGGCGGCGGCGCAACCGCTTTAAGATCGATTCGACCCTACGTCTGGCAGTGGTCGTCGACGATATTCCCTCGTGTTACCTGGCCCTTGGCGAGATACACCAGATGTGGCGCCCGGTCCCCGGTACGTTCGACGATTACATCGCCACGCCCCGCGACAACCTTTATCGAGCGTTGCACACCACCGTGGTTCACAGCAGCGGTCAGCGTATAAAAGTGCGCTTTCGCACAGCAGCCATGAACGTGCTGTCCGAAATCGGCGTGTTGGCGCGCTGGGTGCGGCTGGGCGTGCCGCTGTGGTCCAGCGAAATCGCCGACCGCGTGGACGCGCTCGTAGACAATATCAGCGAAACGATCAACCTGGAACCACAGGATCCTCGTGTCGGCGTGCAGGGCGTGGTGCAGGATGTGTTCCGCGACCAGATCATGGTTTATACGCCGGCAGGGGATGTTAAGGAGTTGCCACAGGGCGCCACGCCGCTGGATTTCGCCTATATGATTCACTCCGAAGTGGGCGACCAGTGTCGTGTGGCGCTGGTCAATGACCAGCCGGCTTCTCTCAACAAACCGCTGCAGAGCGGTGATCGCGTGCAGATCGTCAAGCGCGGCTCCGCGCCACAGCGCATCTGGCTCGACGAAGATCTGGGCTACCTCACCACAAACCGCGCCCGGGCCCACGTGCGGCGCTGGTTCCGTCGCCTGAGTGAAGAAGCCGCGGTGCGCGAAGGGCGGCGTCTTCTGGAAAACGAACTGTCCATGTTAGGCATGGCCGATTTCCCCCACGAGCAGGTGGCGATGCTTCTGGAACAGGAATCGGTCACCGATCTGTACCACACACTCGGTCGCGCGGAACTGCTGCCGACCACGGTGTCCACGCAGGTCCTCGAACAATCCTGGGATCAGGTGCCGTGCCACTACATCGGCAGCACCGTGCGCGCCGAAGATGGCGAGGAGTTCATCATTAACAACGCCGGCAGCCGCCCGCTGCAACTGTGTCGCACCTGCCAGCCGCGCCCCGATGACAGGATTATCGGCTTCGCCCGTCGCGATGGGCGCATAACGGTGCACAAGGAGGAGTGCGCCCGCATCCCCCTGGATCCACTCTCCGACCGCACGCTGAAACTGGAATGGGGCACCGAAGAGACGTCGGAGGTGCGCCGCTTTACGGCGCAGGTCGAAACCTACGACCGGCCTGGGTTGCTCTTCGAGATTACCGAGCTGTTACAGGGTGAAGGCATTAACCTGCCCATGGTTTACGCCGAAACGAACAACGACCACGCCACGCTCGTCCTGGACCTGGAAGTGACGACGGCGCGGCAGTTGGTGCGCGTCTTACACCGCATCCAGGCCCTGGTCAACGTCTACTCCGTGCGCTCCGTGCCGCCCGGGGAGCGGGTAGCGCCCAACGGCGCCCTGGGGGACGGCGCCCGCACCGAGAGCGAATATAGTGAAAGCATGTCCGGCGCCTGTTGTGGCGATGGTGATACGCAGGACACCTGATCCCTCTTCTCATCTCCCCCTCATCTCCACTTCCCCGTTTTCGTTCAAAATCGTTCACATTGTACAGTTTCAGTAGCAGCGTGTTAGGCGATTCCCATAAATCGTCTCCCGGCGCTTGACACACTGTCTTTCCATTGTTAATCTGCGGCCGATTTGGGACGATTTGCCTGCTTTCCAACGGCTCCGGGCGGCGGGCGCGAGCAGGCACAGTGACAGTTATCTTGCCGGGGCGCCTTTTCGCCAACGAGCAGGGAGCGCCTGGCTAATAGGACGGAGGATTAGATCCCCATGCTTAAGAAGCGGTTTTTCAAAACGATTGATGAGTGCGAAGTAACGTTCAAGATTGAAGCGGACGACGCCGATGCGGTAGCGCTGGTCATTGAGAGCAACGATTGGCAGCCGATTGCCATGGAGCAACTCAAGTCCGGCCCCTTTAAGACGCGTCTGCGCCTGCCTCTGCACAGCCAGATCGAATTTCGCTACCTGATCGACGGGCATACCTGGGAGAACGACGAGGCGGCAGATGCCTATGTACCCAACGGCTTTGGCAGCGACAACAGCGTCGTGGACACCGCTCGCAACGGCGCCTGATACAGCTGAAATAACTCTCTCCATCGTTCCCCACACCCCTCCCCTTTAAACTCGAGGGCAATATCTGATATACTTGCCATAATCATGGGCAAGTGCAACGATGTTGCCGCTAAGAAATAAGAAGCCGGGCCAGCAACTGGCCTTCCTGCCTGAGGCGGACCCGCTGGCTCTGGCCGAGTGCCTCGTGGCCCTGGCCAATGCCAGCGGCGGGCTGATCATCCTCGGCGTGGACCAACGCGGCCGGCCCGGCGAACCGATCTGGGAAGAGGAAGCTGAGGGCGCTCTGCGCTCGGCCGCCGCCATGTGTCGCCCGCCCGTGCCCAGCGAGTGGCAGCCAATCGACGCAGGCCAACAGTCGTTTGTAGGCATCCGCGTGCGGCGCAGCCAGGATTTGCACAGCCTGGAGGATGGGCGCGTGCTTGTGCGCAGCGGTGACGAAAATCGCCCCCTGAGCGGCGACGAGATCCGCCAGCTGGCCAACAGCAAGACGGTGGGCGATTTCGAGGAAGAGTCGGTCGCCGGTGCCAGCCGCGACGATTTCGATGCGCAGGTCATCGACGAGTACCTGACCCGCCGGCGGACGCGGGGCGCGGCGCGCCTGGGCTCTCTCTCCGACCTGCTGTTTGAGAGTGGCGCCGTGACGCACGAGGGCCAGCCCACCGTTGCCGGCATGCTTCTTTTTGGCAAGAACCCCCAGGCTTTCCTTCCTCAGAGCGGCATTGTCTTCGTCAAGTTCGCCGGCACGGAACCACGTAGCGACGACGGCGGCGCGGGCTATGGGCGCCGCGACGAGCTGAGCGGTCCGCTGGCGCGCATGGTCGACCGCGTGTGGAATATCATCTGGGAAGAAATGCGCGTGGGCGCCGCCGTCAATGCCCTGGAACGGGAGGAGCGCAGCGAGTATCCGGCCTTTGCCGTGCGCGAAGCGCTGATTAACGCCGTAGCCCACCGTGACTACCGCATACGCGGACGGCGCATCGAGATTCGCATGTACGCCGATCGCCTGGAAGTGATCAGCCCCGGCGGTCTGCCCGGCTATATGACCCTGGATAACCTGGTTGAAGAGCATTTCTCGCGCAATCCGCGCGTGGTCAACGGCCTCTTCCACTGGGGATATATCGAAGAGCTGGGGCTGGGCATCGACCGCATGATCGAAGATATGGTCCACGCGGGCCACCCACCTCCCACATTCCACGCCACGCCGCACTCCTTCAGCGTCACCCTGGAAAAGAAGCCACAGGCGCGCCCGCAGGGAACCGGCGCTCACCGTATGAACGAGCGCCAGACGCGGGCGCTGGCCTATGTGAAAGAAAATGGTAGCATCACCAACCGTGAATACCAGCGATTGTGCCCCGACGTATCTACGGAAACGCTTAGATTGGACCTGCGCGATCTGGTCGATCGCGATATCTTGCTTAAGATAGGCTCAAAGAAAGGGACCCACTATATTCTGAAGTAGGCCCGCACGAAATATCCCAAATTTATCGCAAACGTGTATTTGGGATAAATTTGGGAAAAATCAGACCTGCACTTATATCCTTTATGACTCTAACTCACCAGTTTGTAATCACGGCCGTATTGCCCGCAAGCTTCCTGGCGCTGATCATTGTCTATGCTCGAGCCGAAACGCGTGGCGGGCGGGCCACACCTTACTGGATCGCCGCCCTGCTCACTGCCGCGTTCTGGGCCAGCAGCATCCTCAGCTACTACGGCGGCACGACGTTGTCTCAAGAGACAGCCATAAGCTGGCGCGCAGCAGGGCGTCACGCCCTCAGCCTGCTCTCGCTTTTCCTCTTGCTGGCAACGGCCGGCTATCTGGCAGTGCCCGGTCGCCGCGGGCGCGCTATGGCCGCCATCAGCTTCGTCGTCTGGCTCGCCTCTCTGTTGCTGGATCCTGCTATATGGCCCTACGAACTGCCGGCGTGGCAGGTAGGCCAGCAGACAGGCAGCCACTTCGAATTGTGGTCCGGCGTGTGGGTCGCCAGCCTGTTCCTGCCCCTGCTTTCGGCCGTGCTGCTGACTCGCCAGGCCACCGTGGAGGCGCTCAGCGCGCTCTATCGCAATCGTCTCAACTATTGGATGCTGACCTTGCTGTTGTTCGCCATCGGCGGCGGCGTGGGATTAGTACAGGAACCGGGGCAGCCGATGTGGCAGGAACTGGGAGCGCTGGGCCTGATACTGGGAGCAACCGCGGGCACCTTAGCCCTGACGCGCAGCGACATGCCCAACCTGCAGCTGGCCCTGCGCCACGCGGCAGCGCGCCTGACGACGACCCTGGTCATTTTCGCCCTGACGTGGCTGGCGCTGTGGTTCCTCACTCGAATCATGCCGCCGCGCGAGCGCCTGGACATCGTTCTGGATCTGGGCGTCGCAGCCACGCTGTTCACGGGCCTTTTCCTCTCCATCAACCGCCTGGCGCCGCGCATCATGCGCCGCCTGCTGCTGCCCACGGGCCGCAACCGGGTGAGCACGCTGGCCAACCAACCGGGACTCACCGCCAGCCTGCTCGATCCCCGCGCCCTGGGTGATTTCTTGCTGCGAATGGTACAGTTCAACCTCTCCAGCGAGCAGGCCTGGTTGTACCTGGCTGAAGACGCCCCCGCCGGCGCGCTGCAGTTACGCCCGCTGGCAGCCCTGGGTCGCGATGCGGACAGCGGTCACAGCGCCAACAACGGGCGCGGCGTGGCGACGATACCGCTTGCGGCGGACAGCCCTTTTACCGCCTACCTGCGCCGCCGCCCTGCGCCGCCGCTCTCTGCCTATGAAATCGAGTCGCTGCCGGCGTTTGAAGCTATGACCATCGAGGAAAAGGATAGCCTCTTACACGGGCGACGCGAGCTATTTATGCCCCTGTGCGTGGGCGAGCAGCCCGTGGGCGTGTTGGTCCTGGGCGAGAAGTACACCGGGGAACCGTACACACACCCTGATTTCGCCTGGCTGGAGGAAATGGCCGCCTACGGCGGGCCGTTGCTCTGGCAGACACAGAACGTGCAGAGCTTGCAGCAGGTCAACGACTACGCCTTCACCCAGCTACAACTGCTGGTACAGGAAAAGCAGCAACTACAGGAATTACTGGGGCTGCACGAACGATTCGCCCGGCTGGTCTCGCCCGCATTACGCCAGCCGTTCAACGGCATTCACAGCTCCTTGCAGCAATTAGAGGAAACAGTAGAAGAGAACGGCAACGACGTCGCCGTGGAGCACCTTGCCCAGGAACTGTCGCACCTGCAGGTGATGATCAACAACCTGATCCTGACCGCCGACCGCGTGCAGAAACAGCGCGATTTTGAACTGGCGGATGTGCACATCGACGAAGCGATTGATCTGGCTATCGGCAAGGTGTCATCCATGGCTGAGGCTCGTCGCGTACGCCTGGAAGTCCGCGCCGATTCCCATCTGCCGCCGGTCAGCGGCGATTTACACCGGCTGGCGGAAGCGATCCACTATTTGCTGCATAACGCCATCAAATTTAACAAGATTGGGGGCGTGGTGCGTCTGGAATGCGGCATCGACGGCGCTGAGCTGTTCTTGCACGTGCGCGATAGCGGCGTGGGCATCCCGGCCGAGCAGTTGGAAAGTATCTGGCAAGGATTTGTGCCTCTGCGCGCCGAACGGCCCCGGGGCGGGCCGGGGCTGGGTCTGGTGCTGGCGCGCTTCATCGTGCGCGCCCACGGCGGGCGTGTGGAGGCGCAAAGCGAGTACGGCAACGGCAGCACCTTTTCCATTTATCTACCCGTGGTTGCCGTGGAGTGAGCCGCGCCGGCGCTGGCGCCTGCCCGACGATTTGAGTACCCTTAACACACAATGACCTTTAGCACGCCGCTGGCCCTGCTTCTGCTGCTGAGCCTGCCCTACGTGGTGTGGCTGGCGCTGCCGCGCCGGCGACGACAGACGCGCCAGTGGGCCAGCCTGCTGTTGCGCCTGCTGATCATCACCCTGCTCGTCCTCAGCCTGGCAGGGATCCAGATCGTGCGCGCCGCCGACGAGCTCTCCGTCGTTTTCCTCCTCGACGCCTCCGACTCCATTAGCAACGAACAGCGCGACGCCGCCGAAGCATATGTGCGCGAAGCGATGGCTGCGATGGGGCCTGATGATCAGGCAGCGGTGGTCGTTTTCGGAGCGAACGCCCTTGTCGACCGGCCCATGAGCGGGTTGTCAGAACTGGCGCCCGTGACCTCCGCGCCGCAGGGTCTGCACACCGACCTGGACGAGGCGGTGCGCCTGGGGCTGGCGCTCTTCCCCGCCGGCAGCGCCCGGCGCATGGTGCTCCTCAGCGATGGCGCCGCTACGCTGGGCGACCCCCAGGAGGCGGCGCAACTGGCAGCCGCCGCCGGCGTGCAAATCGACTACGTGCCCCTCACGCGCTCTGAGGCATTACAGGAAGCGGGCATCGGCGACGTGAGCGCCCCCTCTCGCGTCATCCAGGGCGAGCGCTTCAGCGTTGACGTCTCTGTTTTCAGCAGTAGCAATATGGCCGCCACCCTGCGCGTGCTGGGTAGCGGGAGCGTGGTGCACGAAGCTGAGGTGCAGCTAAACAGCGGCGCCAACAATTTTTCGATCCCGCTGCGGGCCACGGAGCAGGAGTTTGCACGCTACACGGTTGAGCTGGCGCCGGAACAGGACGCATACTATCAGAACAACCGCCTGGCGGCTTATACCGAGATCGTGGGCCCGCCGCGCCTGCTGCTGGTGGCGCACGAGGGGAGCGGCGAGGATGAACAGCCCCTGCCCGACGAGAGCGCCCAGCTGGAACAGGCCCTGCAAGACGTGGGGCTGCCCGTGGATCGCGTGACGCCCGCCGAGCTGACCGCGTCGCTTTCGCAGCTCAGCAACTATGCTTCGGTGCTGCTGGTCAACGTCAACGCCAGGGACCTGCACCCTCTGAAGATGAGCGCCTTACAAAGCTACGTGCGCGACCTGGGCGGCGGGTTGGTCGCCGTCGGTGGGCCACAGAGCTATGGCATGGGCGGCTATTACGGCACACCGCTGGAGGAGGCATTGCCCCTGGATATGCAGATCGAGGACCAGGACCGCTTTCCCGCCGTGGCCATGGCCATCGTCGTCGACCGCTCCGGTAGCATGTCTATGCAGGAGGGCAGCCTGACCAAGATTGAACTGGCCAACGAAGCCGCAGCGCGCGTTGTGGAGCTGTTACACGACTTCGACGAAATCACCGTCATTCCCGTGGACACGGTGCCCAGTAACGTCATCGGTCCTGCGTCCGCCGCGGATAAAGAGCCAATCATCAGCCAGATACGACAAATCGGCGCCGGCGGCGGTGGCATTAACGTGCGCACTGGCATGGAGGCGGCGGCTGAGGCCCTGGCGGAAGCGGAAGCACAGATACGGCACATCATCGTCCTCGCCGACGGCGCCGATTCCAATGAGCAGACAGGGGTACCGGAACTGATTGAAGGGTTGGTGGCTGAGGGCGTTACCGTCTCCATGGTAGCCATCGGCGACGGCAAGGACGTTCCCTGGCTGCAGCAGATGGCGGAGCTGGGCCAGGGTCGCTTTCACCTGACCTACGAAGCCGCCAACCTGCCACAGATTTTTACACAGGAAACGACCTCGATCCAACGCTCCTACCTCGTCGAGGAGCGCTTCTTCCCCTCGCTCGCCAACAGAAGTCCCATCCTGGCTAACATCCAGCAGACGCCCCCGCTGTACGGCTATGTGGGCGCCAGCCCCAAGGCCTCCGCCCAGGTCATCCTGGAAACCCATATGGGCGACCCGCTCCTGGCAAGCTGGCAGTATGGATTGGGCCGTTCCGTAGCCTGGACCTCGGACGCCACCGGGCGCTGGGCCACCGATTGGGTGCGTTGGGAAGGATTCCCCACCTTTTGGGCGCAGGCCGTGCGCTGGACGATTACGCAAGACCGCGAAAACAACGTGGAGACCACGGTGCAATTTTCAGAGGAAACAGCCTCGCTCACGGCTGACGTGCGCGGCAGCGACGGCGATTTCCTCAACGACGCGCAAATGACCGCCAACGTCGTGGGCCCCGGCGGTGAGGTGTCCGCAGTCCCTCTGGAACAGGTCGCACCCGGACGCTATCAGGGACAGTTTGCACCCGAAGAAGAAGGCGCTTACCTGATTCGCGTGGCCGGCGAGGCCCAATCAGAAGCGGGCGACGCCGAGAGCGGCCCCACCGTGGCCCAGACCAGCGGCTGGGTGCTCGGCTACTCACCAGAGTATCGTCAACTGGAAGCTGATACGCAATTGCTGGAACAGATGGCTGCGACGAGTAACGGCCGCGACATCGGCGACGATCCCGCCCAGGCCTTCGCCCACACACTGGCGGGCGAGCGCACCACGCGGCCCATCTGGCCCTGGCTCACGATCCTCGCCGTCCTGCTGCTGCCCGTCGACGTGGCGCTGCGGCGGCTGGCGCTGACGCGGCGCGACGTGCAGAAGGCCTGGGGCGCTATCCTGGGTCGGGTGCGACCGCCGGCGGCGGCGCCGCAACGCTCGGAACAGGTCGCGCGGCTGTTCGAAGCCAAAGAGCGCGCCGGCGCCGCAAGCGGCGCCCCGGGTGCGGAGCGACCTTCGCCACAGAGTGACGCCCCCCAGACGCCCACAGCGCGACGCGAGGAGCAACGAGAGGCAGCGCCCACGCCGGCGGACAGGGCGGCGCCAGAGCCCCGCTCGCCCGCTCCGGCGCCCGGCGCGCCTCCCGAAAAAGAAGAGGGCCAGGAGCCGCAAGGCTCGCTTGCTTCTCGTCTACTGAAGAGACGTCAGCAGGATAACGACGGCTCGTAGCACACCCCCCTTTCCTCCCACACCAACGTCTGCACCCCTAATTTCCTATTGAAGAAGCCTGGTGAGTGATCGATACTGGACCATAGTCTGAAAGTTAGCCTACGCGTAGTGTGCTCGGCTGATAAGGAGTTACCAATGAAACATCGAGTTTTCATCGTCGCAGCCTCTCTGGCTCTCCTGCTCATGTTCGTGGCGGCTGGCGCCCAGGATTCTGCCACCGTCATTGTCCAGGCGCACAGCACAGAACTCGCCGCCGCTGCCGTGCATGAACACGGTGGTCAGGTAAGCGAGCATCTTGACATCATTTCCGGTGTTTCCGCCCACGTGCCGGCGCGCGCCGTGGCCTCGTTGGAAAGCGACAGCCGGGTAGCGGCCATTTACCAGGATAACGTGGTGAACAGCGCCGGGCGCGGCAACCCGAACCTATCCGTTGATTTCCCTCAGGTGATTGGCGCCGATGAGGCCTGGGCCCAGGGTGTCACCGGCGAAGGCGTTACCGTGGCCATCGTCGATACGGGAATTTCGCAACGATTCGATTGGGCCCACCATCGCGTGGTAGCGCGTTACAGCGCAGTCGACGATCGCACTACCCCCAACGATTTTGACCCCGGCGGGCACGGCACCTTTATCGCCGGGCTGGTGGGCAACAATGAAAGAAAGGGCGACGGCTATGTAGGTGTGGCGCCCGGCGTGGAATTCGTAGACGTCCGCGTCCTTGACGCAGAGGGGCGCGGAAGTTACGCCGACGTCATCGAGGGTCTCAACTGGATCCTGGAGAACAAGGATGCTTACAACATCCGCGTGGTTAACCTGTCGCTGGTAGGCGCTATCGGCGGCCCTTACTGGGCCGACCCCGTTAACCAGGCCGTGGAGGCCCTGTGGGATGCCGGTGTCGTGGTCGTCGCCGCGGCCGGCAATGGCGGACCTGACCCCCTGAGCATCGCGGCTCCCGGCAACGATCCCTTCGTCATTACCGTTGGCGCGTTAACTGACAATTACACGCCCGGCGACGAAAGCGACGATTACATCCCGCCCTTCAGCAGCGTCGGCCCCACGGAAACCGGCTTTGTAAAGCCAGACCTCATCGCCCCCGGCGCGCACATGGTTTCGCAGATGGACCGCACCGCCCACTGGGCGCGCGAAAACAGTGAGGCGCGCGTTCAGGGCCGCTTCTATCAGGCAGCAGGCACATCGGCGGCAACGGCTGTTACCTCCGGTGCAGCAGCGCTGCTGTTGCAACAGCGACCAGAGTTAACGCCCAATCAGGTCAAGTACACTCTGATGGCCTCGGCGAAGCCGGCTACGTATGACGACGGCTCGCTGGTATGGGGTGTCCTGCAACAGGGCGCGGGCCGCCTGTCGGTGTCCAACGCCCTCGCCGACACGTACGACGGCGAAGCCAACGGCGGCATGACGCCCGGCGAGCAGTATGTAGGCCCCGTGGTTTACCGCGACGGCGCCTTCCAACTGGTCGACGAAGAGGGCAACCTGCTGGCTGAAGACGCCGGCTACCTGTGGAATGGCGGTTACCTGTGGAACGGCGGCTACCTGTGGAACGGTGGCTATTTATGGAATGGTGGCTACCTGTGGAACGGCGGTTATCTGTGGAACGGCAGCACCGACTGGCAGACGTGGGAAGAAGACGGTGTCTGGCAAAGCGGTTATAGCTGGGTCGGCAGCGACGCCTGGAGCGGTGGCTATCTGTGGAACGGCGGTTACTTGTGGAATGGCGGTTACTTATGGAACGGTGGCTACTTGTGGAATGGTGGCTACCTGTGGAATGGCCTGCGCCCGGATTACGAGTAATCTACACCAGACAGATGTTTGTGTCTTCACAGTAAAACGAGAATATCCTCGGGAGACGTTTCCTGGGGATATTGACCTATTTCACTCCCCGTCTCGTTGCAGCTGTAAACACCCCATCCTGGCGGGACTGGATAACGAACAAAGGAACGGTAGCGAATCGCGTGGCTGAGTTAGCGCCGGTGAAAGCGAGGGCACGAATAGCCTACTTGCTGCTCGTCAGCGGGTTGGGTCTGGTGCTGACTGTTGTGGGTGTGCTGCAGGTACCGACGTATGAGCCGCTGCACATCTTTCTGCTGCTGGCGGCCCTTGGTGTCCTGGCTCAATTTGCCGCCACGGGCGCGGAGGTCACCTTCGAGGTAAGCACAGCCGTCAGTTTGGCCGCCGTTCCCTTCTACGGACCGGCAGCCGCGGCTCTGATCGCCACCGCCGCCAACCTCAGCATCTGGCTTATCAAGCGCGTGGAGTCGCCCGAGTGGAAAGGGAGCTGGGAGCAACTCGCCTTCAACACCGGCATGAGCGTTGTCTCCATTTACGCCGCCGGCATCGTCTACACCGTCACGGCCGGCGCGTTGGAGGGCGGCACCTTTGCCGGGGAGGTTTTGCCCTGGCTACTGGCAGCCATCGTGGGCGACCAGCTCAATCTCTGGCTGCTTATCGGCATTCTTTACCTGCAGCAGGGGATAAAGCCGCTGGAGTTCTGGCACAGTAATCGCTGGGCCATGCCCATTAACGTCGTCGTGCTCGGCGCGGGCGGCGGCGTCCTGGCCACAGCCGTGCGACAGTTCGATGCGCTGGGTATCGCCATTTTCTTCCTGCCGGTCTTTCTTTCCGCATACGCTTTCCGCCTTTACGTGGCCCGCACGCGCGCGCACATGGAGCGGCTGGAAGAAATCATCGCCGAGCGGACGCAGGAACTTGTGGAGGCCAATGAATCGCTGGCGGAGCTGAACAAGCAGAAAGACGCCTTCCTGGCGGTCCTGACACACGATATGCGCTCGCCACTGACCAACATCCACGGGTACGCCTCATTATTGCGCGATCACCCCGATTTCCCGCCGCAACAACGCACGCACATGGCAGAGATCATCCTGCGCAACGAGCGGGCTCTGCTGGAGATCGTCAACAACATTCTGGATATCGAGCATCTTGAATCGGGCGGGCCGGTGTTGTTGGAACGGCAAAACTTTGATCTGGCATCGTTAATCGAGGAAACGGTGGAGTCCAGCCGCGCGCAGGCTCAGGAAAAGGAGATCAGCCTGCACTTCCGCTGCGGCGACTCCCCCATCTTCGTGCACGCAGACCGCCAGAAGGTAGGACGCATCGTGCAGAACTTGCTCTCCAACGCCATCAAGTACACACCGGAGAAGGGAGAGGTGCGCGTGAAGGCCCACATGAACGGGCAGTACGTGCACATCGACGTCCAGGACAGCGGCTATGGTATCCCCGCCGACGAGCTACCGACCATCTTCAACCGCTATTCTCGCGTGTCCAAGCACCGCAACAGGGCCGTAGGCACCGGCCTGGGATTGGCCATTGTCAAGAGCCTCATCGACGCGCACGACGGCGAAATCAACGTGACCAGCGAAGAAGGGGAGGGGAGCACGTTTAGCGTCAGGCTGCCGGCGTAGAGGCAGCAAAAGGAACATAATCTTCGACTATCGTCATCATCGCCTCTCCGGAGGACTGCTGACGACAGACCGCCGACCGCAGCGACTCAACCTCCAATCTCCGATCTCCAATCCCTGATCTCTACTCTCTCTACAACTCCAACGACCTC